>CAXMMZ010000200.1:0-40459 GCA_964194565.1 Arenicellales bacterium
TTTGGCCGTCACCAAATCAATCGCCAACCATAGCAGGAAACCGTAAATGACCATTGCCAATAGCAAATGCGCCGTCAACCGATACTGACTCACGTGGGGATTGGACAGCAACCCGCTTTGCACCATGTACCAACCCAATCCACCCTGCAATGCCCCCAATAGAAACGCTACCCACAATTTTACAATAAGCGATCGTGGCAAAACGCGCGCGGATAGAAACCCGATAAAAGGGACCAAAAATACCAGCCCGATAAGCCGGCCCAGCATTCGGTGTGCGTACTCGAACCAGTAGATGCGCTTGAATGCAGCGAGATCCATGCTGCTATTGAATGCTTGATACTCGGGAAACTGTTGGTAGTCGGCAAACGTTTGGCGCCACGCGGCCTCGCTCAACGGAGGTAATACTCCAGATATTGGCCGCCAGTCCACGATGGACAATCCAGACTCGGTAAGACGGGTGACACCGCCCAATACAATCATCGCGAAAATCAACGCGCAACAACCAAACAGCCAGATTGCCGGCCCGCGCAATCCGGGACGTGAAGACGCGTACGCGGACACGGTTTACAAATGCACGCGATTAATGGCCAGTTCTCACTGCACGACTCCGGACCCCTGCGGCACGGCACTACTAACCGGAATAACGCTGGAAAACCAACGCCGAATTGGTACCGCCGAAACCGAAGCTGTTGGACATGACGACGTCTAGGCCAATTGGATCACGCGGCTCACGCACAATCGGAAACCCATCCGCGGCGGGATCGAGATTTTCAATATTGGCCGAGGCCGGAATAAATTCCGACTCCATCATCAACAAAGAATAAATCACCTCGTTTACACCAGCCGCCCCTAACGCGTGGCCCGTCAGTGATTTGGTTGAACTTATCAACGGTAATTGTTCGCCGAATACCGTGCCGATAGCTTCGAGTTCGCGCACATCACCAATTGGTGTGCTGGTACCGTGAGCATTTATATATTGCACCGGGTCGGTGATGTTTGCCATCGCCTGACGCATACACCGAACCGCCCCTTCTCCGGACGGTTGTACCATATCGTAGCCGTCGGAAGTCGCGCCGTACCCCACCAGTTCGGCATATATCTTTGCGTTGCGTCGTAATGCGTGCTCTAACTCTTCCAGCACCAACACACCACCACCGCCAGAGATCACAAATCCGTCACGATCGGAATCGTAAGGGCGTGATGCGGACTGCGGCAATGCGTTGTAGTTAGACGATAACGCCCCCATCGCGTCGAATAACATGGTCATCGTCCAGTGGACTTCTTCTCCGCCCCCTGCAAATACGACATCTTGCTTGTCCATTTGTATCAATTCCGCCGCATTGCCGATGCAATGGGCGCTAGTGGCACACGCGGAGCTGATTGAATACGACACGCCTTTGATTCTGCAGGCCGTACCAATGCACGCCGCGTTGGTACTGGACATGGTGCGGGTCACCATATATGCACCGACTTTGCGCACTCCCCTGGCGCGCAGATTGTCCACCGCGAGCGCCAGGTTTTCGGTAGACGGCCCACCCGATCCCACTATGAGCCCGGTGCGCGGGTTAGATATCTGATCCGACTCCAGCCCCGAATCTGTCATCGCTTCGCGCATTGCCACATAGTTGTAGGCCGCACCGTCACCCATAAAGCGTTTAATCTTTCGATCGATAAGCGCACTCAGGTCAATTTCGATTGAACCGTGCACATGACTACGAAAGCCGAGATCGGCGTATTCCTGACAGAACTCAATGCCTGACTCGCCAGCCCGCAAAGCCGCTAGGACCTGTTGCTTATTTACACCGATACTGGACACGATCCCCAGACCGGTAACCACCACCCGTCGCAAATCGACCTCCTGCTAAGATCCGCCTGTTTATTTAACTAATCCGGCCCGTAAATCGGTGCCGGTATAGATCGGCTTGCCGTCCACTTCCACCTCGCCATCGGCAGTACCTATCGTTAGCTTGCGCAAAATAACGCGTTTGAAATCGAGGCGATAGGTTACCAAGCGATTGTCGGGCGTGACCTCACCGGAAAATTTAACGCCCCCGGCGCCGAGCGCCCGGCCATGCCCGGGCCGGCCCAACCAACCCAGATAAAACCCGATCAGTTGCCACAGCGCATCCACTCCGAGACACCCCGGCATAACCGGATCATCCACAAAATGGCATCCGAAAAACCACAATTCTGGTGATATATCAAGTTCCGCGACTATCCGGCCCCTGCCGTAGCGGCCGCCATCGATCGTAACATCGGTAATTCGATCGAACATTAACATAGGGGGAAGCGGCAGCTGCGCATTACCGGGCCCGAACAGCTCACCCCGCGCGCATTGCAATAACTCTTCCGCCGAATACGAACTTTTTTGTTCCATCTATACCGATACGCTTAGCGTACATCACTGAGGCACGTTCTTGAATGCCATCCCGGAATTCTCAGAGCCCAAAATACAACCCTTGTTCCTCGGACACGATCAATCACCTGCTAAAGACCGAATGGAGACCGTACATCCCGGCACCCGGGAAAATTCCGATTTAATCAGAGTTTTCTCAAAATTCGTAGCAATTAATGTTCTCTCTGCCGCCAGCGCGCTGGTAGACGGTGGTGCTCAAGGCGGTGCGATGATAATAACGTGTAATCGGCGTGGGCCGTGCGCCCCGTATTGAATCGTCTGTTCGACGTCGGCGGTCTTGGATGGGCCAGTGATTAGATTCACGGCCCGCGGTAAACCGCCGGGCAAGCGCCGCAGCTCCTGCCAAACGTCTTCCATATGTTTAAACAAGCGCGATTCCGACATCACGACAACATGATTCTCAGGCAGAAAGTTTAATGATGTGGGATGGCTCTCGGATGACCCACAGACCAAGGTACCGGTCTCGGCGATACCGGCCAAGGCCTCGGTAATCGCCACCGCATCGTCCACTGTAGCGCCACGATGCTCGATACGGTACGCGGTCGGCCAGTCGATATTATCTAACAGTGCACCACGGGCCGCGACGATATTAGTCGACAGCCCGTGGGCGCAGATAAAGCCGTCGATGGCGGCAGCTATGTCCGCGACGCCGGCCACGCGACTTGTGGTGGCGTGTACGGATTCGAGTTTGCTCACAAAACGCTCTACCGGCAGCTCGTCGAACACCGGCAGCACGTGCGGCCCACAATCGTTAAGCCGGCTATCCAATGCCGTCGCAATTGATGCGTCCAATTCGCGATCGCGGTCCAATGCCTTGCGAATGCTGTCGAGAATCGCGTTGCGCGCTGAGTCGCTCATTGCTTACGTTGCTGGGCACGGTATAACGATTGAAAGGTACGGCCTTGGGGCGCAGGGAAATCGCGACTTTGCGTCCACCCACGCGCCAGCGGCAGGAAACGCCGAGCGCCGCGACTGCCGATAGCGAGCAACCCCACTAGCGGTCGCATTGCCATTTGGTACACCCTCGGCCGCTTCGCGAGGAACGCCCAAATCGACAACAACCAGCGGCTGCGGGCACCCGTCAACTTTTGTTCAAATTCTCGCATCCGCAACCGTCGCAACATCGTCGGTAACGGTATGTCCATAGGGCACACCTCCTGACAGCGGCCATTCAATGTGCAGGCATTGGGCAGATCAGCGGCCTCGCGCAGTCCCACCATAAGCGGCGTGAGTACCGCGCCCATCGGCCCGCTGTAAACCCAGCCATACGCATGCCCGCCGATGGATCCGTACACTGGACAGTGATTCAAACACGCGCCACAGCGTATGCAGCGCAGCATCTCGCGAAATTCGTTGCCGAGCATAGCCGAACGGCCGTGGTCCAATAACACGACATGAAACTCAGCGGGCCCATCGAGGTCGGCATCACGTTTGGGTCCGGTAAAAATGCTCGTATAACTCGACATTTCCTGACCGGTCGCACTACGCCCCAGCAGCCGAAGAAATACCGCCAAATCCTCCAACGTGGGAAGCACTTTTTCGATCGACGCGGTCACGATATGAACCCGCGGCAACGAACTCGTTAAATCGCCGTTGCCCTCGTTGGTGACAAGCACGCTGGACCCGGTCTGCGCCACCAGAAAGTTGGCTCCGGTAATACCGACATCGGCAGTTACGAACGCCTCGCGCAACACGGTTCGTGCCTCGTTAACGATCGACGCCACATCGCTGACCCGTTTGTTGATCCCGTGGCGTCGATGATGCGCGTAAAACAATTCGGTGATTTCGGCGCGGGTTTTGTGCACGGCCGGCGCGATTATGTGGCTCGGCGGCTCTTTGGCAAGCTGAATAATGTACTCACCCAAATCAGTTTCGATGGCCTCGAACCCCGCCGCCTCAAGCGCCGGATTGATTGCGACTTCCTCGCCCACCATGGATTTCCCTTTGGTAACCCGTTTGGCTCCGGCGGCACGACAAATATCGACAACGATCCGACGTGCCTCTTCGGGCCCGCGCGCCCAGTGCAGCTGACCGCCATGGGCCTTGACTTGCGCCTCAAAACGTTCGAGGTAGTAGTCGAGATGCGCTAATGTATGATTCTTGATTTGTTTGGCGCGGGCGCGAAGTTCGTCGAATTCTGGCAAGGCCTCGATGGCCGTGCGGCGATGATCGATGAAGCCGCCTTTGGCGCGGGCCAGTGCCTGTTGCAACGCTGTGTCCTGCAACGCACGGCGCGAGCGGGCCTTAAACTCATGGGCAACGGATTGCAATTCAGTTTACTCCGGAATCGATAGCAGAATGCAGCGAGGCACGTTGACAAATTCTATGGATGGACGCTTTCGACACCTTGCTATGAACGGCTTCCAGCAATCGGTGGTACGTCGGTTTTACCGGCGAGGACTTCCGCGACATGGTAGACACTGACCGTGCTATCAACACGCTTGAGCCGACCGGCGATATTCATAAGGCAACCGAGATCGCCACCCAGTACCATATCCGCGCCTGTGGCACGAATAGCGTCTGCTTTATCGGCCACCATTCGCCCCGATATGTCCGGATACTTAACGCAAAATGTGCCGCCAAAACCGCAGCAGACATTCGAGTCTTGCATCTCTCGTACCGACAAACCGGCGATTCTCGCCAACAATGTCCGGGGTTGCTGCTTGATTCCCAACTCGCGCAAACCGGAGCACGAGTCGTGGTATGTATATGAGCATGACGGCGATTCTGACAATGCCACACGATCGGCGACGCCGTCGAGAAATTCCGTCAATTCGAAACACCGCGACGACAGCGCCAAAGCTTTCTCGTAATACTCTGCGTCCGCGTCGAACAAACGCGGATAGTGCTCTTTTATCATGCCTGCACAGGAACCGGACGGTGCCACTGTATAGTCGTAATCCGCAAATACATCAATGACTTGCTTCGCGATATCGCGTGCGTCACGGGTGTCGCCGTTGTTGTAGGCAGGTTGTCCGCAACAAGTCTGCTGCGACGGTATTTCTACGTCACAACCCGCGCGCTGCAATAGCTCAAGCGCAGCAAATCCCACGTTTGGGCGAAACAGGTCCACCAAACAAGTGACGAATAATCCAACCCGGGGCGCCCGGATCGGGGATGTGGTCGGGCTCGAATCGGTCCGCTCTGCCATATTTACATTCGCTGGATTCCTGTTGCGCAACACCGACCTACGCCGGCAACCAATACACTATAACCGCTCAGCCATCGCGGCCCAATGTCAAACATTGCATGATGCCGCGCGTGTCCGCGACGCCAGCGGCTATTCGCCGTCGGCTAATCCCATACCTGATTCGAACGGTCCCCGAATCGCAACAGAGCATAATTAACGCAGATGTCCCAAATCTTTCCATAACCGGTTAGCGACTCTGAACTGCGTATAGGACTCCCAGACCTTTTTGAAATTGTCATCGCGCCCAGCGTCTTCGGTGGCCACTTCGATCCAGGTTTGCTCGATGATATCCAAAATTTCCGGCGGCCAGAGATGAAACACCACCCCCTTCGACTTTAATGTCGCGAGCGCCGCGGATTGAATTGCCTCACCTTCCACCAAGCCGTGGCGGAAATTATCGCCGCAGACGAGCTCAAGCTGGGCTCGTTGTGTATCGTTCAACGCCTCCCATTGTTGCTTGTTCATCAACAGTTCGAATAGCGTTGCTTGTTGATGCCAGCCTGGAAAATAGTAATGCTTGGCCACCTCGTGTACACCAAGTTCGAGATCAATTGCCGGCATTGAATATTCGGCGGCATCAATTGATCCGCGTGACATCGCGGCGACAATGTCGTCCCCGGCGATCAGTTGCGTGACGACCCCGAGCCGCTCCATAACCCGTGCACCCAGACCGAAGAACCGCATTTTCAAGCCCTTCAGATCCTCCACCGATTTAATCTCTTTGCGAAACCATCCCGACGCCTCAGGTGCGACGACGCCACAGGGCAACGACTTCAGGCCATGCTCGGCATAGATCTTATCCATGAGTTCGATGCCACCGCCGAAATAAATCCACGCCCCAAACTCGGCGGCACGCGGCCCAAACGGTACCGCCGCAAACATCGCCAACGCCGGCTCCTTGCCATACCAGTAGCGGGCGCTTGACCAGCACGCGTCAATCGTCCCGGCGGAAACAGTGTCGAAACAGTCTTTCGCCGCGATCAATGCGCCGGGCCCAAAATATTCAATGCTGAACTCACCACCGGAAACTCGATCAATACTCTCGGTTAGACGCAGCCCCAAGGTTCCGAGCTGGGTTAGATTGGGCGGAAACCAGCTCGCCATTTTCCAACGCAATGGCTCCGCGTAGGCGATGTTCAGGACCAATCCACCACTGATTGCGGCTATCAACGCAATTCGAATTGCGTGCCGAATTTTCACCATTTGAGCCGTTATATCTTGATCTATTGTTCGCGGCGTGCACGCGCAAACCGCGCTGGCGGCTGTCCCAAGGTGCGTCTAAATACCGCGATAAATGCACTTGGGCTGCGATACCCCAGATCATACGCGACCCGGGTCACAGAATCTCCGGCCGACAATTTAGGAATCGCTGACAGAATCCGCAAGCGCTGACGCCATCGTCCGAACGACAAACCCGTTTCACGCTGAAAGCGCCGTGCCAATGTGCGCGCACTAGCCCCGGCCGACCGTCCCCAGTCGTCTAACGTGCGCGAATCGGTAGGATCGGCTGCCAACACGTCGACGATGCGCCGCAAGCGCTTATCCTGCGGTATCGGCAGATACAGGGGCTCTGGTCGGAGTTGCTGTAACTCATCGAGAATTACTGCAGTCAAGCGCGCATCGGTAACGTCTACGGCATCGTTGCCCAAGCGCCGGCATGCTTCCACGATCAGCTCACGCAGAAGTGGTTTGACCGGTACCACACCACAGACTGTCGGCAGCCGTCGTGCGGCGCGTTCGTGCACATACAGTGAACGCATCGAGACCGCTTGCTCGGCCGCGACTTCGTGTTCGATTCGTGCGGGTACCCAGACTGCCTGCTGTGGCGGCACCCACCATAATCCCGAGATCGTTTCGACCCGTATGACTCCGACTGCGGCGTACACCAATTGCGCACGGGTATGACTGTGCCACGCAAATCGATGTGGCCCATGGCTTAAGTCCTGTGCCGACGTTGTGATCGGCCGCCCTAGGTCAGCATCGTCGCCCGGATGTCGGGCCGACCCATTTGTCTGTTTTACGATATTCATTGGCGAATTGTACCTATTTTGGCATGAAGATCTAAGGCACAATTCGCCGCAATCATGGCCTTACTTGTCCAGTTCCGTGGGCGCCTCGCCGCCTGGCGCCGACCCGAAACGTTGTTGTTGCTTATGGCGGCCGCGGTGCCGCTGAGCTTCGATACGTGGTCGGCGTTGCTCAACAATTTCGCCATCGAACGCGCCGCATTTACTGGAGCGGAAATCGGTATATTGCAGAGCCTACGTGAAGTCCCCGGATTTCTTGCATTCGCCGTTGTGTTCCTACTGTTGCTGGTACGCGAGCAAGCGCTTGCGTATATCGCACTCGCCGTGCTCGGTGTCGGCACCGCCATCACCGGCTGGTTTCCGAGCATAGTCGGCCTGTATTGCACCACCGTATTGATGTCGTTGGGCTTTCACTATTACGAAACGATTCAAATATCGCTGTCGCTGCAATGGCTCGATAAGCGAAGTGCGCCCGAAGCTCTGGGCCGGATCATCGCGGTGGGTGCATTCACATCGATCGTAATTTATGGATTAATCTGGCTAGCATTCGATCGGCTGCATCTCGACTTCCGCTGGATTTATATGGTTGGCGGCGGACTCACTGCCGGCATCGCGGTATTCGCATGGTTGTCGTTTCCGAAGTACCCAGCCAAAGTCGAACAACACAAAGGCATGGTGCTGCGGTCACGTTACTGGCTGTACTACGCGTTGACTTTTATGTCCGGTGCACGGCGACAGATTTTCATCGTGTTCGCGGGTTTCTTAATGGTGGAAAAATTCAAATTCGATGTCGGCGCGATCTCACTGTTGTTTTTCATAAACGCAACCGTCAACGTTTTGTTCGCACGCCGCATCGGGCGCCTGGTGGGTCGATTGGGTGAGCGCCGCGCGCTGTTATTTGAATACGCCGGACTGATTGGCGTGTTTACCGCCTATGCGTTCGTTAGCAACGCCACCGTGGCCGCGGGTTTGTACATTGTAGATCACGCGTTCTTTGCGCTCGCCATCGCCATTAAGACCTACTTTCAAAAAATCGCCGACCCGGCAGATATTGCGTCGACAGCGGGGGTTGGATTCACCATCAATCACATTGCCGCGGTCATACTGCCTGCCGCACTTGGCGTGGTCTGGTTGGTATCGCCTGCGGCGGTGTTTCTTGTGGGTAGCGGCATCGCGGTCGTATCGTTATTGCTGTCAATGAACATTCCGACCCATCCCGCCCCGGGCAATGAGGTCATCGTAACGCCTCGATTCGTATTGGCCCCGAGGTAAACGAGCAGCGGGGAACGACGACGCCCGAGTCGAACAGACTCCCTGGGTTAGGCCGCCTGTTGCTCCATTTCCGGCGCGTATTCGCCGCTCGCGGCCGCACCGTTCATGCGCGCCCGGTGTAGCGCCACCCGTTGCGCGCGTTCGACATTTTCAGACTTCCCGCCCCACGCCTCCATCGCCGCCGCCTGTAGTGCGCGTCCATAGGAGAACGTCAACGCCCACGGCAGTTTCTCATCGAGTCGATTCATCGCGTTCAGATGGCCGGTGGCTTCTTCATCACTCTGTCCACCGGATAGAAACGCGATACCGGGTACGTCTGCGGGCACGGTTTCCCGCAAACAGCGCACCGTCTGTTCGGCAACTTGCCCAATGGTAGGTTGCTGCGCGCAGCCCCGGCCGGCGATAACCATGCTGGGCTTGAGAATAATGCCCGACATCACCACGCCCTGCTCCAAAAGCTGCGCAAACACCAAATGTTGCACGTCTCGGGTCACCTCGAAACAACGCTCGATCGTGTGGTCACCGTCGATCAATACTTCGGGTTCGACGATCGGCACCATACCAGCTTCCTGGCACAACGCGGCGTAGCGCGCCAGACCGTGGGCATTCGCCATCGAACACGCCGCGCTTGGCATGCCTGTGCCGATGGTAATGACGGCGCGCCACTTTGCGAAGCGGGCTCCCATCGCCGCGTACTCAGCGAGTCGCTCGCGCAACCCGTCCAGGCCCTCGGTCACCTTTTCCTCGCCGTGGCCCGCCAACGCCTTGGCCCCCGCATCCACTTTAATTCCCGGGATGATTCCTTGCTGCTGCAAATACTCCACAAACAGCGCGCCACCGAGTGTCGATTGGCGCAGCGTTTCATCGAACAAGATCGCAGCGCTGATATAGCTCCCAATTCCCGGTGTCGTCACCAGCATATCCCGATACGAACGGCGATACTCTTCGGTACACGGAATTCCAAGTTTCTCGAACCGTTTGCGACAAGTCGGCGTGCTTTCGTCCATAGCCAGAATCCCTCGGCCCGGTGCCGCCATACCCTGCGCGGTCTGTTGCAGCTTTTCAATATTCATCGGTATTCGCCTCCGCTTGCTCTGCAAATATGCATTTGAATCAAGATTCTGCTAAATATATTGGCGCGAGTAGCACGGGCATCAATACACACCAGCGTTAACCCGCACGATACGCATTGTATTGGTGCCGCCAGTCACACCGCTTAAATCGCCCTGGGTAATTATAATCCGGTCGCCGTCGCGCACCGCACCGACCCGCACCAGTTCCGCAATCGCCTCGCGTGAAATTGCCCGGTCGTCTTGGCCTTTTGCACCAAAATCAATCGGATAGACACCACGATACAACGCGACGCGACGCTGTGTCGCCCGGTGCGTCGTTACCGCATAAATCGGTATACCGGAGATCATGCGTGACATCCATTTCGCCGTCGCCCCGGATTCGGTTAACGCCAATATCGCGGCGACATCGTAGTGGCTTGCCGCATACATCGTGGACATCGCGATTGCTTCTTCGGTATTTTCAAAATGCGCATCGATGCTGCGATTTAGATTGATTAGATCCTGATGGCGCTCCGCACCGCGGCAGATACGATCCATCGCCGCCACAACCTTGGCCGGATGCTTACCGATCGAAGTTTCCGCCGACAGCATTACCGCGTCGGTGCCGTCAAGCACGGCGTTGGCAACATCCAACACCTCCGCGCGGGTTGGCTGGGAATGCTCCACCATCGATTGCATCATCTGGGTGGCGGTGATGACGACACGGTTACGCATTCGCGCATCGCGAATAATGCGCTTTTGCACACCGGGCAGTTCAGCGTCGCCAATCTCGACTCCGAGATCGCCGCGCGCAATCATGACCGAGTCGGCCGTGTCGATTATCTCGTCAATATTCTGCATCGCCTCGGCCCGTTCGACCTTGGCCATAATGCCACCCCGACCGCCGGCGGCGTGAAATAACTCCCGCGCGATTTGCACGTCTTCGGCGTTGCGCGCAAACGATACCGCCAAGTACTCCGCGTCAAGCTGGCCCGCCAGCTTGACGTCCTCGTAATCCTTTGCGGTTAGCGCGGCCGCTGACAGACCGCCACCCTGACGATTGATTCCTTTGTTATTAGACAGAATCCCGCCGGTGACCACCCGGGTGCGGATTTCATCGTTCTCAACCAGCTCCGTTTGCAAAACGATATTACCGTCATCCAGTAACAACACGTCGTCGCGTTTCACATCCCGCGGAAGGTCTTGGTAGGTAACACCGACGCGTCGCTCATCACCCGCATCGGCCGCTAGCCCTGGGTCCAGATAAAACACTTCACCTTCGGTCAGTGTTACCGGACCGTCGCGAAAACTCTCGATACGGATCTTCGGTCCCTGTAGATCGGCAAGAATTCCGATCGGGCGACTATGGGCTTGGGCCTGTTGGCGTACCATTTCAACCCGCCGCATATGGTCCTCGGCGCGACCGTGCGAGAAGTTTACCCGGGCAACATCCAAGCCGGCGGCGATCATAGCATCCAGCTCTTCCACGGGGTCGGTAGCCGGCCCTAAAGTCGCAACAATCTTAGTTTGACGAAGCATAGTCTGTAGTGGATATCGGGCGTCGGTGTCTCAAGTGCTCAATGAATTAATCGATAGTCCGTCACGCCTGCGCACCGCGTTCCTCGAGAACCTGAACTGCCGGCAGTGGCTTACCTTCGAGAAACTCCAGAAATGCACCGCCGCCCGTAGAGATGTAGGAAATGCCATCGGCCACGCCAAATTGTTCAATAGCCGCCAGCGTATCACCGCCGCCAGCGATACTGAATGCCGGGCTGGCCGCGACGGCCCGCGCAACGGTTTCCGTACCGGCGGCAAATTGTGGAAATTCAAAAACTCCGACCGGTCCATTCCAGACGATCGTACCGGCCGCGTATAAACTCTCCGCAAAACGACCACAGGTGCGTGGGCCAATATCGAGAATCATATCGTTTGCGCCCAGTGCGCCAATCGTCTTGTGTTGCGCCGCGGCCTCGGCGCTGATCTCGCGGGCCGTAATCACATCTTCGGGCAGCGGAATAGTGGCACCGTTACGTTGCGTGCGCTCCATGAGTTGCCGCGCACTATCTATAAAACTCGACTCCGCAAGCGATGCACCTATTTCATGACCGGCCGCAGCGATGAATGTATTGGCGATTCCACCACCGACTATTAACTCATCGACGAGTCCACATAAACTATCCAACACCGACAATTTTGTGGATACCTTGGCGCCGCCTACAATCGCCACCAGCGGCCGCGCTGGATCCTCGAGCGCTTGTCCCAACGCGGTCAATTCGCGCGCCAACAACGGGCCGCCGCAAGCGACGGCGGCAAACTTCGCAACGCCGTGGGTCGATGCATGGGCGCGATGGGCAGTACCAAACGCATCCATGACAAACACATCGCACAACGCGGCGATCTGCTGCGCCAGGGTATCGTCGTTTGCCTTCTCACCAACTTGAAATCGAACGTTCTCCAATAACACCACGCCGTGGTCGCCGTGGGCATCGAGACTGCGCAACCAATCCCGCGCCAACGGTACCGGTCTGCCTAGCAGTTCCGATAAGCGACTCGCAACGGGTTGCAGTGAAAACTTTGCATCGAATTGGCCCTCAGTGGGCCGACCGAGGTGTGACAATAATAGGACCGAAGCGCCCGCATCCAGCGCTCGCCTGATCGACGGCAATGCGGCACGGATACGCACATCACTGCGTACTTCCCCATCGTCGATGGGGACGTTCAGGTCGGTGCGAATCAACACCCGCTTGCCCTTAAGCTCGACATCGTCCATGACTGGTATCGCCACTGCTCTACTCATCGGATCGGCACCGACCGATATTAACTAGCACTCATCAACGCGATAACGGTATCCAGCATACGATTCGAAAACCCCCACTCGTTGTCGTACCATGAACACACCTTAACGGTATTGCCATTCACTACGCGTGTCATCGACGCGTCGTAGGTCGACGACACCGGGTCGTGGTTAAAGTCCACCGATACCAGCGGCGCATCGTTATAGGCGAGAATGCCCCGCAATGCACCGTTCGACGCATCACGCATGATTTGATTGACCTCGTCTACCGACGTATCACGCGCGGCGTCAAACGTTAGGTCCACCAGTGATACATTTATCGTCGGCACACGAATCGCGAACCCATCCAGTTTGCCATTGAGTTCGGGGAGCACTAATCCAACCGCCGCCGCGGCTCCGGTATTAGTGGGAATCATCGATTGGGTAGCGGATCGGGCTCGGCGCAGATCGGTATGGTAAACGTCGGTCAACACCTGATCGTTAGTATAGGCGTGAATCGTCGTCATAATGCCGGCTTTTAGACCGATCGCGTCGTGCAACGGTTTGACTAAAGGCGCAAGACAGTTTGTGGTACAGGAGGCGTTCGATATTACCGTGTCGGACGCACGTAACACGTCATGGTTAACCCCGTACACGATGGTGGCGTCGATATCCTTACCACCGGGCGCGGAGATAATGACCTTCTTTGCGCCAGCGGCGAGATGCGCGCCGGCTTTTTCCTTGGTCGTGAACAAGCCGGTGCATTCCAAAGTAACATCGACCTGTAAGTCGGCCCACGGCAACTTTGTCGGATCACGTTCTGCCAACACGCGGACGCGGTCGCCGTTGACCACGATCTGGTCACCTTGCACCGACACATCAGCGTCAAACCGGCCATGCGCGGTATCGTATTTGAGCAAGTGGCCGTTGGTCGCGGCGTCACCGAGGTCATTTACCGCGACGATGCGAATCTCATCGGTGCGCTGTGCCTCGTATAGCGCTCTGAAGATGTTGCGGCCGATACGACCGAATCCATTAATTGCTACGTTAATTGCCATCGATTGTCTCCAAATTAATTAGCCATAACCCGAGGGTGATACTCGGCTACCGCTTCTACGAATGCTGCGTTTTACAATCCCAGTAGCCGGAAATTGCACCCGGCTTAAGCCGCGATTACGTCATTGACGGCGGCCACGACCCGCTCGGCGCTAAATCCAAAATGTTCGAAAACGGCCTCGGCAGGTGCCGATTCACCAAACGAATCGATTCCCACCACGCGTCCGTGCAAGCCGACATACTTAAACCAGAAATCGCGCACCCCGGCTTCCACTGCCACGCGTGCGGTGACCGCGTTGGGTAAAACCGTTTCCCGATAATCCGAATCCTGGCGGTCGAACGCATCGGTCGACGGCATCGATACGACGCGAACGCGTCGCCCTTGATTCGTCAACTCACTGGCCGCAGCCATCGCCAATCTGACTTCAGAACCGGTCGCGATAATAATCGCTTCCGGCCTGCCGTTACAGTCCTGCAGCGTATACCCGCCGCGCCCGATCGCGCCGATCTGTGCCGCGCCGCGTGCCTGAAATGGCAGCCCTTGCCGGGACAGCAGCAAACACGTGGGGCCATCGTCGCGCTCAATGGCGACTCGCCAAGCGACCGCGGTTTCCGTCGTATCGCACGGCCGCCACACCGACATATTAGGAACGAGGCGCAGCGTGGCGGCCTGCTCCACTGCTTGGTGCGTCGGCCCGTCCTCGCCCAACCCAATCGAATCGTGGGTGAATACGAAAATGCTCGGGGCCCCCATCAACGCGGCCATGCGCAATGCATTGCGGCCGTACTCCGAGAAAATCAGAAATGTGCCCCCATACGGTATGAGACCGCCGTGTAACGCGATGCCGTTCATAACGGCAAACATCCCGAACTCGCGCACACCGTAGTACACATAATTTCCTGCCGGGTTCGATCGACTGATGGCGTTTGACTGTTCCCACATCGTGAGATTGGAGCCGGTCAGGTCGGCCGACCCACCGATCAGTTCCGGCAATACGGGACCGTATTCGTTCAGCATCATCTGTGACGCCTTCCGAGTCGCTGGTGATTGTGTTTCAGCGTCGGCGCGCCGCACCACGTCGTCGGCGTGTTGCGCCCAATCGTCTGGCAGCCGTCGCTGTATACGGCGTTCAAACTCCGCCGCAAGCTGCGGATATTCCACCGCGTACAGCGAATACCGCTGCGACCACTCCGCCTCGGCCGCGGCACCGACCGAGCGTGCATTCCACGCCGTGTAATTTTCCGCAGGCACCTCGAACGGCGCATGGGGCCAACCGATCTGTTCGCGCACCAACGCGATTTCCGCTTCGCCGAGCGCCGCACCGTGGCTGGATTCCTTACCTTGCTTATTAGGAGAACCCCAGCCGATTATTGTTTTACAACACAGCAAACTCGGCCGCGCCGGCTCGTCGTGGGCAGAACGAATCGCGACACCGACTGCGTCCGCATCGTGGCCATCTACACTCGGCACTACATGCCAACCATAGGCCCGAAAGCGTTCGGCCGTGTCGTCGGTAAACCAATTCGCAGTATCGCCGTCGATCGAAATACCGTTATCGTCGTAGATCGCAATGAGCTTACCGAGTCCCAATGTCCCTGCGAGCGAGCACACCTCGTGAGAGAGGCCTTCCATAAGACAACCGTCACCCACCAAAACATAGGTGTAGTGGTCGACAATGTCGTGACCGGGTTGGTTAAATTGCGCCGCCAACACCCGCTCAGCGAGTGCCATTCCCACCGCATTAGCAAGACCTTGGCCGAGCGGCCCGGTCGTGGTTTCGATACCCGGCGTGTAGCCGTATTCGGGATGCCCGGGGGTCTTTGAATGTAATTGCCGAAACTGCTTGATGTCATCGATAGACAGGTCGTAGCCGCTCAGGTGCAACAACGCGTAGTGCAGCATCGAACCGTGGCCATTAGACAGAATAAATCGGTCGCGGTTGGCCCATGTCGGATTGGCTGGGTTATGGCGAAGAAAATCGTTCCATAGAACTTCGACGATATCGGCCATGCCCATCGGCATCCCCGGATGCCCACTATTGGCTCGCTGTACCGCATCCATACTAAGCGCTCGAATCGCATTGGCCTTTTCACGACGGCTGGGAACCGCGGGTTGTACGCTTGCCGACACCTATCTGTCCTCTGTTATTAATTCATTGATTAATTAGTAAAAGATGGCGAAACGGCCGTGGGTGATGCGTCTCACACCGACAAAGCCCGGCTTTCAGCCAACGCATGGACCAACAACACGCGCCGAGCCGCCCGGTCCGCGGCGTGACTATGCCCATCCTGGAATGCAAATACCAGCCCACGGGTTCCACGACGACGGACCGGTGTCGAACTCGGCAGGGTCCTCCCCGATCCATCACCACAACGATTAATCCAACAGAATCGTCAGGCTCCGATGCCGTGTCGCGGCCTCGACCAGGGACGCACGCACCGCCGAATTTCATAAAACCGCGTTTCTCGCCTATTGAGTCGAGTATCCGTGATCAGTCCATGGCCGGCTACCACTTCCATCCCGGAAAACGCCGTGGTGCCTCCACGGCGACGACTATTGTGGCGGGCTCGGCGTGTCGGTATCGGCGTCCGCACCCGAGCCGAGCATCGCGCGAACATGCCCGAGTAGGTCGGCACGCTGGTATGGCTTAGTCACATAGGCGTTGGCGCCCAATTCCAGCGCCTTCTGGCGGTGCTTCGGTCCAGCGCGGGAGGTAATGATCACGATCGGAATGTGTGCCGTACGGGGGTTAGCGCGCACCTTTTCGGTGAGTTCGTAACCATTCATGCGCGGCATTTCGATATCGACCAGCATGACATCGGGAAGCGCCGCATCGAGTTGTTCCATCGCATCGAGCCCGTCCTTCGCGGTTGTCACCCGAAATCCTTGTTTTTCGAGATCGCGGCGCGTGACTTTGCGCACTGTCAACGAATCGTCCACCACCATAACCAACGGCAGTGCCGGTTGGGGTTGGCTCTGCGCCGCCGGAGAAATCGCCACTGGCCGACTGCCGTGGGTTTCCCACAGCTCGGGAATATCCAAAATCAACACCACACGCCCATCGCCAAGAATCGTGGCGCCGCCGATTCCGGCGATATTACCGAGTTTCGGGCCTAATGGTTTCACCACGATCTCACGTGTATCGATAAGATCATCCACCACTACGGCAATATCTTGTGCCCCCATCCGGGTCAGCAGGATCGTGGCCTTGCCGTGCTCTGGCGCGCGTAGCGGCAACTGCAAGTATTTTGCAAGCGGCATCAATGGATAGCGCTGCTCTTGAATAGACAGCCATTCGCGCCCTGCAATCTCCTCGGCGGGCGCTTTTACCACTTTGCTGATCAAGCGGGCTGGAATCGCAAAAACCTGATCGGCCGCGCTGACCAATAGCGCATGGGTAATAGAGAGATTTACCGGCACACGAATGGAGAACGTCGCGCCGCGCCCAAGTTCGCTTCGCACCGTAATCGACCCGCCGAGACGCCGCACCGCATTGTTCACGACATCCATACCTACACCCCGACCGGATAGCTGCGTGACGGCAGCGGCAGTCGAAACGCCCGGCATCACCAATAGCTGGATGATCTCGTCGTCGGCAATCTCCGCGCCGGTGGCGATGCCCGCTGCACGTGCTCGGGCTCGAATTGCATCGAAGTCCAAGCCCGCGCCATCATCGCTAAAGTCAATGATGACCTCGCCATCGTCTTCCCGACAGGCCACTTTGATCTGCGCCATCGACGGTTTTCCGATTCGGGTGCGTTGCTCAACGGGCTCGATGCCGTGTGCGATCGCATTGCGAATCATATGCTCCAACGGTCCCAGCAGTGGCTCCAGCACGTTCCGATCGATCTCCACATCGGCGCCGCTCACCGCCAGGTCCGCCTGCTTATCTAATTCCCGTGCGGTCTGCCTAACGATATGTCGCAGCCACGGCACCTGAGTTGCAAACGACACCATCCGCGTGCGAATGAGCCCATCTTGCAGTTGCGACGTAAGCTGGGCTTGGTGCTGCAACATCGTGCCCGCCACCGAAGCGAATTGATCCAGACCGGATTGAATTGCGACGAGATCATCCAAACTTTCCGACAAACTGCGACTCAGCGTTTGCATTCGCGTGTAACGGTCGAACTCGAGCGGGTCGAAGTCCGCCTCGGGCGATTCGGTATCCGGCGCGCGCGACGCGATGCGCGACTCGGCTTCGATTTCCAATTCCCGCAGCTGATCTTTGAAACGACTCACGTTGCTGCGAAGTTCCCGCAAATTCTCTTTCGCCTCCAGCAGTTGCTCCTGCAATCGGCTACGCGATACGCTGACCTCGCCGGTGAAATTGACCAACGTGTCGAGCGTGTCTATGCCAACTCGAACTTGCCCGGGTCCGGCATCCGTCGCAATCGACCGTGGCATGGCGCCGGGGTCCGGCATTTCCTCGTCAATCTTGCGCGCCGTCATCTCAGGCGCGAGCCCGGGAAGTGTCTCGTCCGCTGGATCCGCCGCTTGCCTGGTATCCGCCGCGGCCTGCATCGTGCCAGCCGACGCCACGATGCGTCCGCTTAGCGCTGTCAGTTCAGATCGGGTTGTGGACGTATCGTCGGCGTCGATCGCCATCGCTAAGGAATCGTGCACCTCTTCCAACAATGCGAGCAACGGAGCGTCGAGGATCGATGTACCTGCGGATAAATGCTCCAACAAACTTTCAGTGTGGTGGCTGACATCGGCAACGGCTTGTGCGTTCGCCGCCAGCGCGCCGCCTTTGAGTGTGTGCAATTCACGCCGCAAGTCATCGAGCCGACTCTGGTCTACACCTTGCGCCTGGCAAGCACTGATCGTGCGATTGACGCGAGACAAAATATCGACCGCCTCTTCCTTAAATACTTGCCGCATTTCGAGATCGTCGTCGGCTACGCTCGGCGCCGCATCCGCCGCTGTGCGTCGTTTCTTGAATGCGATCGAAAGCGCTGAGAACTCCGCGTCCAAGTCTTCCGGTACGGACGGATCCTGATTCAACCGATCGATAGTGCGAGCGATTAAGCCGTGTAGATCGTCAAGTCGTTTAAGATCGCCTGCGTCCAGCGCTGCATCGCGGCTTAACAATGTCTGCAATACCCGATCCAAATTCGCGCTGGCATTGGACATCTGCTCTAAACCCATCGAGCGGGCGCTACCCTGCAAAGTGTGTGCAGCGCGTACTAAGTCGTCCGTCACCAAGCATTCGCCAGCCTCACGGCCGCTCTCAACATGATCTCTAATCACCCGTAAATGGCCGAGCGTCTCGCTCACGAAGACCCGCACCACCGTATCGTCCAACGACTCGCTGTCGGCGTCGTCCGGCGCGGTGCCCATAGTTGCGCCGTCAGTCGACAACAGTTCATCGGCTGCGCGGCGCCACGCCCCTAAGTCGATGGCGTCATCGCCAGCGGCCAACCCCACGAGCGCTTGCGTGGCGTTCGACACAAATCGGTGCAAGGCTTCATCGGCGTGACTGAAGCCACCAATTACTTTGTTCAACACGTTTTCGACACACCAACACAACTCAGCGATTGCCGTCGCACCCGCCAGGCGTCCACTGCCCTTGAGGGTGTGAAAATACCGACGCAGGTCCGCGCGTGCACGGGCCTGGTGGGCATCGGCCTGCCATTCGCCATGCAATCGATCGATGGCCGGCAACGCTTCGCGGGTCTCTTCGAGGAAGATCTGCATGATCTCATCCTGGGATATGCCGTCATCATCGTCCTCAACGCCAGTATCGCCCTCCACCGCGTCGACGACCGCCGGTTTCAACGCATCAGCGGGCCTGGTATCGAATTGCTCACATAGGCCGGTCAGTGTCTGCAATGACCGGCGTAGCATTGCCTCGACTTCTTCGCCTAGGAACCCCACGTCGTCGGAGACGATATCGAGCAAATTGTTCACCTCGGCCACGATACGACCGATACGCACCTCATCGCGCGTGTCTGCTACCGTGGCAATATCCCGTAATCCCTGTCGCAGGCCGCGGAATGCGGGGCCATCGGCGGTATCTTCCAACCATGCGTCGAGTTGCGTATGCATTTCCGCCAGCACCGTCGCGACTTCAATATGGCTGATCCGCCGCCCCGATATCGAGGTGTGCATCTCCCGCATAGCGCGATCAACCAGCGTACCGATGTTCTCGCGCCCCTGCTCCAATCCGGAGACATAAGCTTCCGCGCTACCGACCGCGACGGCCAATGCGTCGATGACTTCTGGTGTCGGTTCCAACTTGCCATTGCGAATATCGCGGATAGATTGACTGCCCACTGCTACCATTTCCGCAGCCCGACGCTGGCCGAGAATGTCTAGCGCGCCTTGTACCTGGTCCAGGTACGCCGGGGTTTGGTCGAGTACATCAATGACCGTAACATCGCGCGAATAGATCTCCAGCGCCTGCTCGACGTTGTTGAGATTGACTCGAGTTTCGCCCGCGACCACCGATAGCAGGTGTTTCAGTTCCGCATCGGTCCACTCCGGCGCGATATCTTCCGGTTCGTCAAAGCCGGCTGGAGAATCACCACTGACGAGATTGCTCAACGAACGCACCCGCCTGTCGGCCTGCTCCTGCCAGTCTGATTCTTGGGTATATCGACCCTGGGCCGTGTTTTCCAGAAACAACAAGGCCGCAGCCATATACAACGACGCGCGGTTGAAATCGATTGCCCCGCGTTGCATCAACACGTTGCCCGCGGCTTGCAGCTCTGAAACCAAATCCATAGCGGGTCGTAGTTCGTGGCGCCGTGCGACTTCACGTATCGATAACAGATGGTCCTCCATCGATTCCAACAGCGCCGGCACTTGCGCATTTGGCGAAAAATAGCGACTGAGTAACTCCTGCGCCTGCACGATGTCGGTGCGAGCATCATCACCAAATCCTCGCAACGCGTCGATGAATTTCTCATTGCTCTGACCGACATCCAGCGCGGCATCCACGTCTTTGCCGAGCAACGCGTCGAGCTCGAAGCTAGCGCGAATTTCGGCGATGCGAGGGCCACCCTGAGTCGCATTACCGATCTCGAACAACAGAGCTTTGATGAGCGATTCTGGTGGATCACGAATCAATGCGGCCTCGCCGTCTTCGACCAATTGCCGAAGCTGCTGATCGATCTTCCCCAACAATGCTTTGCGTTCATTGGAAGGCGCTATACCGCCTTCCAATAAACCCTCAAGGAATGCGCTCGCGACCCACCAAATTTGCCGGACCGTCGCGAATCGCGACACCTCATCGAGAGTATGTAAATTCTCGGCCAGTTGCTCGAGCGCCTGGCGCCGAGTAGGATCTCGAAGCCAACTCAGCAACGCCGCTTGGTAGCCGCGACGAACCTCGTGAGCGCGCTTCCGGAATTGTTCATCGCCAAGCCACTCGCGCGCAGCGTTTTCACCGCCCGCAGGCGGATACACGGAAACGTCGGGCGTGAACAATTCGAACACGGTCAGCTCCGGCGCGGCCCGACCCAATCGCAAGCGATTCAGTTCTGGCACGAGCTTCAAGGGTACATCGGCATACCCCAATTTCAGTTGATCCAGATGTTCGCGTAGCGTGGTCAGACCGTACCGCACCAGATTGATTTGCGCGGCGGGATCGACCTCCGCGCGTACCATCGCTTGGGCCAGTGCTTCGATTTCCTTGGCCAGCATAGCTGACCCATCGAGTTCGACCATTTGCAGAGTACCGACGACTTGGTGCAGATCCGCCACAAACGATCGCAATGGGGTGACATCGTTGGGGTTTATCGCAAACTGCTCTAGCTTGGAGCCCGCATGCGATAACGAATCGTCGATTTCGGTTCGAACCCAACCCAGCGTGCCTGGGTCGATGCGGGGAAGCGTGCTCATCGCCGCGTATTATGCACAGAATGAGTACCTATGCGTTGCGGGTCGGACGGACAGCGCTACTCTGGCAGGCGAAATCCGCTAACCGATTGTTCCAACTCGCGCGCCAACGCTGCCAGCCGTTCCACCGATGTTGCGGTTTGCCGAACGCCCTGCGACGCCTGCTCGGTAGTCTGTCGAATCGACGCCATCCCGATCGATACCTCTCGTCCGGACACCGATTGGCGGTTAGCAGTTTGCGCCATATTACTGATGATTTTCGATAGCTGCTCGGACACCGATTCGATTTTTGCTAACGCCTGGCCCGCACTACCCGCAAGCTTGGTACTCGCGACCGCCCCGGCCGTAGCTTCTTCCATGGAAATCACCGCTTGCTTGATATCACCTTGAATAGTCTGGATCAACTCGGCAATTTCTTTGGTGGCTTCCGCCGAACGATCCGCTAAGCGTTGTACTTCATCGGCGACGACTGCGAACCCGCGCCCTGCATCACCGGCCATCGTGGCTTGGATCGCGGCATTCAAAGACAATACGTTGGTCTGGTCGCTGAGATCATCGATCAAACTTACGACATCATTAATCTGTTGCGAGCTTTCGCCCAGCCGCTTTATGCGTTTCGCAGTCTGCTGAATCCTATCGCGCATCTCGTCCATACCGCGAATCGTGTCACGCACCGATGTGGCGCCACGTTTTGCCAATTGCATCGAACCTTGCGCGACTTCGGCCGAACGCTTCGCCTCGACGGACAGACCCTGCATCGAAGCTGCCATCGTCTGCACCTGCGCCGCGGCCGCCGCGATATCGCCCACCTGCGCGTCGCTGGCCGCCGCAACTCGGCCGGCAATATCACGGGTATGTCCGGACTCTGTGGCGACCTCTTGGGAGGCATCGTTAATGCGTTCGACCAGGCTGCGCATTTCGCGTACAGCATAGTTAACAGAATCGGCGATCGCACCGGTAATTTGATCGGTCACTTCGGCTTCCACAGTAAGGTCACCGTCCGCGAGACTGCTCATCTCGTCGAGTAACTTGAGGATGGCGTCTTGAGTTTGGCGGTTCTCGTCGTTACTCAACGCCATTCGATCTTTCGCATCCATGATAATGGCGCGGCCCAATAGCAATAACAAACCGATAATCGATAACCCAAATACCCACACTAGGCTGCTGATTACACGATTCGCTGGAACCTCGCGATAGCCAGAAATTAATTCTTGTATGCTATCCAGGAACGCGTCGCTCTCGGCACTAACAATTTGCGCCGATTCGTGAGCCACCAAAAAATCGCCGACGTTTTCGAACAACAGCGTCAACGCCTGTTGTAATTCAGCGAACGTTGCATCCACCGCATCCAGATAACCGCGCACCCTCTCGGAACCTTTGTCACGAAGATTCTTGGCAGTACGCGCGAACAGCTCAGAATCGTCACCGATTTGGGTTATTGCCACCGATACCCCAGCGGCTCCCAGCGAAAACTGAATGACGTTACGCGCGATCCGCTCCACCAGTGTGCGCTGGCGACCCGCTTCATTAATTATCGCTGCGGGTGCTTGTTCGCGCACCAATACCTCGACAACCCGGTCAGATTGCGCCAGTAACAATGGCGCCAAACCAACGGCCACACCTGATTGCCGGCGCACCGCAAACAATTGCGGAGTGTTCTCGACGGCCAGATTGGTTTTATCCCGTATCGTCTCCCAGATAATCTTGGATGCCGCCATCAGTGGCCGCAGCGCCTCGGGGCTCGGTTCCAGGGCCGTTCCAGGTTGGCCCTTTTCGAGCACGGCGAACGCTTGGGTCAATGCATCACGAGAGCGCACGACCTCAGTCAGTGCGGCTTCGTCGCCCGACACTGCGACGCTCAAGTCCTTCGCGAGTTTCTGCGATTGCACCAACATCTGCGATGCGACGCCGATATACCGGGATTGCGCAGCGCCTTGGCGCAGCGCTAAGGATTGAAAAACCACTAATCCGGCGATTGCACCCACCAGAGCCATGATCAGAAACGTAGAATTCCTGAACAGCCGGTCCAGTGGCCGCAACCCGGAAGTCGATGTGGCGACGCTCGGTGCGACGGGTGCCGCGTTGGACTCAGGATTCGCCGGCGTGGTGGACTCGGGCTCGAGGATTGACGCCTGCTGCCCGGGGGATATCGGAACGACTTCTGCCATAGCCTGTCAGGCCACAAACTCCTGAAACCGTGACTCGCTCACGAGGCGACGCAAATCCAATAAACCCCAAGCCGTGCCTTCGGCCTCCATAGCGCGTTGCAAATACGGGCGCAACACGGGCTCGAAGTCGTCAACCGTGGCCGATTCAGCCGCTGCACCGAACTGGCGCATACCGAGCACTTCGGTTGTTAATAGACCCAGTGGCGCGTCATTCACGTTGATAACTATCAAGCGCATTCCGCGCTGTGCCGACACTGCAGTTTTATCGAAGTAGCTTGCTAAATCCACCACCGGCAACAAGCCACCACGAACGTTAGTCACGCCTTTTACCCACTGCTTCACAAACGGAACCGGAGTAATGCTTTCACAATCGACCAATTCGCCGACTTGCTCGATTGGCACCGCCAAACAAATGCCGTCCAGCTTGAATGCTAACGCTCGCACAACCGGTCGCGCCTCGGCCGACACATGCTGCGCGCCGCCGTCAGCGCGAAACTCCGACTCCAGTGTCATCGTCTGTAACCCGCCCAATGCACTGTAGTCGGTTTTTGAGATTCGCGTCGTGGGGTTGGATTGCAGCAACACATCGGCGCATTTCTAGGTGGGGCAGGTTGCATCGACAAGGTTTCGAGATTCAGTGGGCAGGATTTGCGATTGTTCGACGGCACTGCGCGGTATTCTCCAAATGTATGCCGCGACATCCGATCAACGCGAACCGGCAATCTTCTTTCATGTACGAACGTGGCCGGATCGGTTCAGAACATCTTAATCTTCTTGATCAACATATTTTCTGTGACCGGCTTGACCAAGTAGTCCACTGCTCCCTGCCTCATGCCCCAAATTTTGTCAGTCTCCTGCGATTTCGAGGACACCATAACTACGGGGATCTGCGCTGTGTCCGGGTCACGCGACAGCGTTCGAGTTGCTTCAAAACCGTTCATCTCCGGCATAACAATATCCATCAGTATGAGATCCGGCCGCTCGGATTTCGCTGTGCTTATCGCATCGGCGCCGTTGGTCACAGCCAAAGCCTGGTATCCGTGCTTGCGCAAATAACCAGTAATCAAATGAAGATCAGTCGGCGAATCGTCCACCACCAATACGCGTTCAATAGACATCACTCACCTCCACGTCTCACTACACATGCATCGATATCGACCCGAGAGGTACGGCCTGAACTCGTCGCTCGGCTTAGCGACTTGCCGCGCGATGAGCGTCGCACAGTAATACGGCCAGCAGCGAGGCCCCGCGTCAATGTGTGGCCGGCACAGCAACATGCTGATCGATCGCGCGCAGCAAATCTTGTCGCGTGAACGGCTTATTAATGTGCGCATCCGATCCGGCAATGCGCCCGCGAGCCCGATCGAATAATCCATCTTTGCTGGATAACATGATCACCGGGGTTTTTCGAAAACGCCAGTTGTTCTTGATCAACGTGCAAGTTTGGTAGCCATCGAGCCGCGGCATCATTATGTCGACAAATATGATGTCCGGACGGTGGTCGGCAATCACCGACATCGCCTCAAAGCCATCCGCCGCGGTCAACACTTCGTATCCCTCGGGCTGCAACAACGATGCGGTGGTGCGCCGAATCGTGTTGCTGTCATCGATCACCATGACCTTAATCACCTTAGCGGCGTTCACATCACTCGGATCGAGACTGGCGGCTGCGTCCCCCACAGCGGGAGTTTGTGCTTCAATCGGTTTTGGTGAGTCGCTACGATTCGTGTCCATAATTTACTTAAGCAAGGCGCTCCGGCTAGCATATGAGCTGGATTGCTATAATAGTGGCTTTTGCGGCCAAATTTACATCCACATTCACAATTCTAGTAAAAGATGGCGGTTACACCAGGGGGCCGGAGTGTTTTTCGTCTATAGATTACACTGTACGAAACCTCTGGGTCGATTCTCGGCCGGTCGGGTTGAACCCAAAATTGTCCGATTCGGCTTTGCGATTGCCGGCAATAACCACAGTCGAATCCTGCCAAGGCGGAGCAAATCGGCCGATACCGGCGGCGGCATCGCTGCCGCAGCACTGAAATTGATGCATAAATACGCCAGCCTACGATTTAGCAGGAGTGCTTTTGGGTAATCCGCCCCGGAAACCCGCGGCATTTACATGATCATATGGACTTAGCTTACGATTTCGCGAGATTTACACGCAGTGACCGCCTCGGAATGTCTGTTTTCGGGTCGATCCTCGTGCATATGTTCATCATCCTCGGAATTTCCTTCACCGTACCCATAATTATTCCGCAGCTGGATCGATTGCCTACATTGGACATCACTCTGGTCAACACGCGCAGCGACGAGGTGCCGGAAAAAGTCGATTATCTGGCCCAAGCTAACCAGGACGGCGGTGGTGATACTGATTTGATGCGAACTGCGAAAAGTCCGTTGCCGCTAACCACCCTGCAGGCGACGGTGCGGGAGCCCGCTAAACCGCAATTGCAACCGGACGCGCCGCAGCCTGCGCAGGCACCGCAGCCCGAGGTGCTCGCGCAAACAAATCCCGAGCAACCCGATTTGCAACTACCGAACCCGGTTCAACCGTCCGAATCGCCCGCACCGACACAAATCAATCTGAGCACCAGCGAGGCCACCAAACTTCAGCAAGAACGCGCCAAACTAACGGCGGAGTTGGCCCGGTTTTGGGACGAGTACCAAAAACGGCCGCGGCGCAAATTCCTAAGCGCCCGCACCCGGGAGTATAAATTTGCTACTTATATGGAGGCGTGGCGCGCCAAGGTCGAGCGGATTGGAAATCTGAATTACCCGGAGTCAGCCAAGCGCGACGGCCTGATCGGCACACTAATTCTCGATGTCGCGATAAATCCCGACGGCACAATCAATGAGATACAGATGGAACGGGCGTCACCGCACAAGACCCTAAATGATGCGGCGATGCGAATCCTTAAGCTCGCGGCACCGTTCGAACCATTCCCCGAAAATTTCCGCGCAGAAGTCGATATTCTTCACATTACTCGCACCTGGCAGTTTATCCGCGGCAACCGCCTGACCAGCCGGTAACCCCCTTCCGTAGGTTGGCTAAATCTACATACCTCAATATCATCTTGATAGAGTACTAAATCGCCCTTGTCTGCGTGTCTCTTCTCATCGATACTTCGACCACCATGTCCGCAATTCCGAGTTTAACTAATCATTTCTTGATCGCGATGCCGGCGTTAGCCGATCCAAACTTCGAACGAACCGTCACTTTGATTTGCCAGCACAATGCCGACGGTGCCCTCGGTATTGTCTTTAACCGCACCACAAACCTGGTACTCGGTGATATCCTCACCCAACTCGAACTACCCAGCGATAAGACCGAGCATGCTGATGCTCCGGTGTATCACGGTGGACCCGTGCAGACCGAACGCGGCCTGATCCTGCACGATGGCGAGCGTGAATGGGACGCCACTTTACCGGTTGGCGATTCGCTCAGCCTCACGACATCGCGCGACATACTGGAAGCGCTCGCCACTAATCAGGGACCTGAACACTGCCTCATGGCGCTCGGCTACGCAGGCTGGGGTAGCGGTCAACTGGAGCGCGAAATAACCGAAAATGCCTGGCTCAGCGGACCCGCTAAGCCCGACATTATTTTCAACACACCAATCGATAAGCGCTGGACCCACGCGGCAGCATCGATGGGGGTAGACCTTACGATGATGTCGCGCGAGGCCGGACACGCGTGAGACGTTGTGGTCAGCCTCCCAACACGACAACTATTTCTCCAATGGCAACGGACGCCGCGTCACCCGGGCTCGGATCGCAAGATTCGCGCGGCCATCTTGGCTAGCGTCATCGACAACCGCACCTGCCTTGCTTTGGATTACGGCAAGCGCAAGATCGGCATCGCGGTCGGACAGTCCGAGACTGCCACGGCACAGGGTATTGCGACGGTCCAGGTCGGTGCTACCGGCCCTGATTGGCGGCACTTGGCCGAGCTGATCGAGATCTGGCAGCCACAACGTCTGATTGTTGGCCTGCCGTTACATATGGATGCATCGGAAAGTACGATGGCGGCTGCCGCACGCCGCTTCGGTAAGGAGTTGCAGCGGCGCTTTCAACGACCGGTCTTCTATGTAGACGAACGCCTGACCTCCGAGTCGGCAGATCGACTCCTGGTTGAGAGCGGCGCGCGGCGGGTGCGCCGAGCCCACAACCGGGATCGCATCGCAGCACAGCTGATTTTACAAAGCTATTTCGACCAGTATTGTACCGCCAACATCGAATCGGGAGGCTGTGACCACACTTGATATAGACATCGCGTCGCTACTACGCGCGATGGAGTCCCAGCTGCGCCCGATGCTGAGCTCCGACCCGCTGTTTGTGGGCATCCACACCGGTGGCGTGTGGCTCGCACAGCGATTGTGTCAACAACTAGACGTGGCCGCCCCAATTGGCAGCATCGATATTTCGTTTTATCGCGATGATTTCAGCCGGGTTGGCATTCATCCGCAGGTGAAGGCATCTCATTTGCCCGAACCTATCGACGATCGACATATCATTCTCATCGATGACGTATTGCACACCGGTCGCACGATCCGCGCGGCCCTTAACGAAATATTCGCATATGGCCGGCCGCGACAGGTCTGGCTGGCGGTATTGGTGGAACGCGGTGGCCGTGAGTTACCGATACAACCCGACGTGGTCGCGACCCGCATGGAACTTGAGCCAAGCGAACACGTAAAACTATTGGGCCCCGAACCGTTAACGCTGCAACGAATGGAGCGCCGGTGAGTCGACGTGATATCCAAATAGACGAGGCCGGCAACCTCGTTCATTTTCTGACGCTGGAAGGCTTGTCTCAACCAACACTCGTCGGCATCCTCGACTTAGCTGAATCGTTTGTCGGATTTGAAACGCGCGAGATCAAAAAGGTGCCCTTGCTGCGCGGTAAGACCGTCGTCAATCTGTTTTTCGAATCCAGCACCCGCACCCGCACAACGTTCGAAATCGCCGCCAAGCGATTATCGGCCGATGTCATCAATATGAATCCTGCGCGGATGTCCACCAGCAAAGGTGAGACCGTATTGGACACGGTGCGCAATTTGGAAGCGATGCACACCGACATGTTCGTGGTGCGGCATGAATTCAGCGGTGCCGCTTATCTGATTGCCTCTCATGTACCCCCGCATATTCGAATAATCAACGCCGGCGACGGCCGCCATGCGCACCCGACCCAGGCAATGCTGGACATGTTCACCATCCGCCAGCATAAACCCGATTTTGCGAGCCTTAGCGTGGCCATCGTCGGTGATATCCTGCACTCCCGGGTCGCTCGCTCGCAGATCCATGCGCTCAACGTGCTGGGTGTGCCCGATATTCGTGTGATCGCGCCCATGACGCTGTTGCCGACCGAGGTCGAACGCCTTGGCGTGCGCGCCTATACCAATATGGCGAGTGGCCTTAAGGACGTTGATGTCGTGATTATGCTGCGCCTACAAATGGAGCGCATGCAAGGCCAACTTATACCCAGTGAACAAGAGTTCTTTCGCTGTTACGGGCTAACCGAAGACAAGCTGCGGTACGCTAAGCGGGACGCCGTCGTTATGCACCCCGGGCCGATCAATCGCGGTCTGGAGATCGCATCATCGGTAGCGGATGGGCCGCAATCTCTAATCCTGTCCCAAGTCACCAATGGCATCGCGGTACGCATGGCAATCATGGCCCAACTCATGGGCGGCGCGGGCCGCAAGGAGACTTCGTGAAGATCGCGATCCGCGGCGGTCGTGTGATCGATCCAGCTAACAACTTCGACACCGTGTCTGACGTATTTATCGATCGCGGTGTGGTGACGGCAATCGGTGCCGCTCCTTCCGAATTCGAGACCAACTCCAACATCGATGCGAGCGGCAAGATTGTTTGCCCGGGATTTGTTGACCTGCGCGCGCGCTTGCGGGAACCGGGCCAGGAGCACAAGGCGACGATGGATAGCGAGCTGCGAGCTGCAGTGAGCGCTGGTATTACCTCGTTGTGTTGTCCGCCAGATACTTATCCGGTCATCGACACCCCGGCCATGGTACACATGGTGCGGCAACGCGCGGCCGAATTGCAGTTGACGCAGGTACATCCGCTCGGCGCACTGACCATAGGACTCGCCGGCGAGCGCCTCACCAATATGAGCGCGCTACAGGACGCCGGCTGCATCGGCGTCGGCAATGCCCTGCAGCCGGTCGAGAACACGTTGGTCATGCGTCGCGCAATGCAATATGCCGCGAGCTTCGATATCACCGTGTTCATTCATGCCCACGACTCCTGGTTGTTGGGCAACGGCTGTGTCCATGAAGGAGAAGTCAGTACGCGGCTCGGCTTACCTGCCATTCCGGAGGCCGCCGAAACCGTCGCCGTCGCCCGCGAGCTTGCGCTGATCGAAACCACCGGGGTACGGGCGCACTTCTGTGAACTTTCCTGCGCGCGCGCAGTAGCGATGGTGGCCGACGCGCAACAACGCGGTCTGCCGGTCACCGCCGACGTATCCGCCCACCATTTACATCTCACCGAGCACGATATCGGTTTTTTCAATACACAGTGCCATGTGAGGCCGCCGCTCCGCAGCGCCACCGACCGCGATGCCCTGCGGAGCGCCACCCGCGATAACGTCGTGCAGGCGATCTGCTCCGACCATCAACCCCATGAGGTCGACGCTAAACTCGCGCCGTTTAGTGAATCGGAACCGGGAATTTCTGGGTTAGAAACTCTGCTGTCATTGACTTTAAAGCTCGTCGCTGACGGTCTGCTGGAATTGCCCCGCGCGCTCGCTACGATAACCTGCGGGCCGGCGCGGGTGCTCGGTATCGATACAGGACATTTGCGCGTCGGTGCCGCGGCCGATATTTGCGTATTCGACCCCGACAGCATCTGGGTAGTAGATCCGGACTCCATGTTGAGCCAAGGCCGCAATACACCCTATACCGGGTGGTCACTCCCAGGCCAGGTTTGCCAAACTTTGATCGGCGGCAGATTGGTCTACGAACAGGAATAGGCTTGAGTCTATCGATACTTCGCAATTCGGCGCGGTGGTGATGAAGCAAATATCCACGCTGCCCGGCACTGGCCGTTCGGCCTTGGGCTCGAATTCATGACCATGGGTACTTAGCCCGATTTATTCTGAACTCCGAACCCTTCATGAATTATCCGGGTTAGATTGATTTTCGGTGAACCAAAACGCAATGCGATCCGGCCAGCACCGAAGATAATCTCCGTAAAACCCAATACATCGCAGTAGAATCGACAGGTGGCATCGATGTCCGCCACCGTCACCACCAGATGGTCCGAGCCACCGATCTCGATCGACCCCGTGGTGCTGGCGGCTCGCGAACACCACGCGGCCCGACACTTGCGACTCGCTAGAACGTGACGTTGCGCAAGCTTTCACCAAGGTCTTCGGTTTTGGCGTCTTTGCCTTCCAACTTGAACCGGAGGCGTAGATCGTTCTGCGAATCGGCGTTGCGGATCGCTTCATCGTATTCGATCAGGTCGGACTCATGAAGATTGAACAACGACTGATCAAAGGTCTGCATGCCCGCCTCGGTCGATCTCGATATGACATCACGAATTTCATGCACTTTACCCTTTAGGATGATGTCGGCAATCAACGGTGAATTGATCATGATCTCGACCGCCGGCACGCGGCCATCGCGGCCCTTCACCTTGAGCAACCGTTGCGAAACCAACGCGGTCAGATTCATGGATAAATCCATAAACAGCTGGTTTCGGCGCTCCTCCGGGAAGAAGTTGATGATTCGGTCCAATGCCTGATAGGTGTTATTAGCGTGCAACGTGGCGATGCACATATGGCCCGTCTCTGAGAAAATGATGGCGTTCTCCATGGCTTCTTGAGTGCGAACTTCACCGATCTGAATCACGTCCGGGGCTTGACGCATCGCGTTCACCAAGGCGGATTCCCAACTCTCGGTATCGACGCCGATTTCGCGCTGGGTTATCACACAATTGCGGTGCTCGTGCACGTATTCGATCGGGTCTTCGACGGTTACGATATGGCCGTAACTGTGCTCATTACGGTAACCCACCATGGCCGCCATCGATGTGCTCTTACCCGTGCCGGTACCGCCGACAAAAATAATGAGTCCGCGTTTTGTCATAGCCAACTCTGTCATTACCTGCGGCATATACAGTTCTTCGAATTTCGGAATGTAAGTCTGGATGGTACGCAACACCATGCCGACCCTGGATTGTTGAATAAACACGTTGACGCGGAAACGGCCGATCTCCAGCGGATGAATTGCGAAATTACACTCCTTAGTAGCTTCGAACTGCCGCCGTTGCTCCTCATTCATAATGGCATAGGCGAAGTCCTTGGATTGCTCGGGAGTCAGGGCTTGGCGCGTGACGGGCTGAATTTTGCCGTCCACTTTGATGCTCGGCGGGACCCCGGCGGTAATGAACAGATCCGACGCTTTCTTGTGGATCATCAATTTTAGAAAATCGGTGAAGACCATTACGCACGTCCTCCGGCCGCGGCCGTCGGCATCTTCTGGAACTTCGTCTTATCCACCGCGCGAATTCGTGCTTCGTCGATTGCAATCACCCGACTACGCACCAGTTCCAACAGGTGTTGATCCATTGTTTGCATTCCCTGCGCCTGACTCGTCTGGATCACGGAAAACATCTGCGGAATCTTGTTTTCCCGAATCAAGTTACGAATTGCCGGCGTCGCCAGCATAATTTCCCATGCGGCGACGCGGCCACCTGCAGGCTTTTTCAACAGCGTCTGCGCAATGACGGCTTGCAAGGACTCAGACAACATCGACCGAATCATCTCCTTCTCGGCGGCCGGAAATACGTCAATGATGCGGTCGATAGTCTTCGCGGCCGATGTAGTATGCAGCGTCGCGAAAACCAAGTGACCGGTTTCCGCCGCGGTCAGCGCCAGGCGGATGGTTTCCAGATCGCGCATCTCGCCCACCAGAATTACATCGGGATCTTCGCGTAACGCCGAGCGCAATGCTTCAGAGAATCCCAACGTATGGGGGCCTTTCTCACGTTGGTTGATAAGACAGTTGCGACTGGTGTGCACGAATTCAATAGGATCTTCGATGGTGAGCACATGCGCATATTGATTGTCATTGACGTGGTTAACCATCGCCGCCATCGTCGTGGATTTGCCGGAACCGGTAGGACCCGTCACCAATATCAGCCCGCGCGGGCGCAATGAGATCTCCATGAACGATGCGGGCGCGTTAAGCTGCTCCAAGTTAAACACTTTACTGGGAATGGTTCGAAACACCGCCGCCGGCCCACGCTGCTGATTGAATGCGTTAACACGAAAGCGCGCAATATTGGGCAAGTCAAACGAAAAGTCGGTCTCGAGAAATTCTTCGAAGTCTTTTTGCTGCTTATCGTTCATGATGTCATAAATCATGTCGTGCACAGTGCGATCTTCGAGGGCATCGACATTGATACGTTTGATCTCACCGTCGACCCGAATCAGCGGTGGCAGGCCTGACGATAAGTGCAAATCCGATGCGCCTTTTTTGAAGGCGAACGCCAATAATTCCGAAATATCCATCTGTAATCCTCTAGTATCTCGTGAGAAACTCGCTAGTGTTGTGCCGATTTAACAGTGATTCCGCAGCGCAAGCCGAAAAGTTACAGCCGGGTCCAACCGGTCGGCGCCGAACCAAACTTAAGGAACCTCTGCATAAGTCTGGGCGAATCAAGTTGGGATTCAAATTGATCAAGATCAAGGCGCGAAACGCAAGTAATAGCACGGCTATTGCTGCCTTTCGCAACGCAGAGATTGATCATTTTGGACCCACGTTGATCGCTCATGGCTTTTGCAGAGGTTCCCTAGACCTATAGTCAATAATGATCGGTTTCGCTATGTTACGAAGCCTCTGATCGATGCATGACCGCAATAGTCAGAAATTCCGTAGGGATTAAGTATAGTCGTCAGCATGGTAAAAATCAGCCGTTGCGCCGCGACAGACAGTTGAAAAATGCCGGATAACCCCCTAGCCGCCCGACTGGCGGAGGTGCTCGCACGCATCCGGCGCGTGGAAACAGAGTTTGGCCGCCCGCTGGGTAGCGTATCCCTGATCGCGGTTAGCAAAACTAGGACCAGCGCAGCAATTCGAGAGGTTGCAGCGCTCGGGCAACGGGATTTCGGCGAAAACTATGTACAGGAGTTCCTTGGCAAAGCGACCGAATTGGCGGATTTACCATTGCACTGGCATTTCATTGGCCATCTGCAAAGCAACAAGACTCGAGAGGTCGCGGCGCACTGCGACTGGGTACACACGGTGGATCGCGAGCGAATCGCACGTCGATTAAACGACCAACGCCCATCCGATAAATCGGCGTTGAATGTGTGTATTCAGGTCAACCTGCACAACGAGGCCAACAAAGCCGGTGTGGCCCCGGATCAAGTGGAGGCGCTAGCCGTCGCGGTACAGCATATGCCGCGGTTACGACTGCGGGGATTGATGGCGATCCCCGAAGCCGAGACCGAATTTCAACGGCAGCGAGGAATGTTCGCTGAATTGCGGCAAATTGAGGAGCGATTGCGCCGACGGGGCACCGATCTCGACACCTTATCAATGGGCATGACGGGGGATATGGAAGCCGCAATCGCCGAGGGCGCTACTCACGTTCGAATCGGTACCGCCATATTCGGCCCCAGAGCCGCGCGCTGAGCATGCCCATCGTCGCCCAGACGCGGCATATTCGCTTACAATACGATACCGTCCACAGAATGGTAACGACCTAAGTGCCTACCGCTAATTCGCTCGGATTTATTGGCGCCGGAAACATGGCCACGAGCCTGATTGGGGGTCTGTTGAGCAATGGTTGGACGGCAGACCGAATCTGTGTCGCCGACCCGGCGCCGCAATGCCGCCAGATGATGACGCAACGTTTTGGCGTCACCGCCCACGCCGATAACGCCGTGGTCACAAAAAACTCAGACATCATCATGCTGGCCGTGAAGCCGCAGATGATGAAAAACGCGCTGACTCCGCTCGCAAGGACCTTACAACAGCACAAGCCGTTGTTGGTTTCGATCGCCGCCGGCATTCGATTGCGCAGTATCGAGAATTGGGGCGGCGGCCAGCTGCCAACCGTGCGCGCAATGCCTAATACCCCGGCATTGGTAGGGGCCGGCGCCAGTGGCCTGTTTGCCAACCCCGCGGTCAGCGATGCACAACGCGAAGCGGCAGAATCGATTCTGCGCGCGGTTGGGACCACCGTGTGGTTGGGAGACGAATCCCAGCTCGATATCGTCACCGCGTTATCGGGAAGCGGGCCGGCGTACTTCTTTTATCTCATGGAAGCGATGCAACAGGCCGGCACCGACCTCGGGCTCGAGGCCGATACGGCGCGCCTGTTGACTCTGGAAACCGCGCTTGGCGCGGCCCGCTTGGCGCTCCAAGAACAAGAATCCTTCGCCGAGCTCAGGCGTCGGGTGACGTCTCCCGGCGGCACCACGGAAAGCGCGATCGCCGTCTTCGATGCGGCGGCGACAAGCGACACAGTAATGGCCGCGGTTGATGCGGCACGGCGCCGTTCCGAAGAACTCGCTAAACTGCTGGACGACTTGTGATGACGGGAGGCTACCTGAGCAACGCCGGTGTGTATCTCGTAGACTTCGTTGTTGGCTTGTACATGCTGGTGGTATTGCTGCGATTGTGGTTCCAGTTGGTGCGGGCGGATTTTCATAACCCGGTGTCGCAAACCATCGTCATGCTCACCAACCCGCCGTTACTGTGGCTGCGCAAATTGATCCCGGGACTGTGGGGCATCGACTGGGCGGCCGTGGTGTTGCTTTTCGGTTTGGGGCTCGCAAAACAGTATTTGGTTTACGCGATGCTTGGAGTGGTGCCGAGGCTCGTCGGCGCGCTGCTGTTGACTACCGCCGATATTTTGGAGCTAATAGGCTATACGTTGATGGTGACGATTTTCGTGCGCATCATTTTGAGCTGGATAAGCCCCCAAACCTATAACCCGATCGTACACCTCCTGCGTGGTATCACCGAACCGTTTTTGGCCCCGGCTCGCCGCCTGTTGCCGGCCATGGGTGGACTGGACTTATCGCCGGTGCTGGTGGTGCTCGGGCTGGGTGTCGCTCTACGCTTGGTGGTGCAGCCGTTGTTCGACTACGGTCGGGCTTTTTCTGGGTTTGGGTAACGCACGGGAGGCGCGTCACAGACATGATTAGGGCCGTGAGCGGATGAGTTCGCTTTGATTTGCAATCGGGCCGTTGCTGCAAGCCGCGCAGCTGCTCTTCGTAACGTTTAATAGATAAACATATTTCTCAGAAAATGGATGGCGTGAATCCGGCGAAATTCCTTGACCAATCGCCGTTAAACGTCTATTTCATTAGGTATTCGCGGAAAATCGGAGGGTGTCCGAGATTCGCCGTCGCGGGCACGGAGTCGCTGCGGGATCGCACTTATTGTCACCACCTTTGCAAGTCAGACCGTACACAACGTAGATTATGAATATGTCAGATAACAACGTCGTTCATCTGGATCGCTTTAGTCGCCGCCTAGGGCAGTACGATAAGTGGCGGCGCGGATTAGCAGATACTATCCAGGCGTATCAAAGCTGGATGAATAATTACGATCTGACCGAGCCCGAATCCGAGCTGCGGATGTTTGAGCTGCTCAAGGAGTTACGTAGTGACAAGCTTACGGTGGCGTTGGTGGGTGAATTTTCCCGCGGCAAGAGCGAGCTCATTAACGCGATATTCTTCTCCGACTACCATCGCCGCCTGTTGCCGTCGACGCCGGGCCGCACCACGATGTGCCCGACCGAGATTCGGCACGACCCGAATACGGATCCGTGCATCCGTTTGCTGCCAATTTCAAGTCGCACCTCTGCGTTATCGATCGCCGAGCAGAAGGCACGCACGGTGGGTTGGACGACGATACCGCTGAACCTCGAATCCGCCGACGAGATGGCCGAAGCGCTAGAAGAAATTGTCAAGACGCAGTCAGTCAGCGTGGACGAAGCCAAACGCCTAGGGTTTTCTTTGGATTCGTTACCAAATACCGGCGACGGCTCCGATTCGGTGGACATTCCGAAATGGCGCCACGCCACCATCGATTATCCGCACCGGTTGATGGAGCAAGGTCTCGTCGTATTGGACACGCCTGGCCTCAACGGCTTGGGCTCCGAGCCCGAACTAACGATGACGGCATTGGCGAACGCGCACGCGGTGTTGTTCGTGCTGGCAGCCGACACCGGAGTGACCCGCAGCGACCTCGACATTTGGAATCAACACGTATGCATAGCGACGCATGGCCACAGTGAGGCACGTATAGCCGCGCTCAACAAGATCGATACTTTGTGGGACGAGCTGTCCACGGACGAGAAAGTGGCGGCGGACATTGAGCGGCAGATTACCGCGACCATGCGGACGCTGGAAATCGAGCGCGATTACGTGTTTCCGGTTTCCGCCACCAAGGGGCTGCTAGGAAAAGTTCGAAACGACGCGGCTCTTGTCGAGCGTAGCGGATTGTCGGCATTGGAACGTAAGCTCTCCGAAGGCACAGTGACTTACAAGGAACAGTTGGTCCGTGACAAGATTGTCGGTGAAATCGGCGCGATGGTGGATGCATCGCTAGGGCTTGTGACTACTCGGTTACAGGCTTACCGATCCGAGCTCGAAGAAATAGAGTCGCTACGCAACAAAAGTAACTCGGCGATTCGCGAACTGAATGCGCGGCTTCGCAGCCAAAAGGGTATTTACAATAAAAAAGTCATCGAGTTCAACGAGACTCGCGACCTGCTGCAGCGCGAGGTAAAAGTGCTGCTTTCCGACATCAGCTTGCGCGACTTCGATAAGCTCATCGTGAAGACCCGCAAACAAATGAGCAAAAGCTGGACCACGGCTGGTTTGCGTACGAATATGGCGGGCTTTTTTGAAAAAACCCGAGAGGTAATGGAACGCGTCAGGTCCCGTACCGAGCGCTTACGCGGCCTGGCCGACGATATCTACAAGCGCTTCCATGCCGAACACGGCTTGCCACGAGTACGGCCACCGAAATTCTCGACCCGTAATTTCCTGAAGAAGTTTAAGAACCTGGAGGGCGAGGCGGAAGAGTTTCGCAACAGCCCGGCTATGTTGATTACCGAACAGAACTACGTCATCAAGAAATTCTTCATTGCGCTAGTATCCCAGGCACGATTAATTTATATGGATGCCGGAAATGCCACCCGGGTCTGGGCCAGTGCGATCCTCAAACCGCTCTACCAACAGATTCAAGATCATAAAACAATGATTGACCGCCGATTGGAGAACCTCGACAAGCTTTTGGGCAGCCACACATCGTTGGATGGCCGCGTAAAAGAAATCAACGGCATATTGAGTGAATTGCAAGGCGGCGCTGATCTGATGGAGGACGTTTTACAGCGCCTGCGTGGCGAGGTCGACGATGGGTCGTCGCCGTCTTCCGAGCAAGTCATGACCGGTTAATAACCGCGGCGGCGTGAAGTGCTGCGCCGCCTGCGGTCCTTCCCGTTTATCGGCCACGATGGTCGACCAATGATCGGCGTCCATTACAATAGCGCCATGCCAACCGCTGTTTCTATTGTACTTTGACCACATCGAACAGCAACGGCTGGACGCAGGCTTGGCGAGTCTACTCGGATCGGCGCATCGTGACCGTATTGTTGCTCGGCGTGTCCAGTGGACTGCCGTTTGGAGTGCTTGCCGAACCGCTTAGCGCCTGGCTTACCCAATCCGAGGTGAGCAAAACCACGATCGGTCTGTTCGCCCTAGTCAGTGCCCCGTATTCGCTTAAGTTCTTGTGGGCACCCATCATCGACCGTGTACCGCTACCGCTACTGACCCGAACGCTCGGTCGACGCCGTGGTTGGGTCATCATCACCCAAGTACTGTTGATCGGCGCGATTTTCGCGATGGGACTCACCCACCCCGCACAGAATCTGTGGTGGACCGCGGCATTGGCTCTTGTCGTGGCGTTTTTGTCCGCCAGCCAAGACATCGTTATTGACGCATATCGGGTCGAAATTTTCGAAGAAAACAAACTCGCCGCGGGGGCGGCAAGCGCGGTATTCGGTTGGCGTATCGGTCAAGTCGGTGGCGGTGCCGCGGGCTTGATTATGGCCGACCTGGTGCCGTGGCCGATCGTATTTGGCATTCTATCTGTGGCGGTATTGGTGGGAACAATCGCGATCTTAGCAGGCGCGGAGCCTAATGTTTCCGACGACGGTGAAGCCAACGCGTTGGCGGCCCGATTCGAAGCGCGACTGCGAAGCAATGCGCGAATTCCACCATCCATCGCGCCGACGCTGGCGTGGTTATACACCGCCGTGGTGTGTCCGTTTAGCGACTTCACGAAGCGCCAGGGCTGGCAAACGATTCTATTGTTTATTCTGCTGTATAAGTTCGGCGACGCGGTTTTGTCGATCATGAAAGTGCCGTTTTTTCTGGAACTCGGATTCAGTAACACCCAGATTGGCACCGTCGGAAAGATTTTCGGCTTCAATGCCATAATCGCCGGTGGATTGCTCGGCGGCATCGTGGTTAGTCGCATGGGCATTATGCGTGGATTGATACTGTGCGGCGTGCTCATGGCCGTTTCCAATTTGATCTTCGTGATACAAAACTCGGTCGGTGCCGAAATTTGGATGCTGACCGTGACGATTGCTGTGGAAAACGTCACCACCGGTATGGGCACGACCGCTTTCGTGGCGTATTTGTCGAGTCTTACTAATGTTGCCTATACCGCCACACAATACGCGCTGCTGACGTCCTTTATGGCGTTTTCGCGTACCGTAATGTCGGCCGGGGCCGGTTGGTTAGCGGACCAAGTCAGTTGGTCGTGGTTCTTTATTCTCACGACGCTGGCCGCGCTACCAGGGCTAATGTTGCTGCTGTGGATGCTCAAACGCTTCCCCACGGCGGACGATGCCACCGCCGCAGTGGTCGCCAGATCGTAACTGCTACAACGACCACGCATTGGTGAATTTATCCGCCACACGTCATGTCGTAATCAATTGCAAAGGGTGCGTGATCGGAAAATTGCTTGGCAGTGTAGATGGCGGCGGCGCGCGCCTTGGTGGCGGCGCCTGGGGTCGCGACCTGAAGATCGAGACGCCAACCGACATTATTAGCGCGTGCCTGACCGCGATTCGACCACCATGTGTATTGTTCGGGCCGCGGGTCGAGACGACGAAACACATCGATAAAACCGGCCTCATCGTATAACCAGTCCAACCAGGCCCGTTCCTCCGGCAGAAACCCGGAATTTTTACGATTCGAGCGCCAGTTTTTTAAATCGATTTCACGGTGTGCGATATTCCAATCCCCGCACAGAATATGTTGGCGTCGCTGGCGTCGCATTTTTTTCAGTATCGGTTTCAAGCCGTCGAGAACTTCGTACTTGAACGCTTGACGCAAATCGCCACTGGTGCCCGATGGTATGTAGACCGAGGCGATACTCAAGCGCTTGTAGTCGATGCGCAGATAGCGGCCCTCGCGGTCAAACTGCGGCCAGTCCAGCCCCACCGCGATTCGCTCAGGCCGCTCCCGGCAATACACCGCCACTCCACTATAGCCTTTCTTTTCCGCGCCGTGGATGTACCGGTAGTAGCCATGCGGATGAAATTCGGGCGCCGTGAGCTGCTCCTCCCATGCCTTGATCTCTTGGATGCAAACCACATCGG
>CAXMMZ010000201.1:0-6661 GCA_964194565.1 Arenicellales bacterium
CCGCCTTCGGGATCACGCGCGATCGCCACGCTGGGCTGCGGCGATGCATTGCCGTCGCCCGTATCGTTGCCTTGGGCGAGATTTCTGGTCGCCTGGAAGGCCTTGAAATCGGCTTGCTCGGGTCCCTGCTGCTTGCGCCACTCCATATACCTCTCGAATTCTTCCCATTGCCTGAATTTGTCGAACTTGCCGGCATTCTGTTGTTCGGTGACGCTGGTCGATGAACCCGGAATGCGCGTAGCCTCATTGGACGGGACCGAGCTTAAACCGGGTGGAATTTCCAGGGAGCTGCCGATTGACGAATTCCCATAGATAGCATCTTCGTCCGACTTTGGTTTAAATCCCGAGCAACCGCTCAGGACGCTGAGCGCCACTATCGAATACGTAAGCAGGCGCAGCGCCGCTATAAATTGTTTGAGCATGGAGTGTCTAGTCCCGGTCTATAGGTACATCATTGGTCGTACATCTGACGATCGACTAGCATTGTGCCGGCATGGTACGTATTACATCGTGGTCCGCCCGACTGGGGCGGCAGTTTTGGGCCGTATATGGTGAAACGAAGTGGATTATACCGAATCCACGGATTAGCTGGCTAGGCGACTCGCCGCTGGCGACCACTCCACCTTTTCCGAGATAACGCCCTGCGCGACTTGTCTAACGGGCCCAGGTTTCGTATTTTAGGCGCCTGCTCATGAGGATATCATTCAGCCAAATCGGCCTCTCATTTCCCGCCCGCATTATTGCGTGTGCGGCGATGTTGTGGATGGTATCTCAGGGGGTTACGGCGGATGACCCGAGACTGATTCGGCTGGCGACCACCACCAGTACGGATAATACCGGTCTGATACGGGCTATTTTGCCGGAATTCGAAAAGCAATACGGGTATACGACCCACGTTATCGCGGTGGGCACGGGCAAGGCACTGGAATTGGGGCGCCGCGGCGATGTCGATTCGGTGTTGGTCCACGACCGCGCAGCGGAGCTGCAGTTTGTCGCCGAGGGCTATGGCGTCGATCGCCAAGACGTGATGTACAACGACTTTGTGGTGGTAGGTCCACCGGCCGATCCCGCTGGCATTGGCGGGGGCCGTGACGCAATCGAGTCGTTTCGTGCCATTGCTGCGGCCGAAGCATTGTTTCTTTCGCGTGGCGATGATTCGGGAACGCACCGCCGGGAAAACCGACTGTGGAGGCAGGCCGCAGTCCAGCGCTCCGATGCCTGGTATCGTGAAGTGGGTCAAGGGATGGGTAAAGTGCTGCAAATGTCGAGCGAACTCGGCGCCTATACGATTACCGATCGTGGCACTTGGCTGGCCTACCGGCAGCAGTTGAAGCTCAAGCTCGTTGTGGAAGGCGATCCGGAAATTTTTAATCCTTACGGTATTATCGCGGTGAACCCGCGGCTCCACCCACGGGCCAATTACGCAGGCGCACGAGCACTCGCCGACTGGCTCACATCGGCCACCGGGCAGCGTGCAATCGGCGCATTTCGGGTGAACGGCGAACCACTTTTTCACCCGAACGCAACGCCTCTCGCCCAGGAATAACTTCGCCGGGCCCCAATACGCAGTGGAAGAAGCGATGTGGAATCCTTAGCCGATGCCACGACCGAGGCGTTGATCCTATTGGTCAGTGGCGACCGTGAGTTGTGGGAGGTAATCGTGACGTCATTCAGCGTATCGGCGCGTGCTATTATCTTTGCTACCCCGTTTGCGCTGCTGCTGAGTTTTGCATTGGCCTACGGCCGGTTTCCGGGCCGGCAGTTTTGTGTGTCGATGTTCAACACGCTACTGGCATTACCGGCCGTCGTCGTCGGTTTGCTGCTTTATGTATTTCTGTCGCGGGCCGGTCCGCTCGGTGACTGGAAGTTATTGTTTACCCAGACCGCAATGGTAGTTGGGCAGATGATATTGTGTTTTCCGATTCTCGTAGCGATGGGTCACGCTGCGATTCAAGGCGGAGACCGGCGCGCGTGGGAAACCTCGCTGACATTGGGGGCATCGCGTTGGATGGCGATGTTGACATTGTTCCGGGAAGTCCGGTTTGGTCTGATTGCGGCCGTGGTCGCCGGATTCGGACGCGTAATTGCCGAGGTCGGGTGTTCGATGATGGTGGGTGGCAATATTTTGCATTTCACCCGTAATATCCCGACCGCTATCGCTTTGGAAACCAGCAAAGGCGCGTTTGCACAAGGCATTGCGCTCGGAATGGTATTGATGGTCATGGCATTAATATTGAATTTTCTCGTTTCGGTATTCCGTGGCGAAGGCCGACTCGCGGTCTGAACGTCCACCCACTGCCTATCGCGTTTATCGCTAAATGATGTCATCCGAGCCTTTGTTAACCATTACCGGACTGCAGAAGACGGTCAATCGGCGGATGGTACTGGATATCGATCGATTCGAACTGTCCGCAACCCGTGGTGTATTGTTGCGCGGGCCGAATGGCGCCGGCAAGACGACGCTAATGAAGATCGCCGCCGGATTATTGGCCCCCGATCACGGTGAGATACAGATCGATTCCTACGCGGGTGCGTGGCGCCGGGTCGCATCGCGGTTGCGATCGAATATCGTATATCTACACCAGCAACCCTATTTGTTCGATCGCTCGGTCGCCGCGAATATTGCTTATGGTTTGCGTCGGCGGGGTGTCTCCAAGACCGACACTGCTCGGCTTGTAATGGAGTCCCTGGAATGGGCAGGACTTGCGCATCTCAGCGAACGTAACGCCCGGCAATTATCGGGTGGTGAAAAACAACGCGTTGCGTTGACCCGCGCTCGCGTGTTGTCACCCCGGATTCTGTTGTTGGACGAACCACTGAGTGGCATGGATCGGGATGCACGTCGGCGCACGACCGAGTTGCTGCAGAGCTTGCGCGCCGCCGGCGCTGGCTTAGTCATTACCAGCCATGAGCTCGATAGTAGCGATGGGTCGTGGGACGCGGAATTCGAACTCAGCGACGGGCGACTCACAAGGCTGCGCGATGCGCCTGTGACGGCGGTGTAAGCGTTGCGGCCCGATTCGGTAACGGGGCTGATTCTGGCCGGTGGGCGGGCCCAGCGTATGGGTGGAGTCGATAAGGGGCTGGTGCCGTTGGCTGGCCGCCTGCTCATCGACTATGTCATCGACCGCCTCACGCCACAGGTCGAGACGATCATTATTAATGCAAATCGCAATACCGAGCGCTACCGTCAGTTCGGCGTCGACGTCATCGGCGATCAGATCGGCGGTTATCTCGGACCGCTCGCGGGAATGCTCAGCGGTATGCGCGCAGCAAAAACGGGGCTTATAGTTACAGCACCGTGCGACTCGCCGTTTCTGCCGCCGGACTTAGTGGAGAGGTTACAGGCAGGTCTTAGCGAATCAACGCGAATAGCGGTAGCACACGATGGCGAACGCATGCAACCCGTGTTTAGTTTGCTGGATGTTGCATTAGCGGATAGTTTGTCTGCATATTTGGACAGTGGCGAACGTAAGATCGATCGTTGGTTTGCGCAGCGCCCGCATTCGTTGGTGAACTTCTCGGATAGTCCCGATACGTTTTTGAATATCAATACGCCGGAACAATGCCGAGAAGTCGAACATAAAATTAAGGGCCGATCCGTATAATGAGTATTCCTGTGCTTGGGTTCGCCGCCTACAGCGGTACCGGTAAAACCACGCTGATCGTAGGATTGCTGCCGATCCTAAAGCAACGCGGATTGCGGATCGGGGTGATAAAACACGCGCATCATACCTTCGATCTCGATGTGCCAGGAAAGGACAGTTTCGAGTTGCGCAAAGCCGGTGCCGATCAAACTCTTGTGGCGTCGCGGCGGCGTTGGGCGTTAATGGTAGAGACGGCGGACAACGAGTCCGACCCCGGCGTAGAAGAACTCATCGCGCGACTGCACAGTGAGGAACTGGATTTAGTCCTCGTAGAAGGGTTTAAATTGTCCGCGCTGCCTAAGATCGAATTGTATAGAACCGCCTCGCGTCGGCCATTGCGCTGTACTCAGGATGCAACTGTGATCGCGGTTGCGGTCGACGGCGCGTTGACGGAATCGGTGGATTGTCCGGTTTTGGATCTTAACGCGCCGCACAGCGTGGCGGATTTCATCTGCCAATATTTTGCTCTGGATGTGGACTCAGGCGGCGAGTTGCAAGAGGGCACTCAGTAATACGTTTGCGCCATTAGCGATATCGGTCGCGCTCGTAAACTCGCCGATGTTGTGGCTGACGCCGCCAACGCTCGGCACAAAGATCATCGCAGTCGGGCAGTTGGGTGCGAATGCTTGCGCATCGTGACCGGCACCGCTCGGCATCCGTAAGGTACTGAGCCCGAGTGTCTGAGCTTGCTGTTCGATCAGATTAACGACATCGGCGTCAAATACCACGGGATTGGTGCGAACCAGCTGTGTGCGCTCGATAGCGACACCTTCTTTGGCGGCAATACGTTCTAGGAATTTGTGCAGCTCTTGTTCCCCCGCGAGCAGTTTAGCGTTGTCGATATTGCGCAGGTCCACCGTCAGCTCGGCGTATCGCGGGATGACATTGACGATATTGGGGCGAAATTCGATCGTTCCGACCGTCGCTACCTGGGCGTTGCCGATGCGCTCTGCAAGACCGCGTACAAAAGTCGTGATTGCCCCGGCCGCAAATCCGGCGTCATGGCGAAGAGCCATCGGCGTAGTGCCGGCATGGTTGGAAGCGCCCTCGATGACGACTTTGGTCCAAGAAATTCCCTGAACCGTGTGCACAACACCGATGTCTACGCCTTCGTGCTCCAACACCGGACCCTGCTCGATGTGCAATTCGACATAGGCTGATGCACGCTGGTTGCCGCTCGGCGTCGCACCTTGATAGCCGATCCGCTGCAATTCCGCGCCGACCGTTCGTCCGTCGCGGTCCGTCGATTGCAACGCCGATTCCAAGCCATGCTGGCCTTGATGCACGAGGCTGCCCATCATGTCCGGCACGAACCGAGCACCTTCCTCGTTGGTAAACACCGCCACTGCGAGGGGTCGTCTTGTCTCAACCGCGGCGTCGTTGAGGGTCTCAATCGCTTCCAAGCCCGCGATCACCCCGAGCGTGCCGTCGTACAAACCACCGCTTCGCACGGTGTCGATATGGGAGCCGGTCATGATCGGCGGACCGCCGTCGCGTCCGGGACGTGTCCCGACAATGTTGCCGATGGCATCGATCGTGACTTCGAGTCGCAACTCGCACATCCAGTCCACCACCAAATTGCGGCCGCGTTTGTCTTCGTCGCTCAACGCCAAGCGGCACACGCCTCCGCCTTGCAACGCTCCGATTTGGCCGAGTTGTTGCAATCGGGATTGAATACGGTCGGCATCCACCGACAGCCTTGTCGATTCCCGTTTACGCTGCGACATTGTGGCTGATCATTGAGCCGTGGCTCCCGCTGCGGTTAAGTGTCGCGCCGGCGGCGCGTATTGGGGGTGGTACACTTGCTGATACCGGTCTCGCGATTTCACTTTGCAGTGGATATTAAGCAGCTTAAATTTCTCAACGCATTGGCCCATGAGCAGCATTTTGGTCGCGCCGCCGAACAATGCTTTGTTTCCCAACCAACCTTGTCGGCGCGGATTCGTCAGCTTGAACAAGAACTTGGCATCTTGATTGTCGAGCGTGGCGCACACAGCTACCACGGTTTGACCGCGGAAGGCCAACGCGTGCTGCATTGGGCCCAACGTATTTTGGCCGACTGCGACTCAATGCGCCAGGATGTCAGCGCAATGCAGGAGGAACTGGCCGGCGCGATGTCGCTCGGGGTTGTTCCCTCGGCGCTGCTGTTCGCACCGTTGTTGACCGTGCCGTTTCATCAACGCCATCCGCGTGTCAATTTGCGGGTGTTGTCCCAAAGCTCCCAGGAAATACAGCGCAATTTGAATGGCTTCGATATCGAAGCAGGATTGACCTACATAGACAATGAACCTTTACAAAACGTGCGCCGATTGCCGCTGTACCAGGAACGCTACGCAGTGTTGACCGCAAGCGAAGCGTTCGCAGACCGGGTCACGATCGACTGGATCGAAGCCGCGTCGCTGTCATTGTGCTTATTGACCCCCGATATGCAAAATCGTCGCATTATCGATAATGTGTTCGCGCAACTGAATTGCCAGCCAACCCCGGAGATAGAGACCAATTCGATCGTTAATCTCTACGCCCATGTGCGCATGGGGAAACTGTCCACGATCGTGCCGGCGAATTTTGCCGCAGTCATCGGTGACCAGGGCGTGCGTACTATTCCGCTACGCGAACCCGAAATCGCCCACACGATCGGGCTCGTGGTCGCAGATCGTGACCCGGTGTCGCCGCTAGTGGGGGCCATTCTCGATGTCGCCGAAGACATCGATTTATCCGTATTCGACGCACCGTTGTGGCAGCCCAAACAAGTGAGTGGCTGATTGTGAGTGGTCAGATCTGCAATACAGCAATCGGGTTCGTCTATGGTGTAATCGAAAATAGCGATTGTCATATCCCGCCGTATTACTTGAAGATGGCCGCCACGGCCCGAACCCGTAATCGGTAATAGATGAGATGGCAGCAATTAAGTCCCAACAAGTCGTAACTTTAAAGCACGCCGGCCGCGGCCGGCGACGCGCCGCGAAGACTCCCAAGGGCCGTCAGGTCCAGCCCCAAGCGCTACAGGAAGTGCG
>CAXMMZ010000202.1:0-48878 GCA_964194565.1 Arenicellales bacterium
GGTTGAGATGGTGATGCCTGGGGACAACATTCGGTTGACGGGGAGTTTGATCAATCCGATTGCGATGGAAGACGGGTTGCGATTTGCGATTCGGGAAGGCGGCCGTACGGTGGGCGCCGGTGTCGTCAGCAAAATTATTGAGTGAGCAAATGAAAGTTGAAAGCCAAAAAATACGCATCCGCCTCAAGGCGTTCGATCATCGTATGATTGATCGTTCGGCCCAAGAGATCGTCGACACGGCTAAACGAACCGGAGCGTTGGTGCTAGGACCGATTCCATTACCCACTAAGATTGAGCGTTATACGTTATTACGTTCACCCCATGCAGATAAGAAGGCCCGGGACCAATTCGAGATTCGTACCCATAAACGGATTATGGATATCATAGAGCCGACCGACAAAACCGTAGACGCACTAATGAAGTTGGATTTAGCGGCCGGTGTCGACGTCGAAATTAAACTTAATTGAGCGGCTTAATTGAGATAATGGTGACGGGGAATTCGGCATGGCGTTAGGGCTAATCGGCACAAAGGTAGGTATGACGCGAGTGTTTACCGAAGACGGCCGGTCACAACCCGTGACCGTGGTGGAAGTAATACCGAACCGCGTAACCCAGATCAAGCGTCCGGAAGTGGATGGTTATTCGGCGCTGCAGGTCACCACGGGTTCGCGGCGGCCGGGACGGGTCACGCGACCGTTGGCTGGGCATTTCGCTAAGGCGAAAGTGGAGCCGGGACACGGCTTGTGGGAATTCCGCGCCGACCCGGAGCAGTGTACGGACTATGAACTCGGCGCTGAGCTCAACGTCAATTTATTTAAAGAAGGCGAGAAAATTGATGTCCGTGGTACGACCATTGGCAAGGGATTTGCAGGCGTCATAAAACGCCACGGATTCCGCGGTGGCCGCGCCACGCATGGTAACTCCAAGGCTCACCGCAAGGCGGGATCAATCGGGCAGAATCAGGATCCCGGTCGGGTTTTTCCCGGAAAAAAAATGGCCGGTCATATGGGCAACGAACGACGTGTCCAACAGGGATTGCGGGTCGTGCGTATCGACAACGAACGCAATTTGATCTTGGTGAGCGGTTCGATCCCGGGGCCGAAAGGCCAAAACGTAATTATTCAGTCGTCGGTTAAAGCCGCCGCTTTGGACAATTCGTCCGAGTAACGACGAACGAATTTGGAGTACGACGTGGAACTGCCAACAAGTAAATTGAACGGCGAAGCCGCAGGCGCAGTGACGGTCGCGGATCGATTGTTCGATGCACCGTTTAATGAAGCCCTCGTGCACCAGGTCGTCGTCGCGTATCAGGCGCGCGCGCGCGCCGGCACGCGAGCTCAGAAGAATCGATCGGCGGTACGCGGTGGCGGTGCTAAACCGTGGCGCCAAAAGGGCACCGGGCGGGCGCGTGCCGGTACGATTCGTAGCCCGATTTGGCGAGGCGGTGGCAGAACCTTTCCGGCTACGACGTGTGATTTCTCACAGAAGGTCAATCGTAAGATGTACCGGGCGGCAATGCGCGCGATTGTTTCGGAGTTGGCGCGTCAGCATCGCTTACTGATCGTCGACGAGTTGAGCCTTGAGGCGCCAAGGACCAAATTGTTGGTATCGACGTTACAGTCATTAAATTGTCCCGACGTATTATTGGTGGGTGAAGAATTCGACGATGTTGTGGATATGGCGGCGCGTAATCTTCCGTGGGTCGGCTATTGTTCGGCCGACGAAATCGATCCGGTCGGTTTGATTCGGCATAAATCGGTCGTAATGTCCGTCGCAGCCGTAAAGAAAATTGAGGCGTTGCTGCAGTGAACGAAGAGCGGCTCTATCAAGTTATTTTATCTCCACACGTTTCCGAAAAGGCGTCGGCAATGGCGGATCAGTCGCGACACGTCGCGTTCGTGGTACGGCCCGACGCAACGAAAACCGAAATTAAGGCGGCGGTGGAGAAATTATTCAGCGTCGAGGTGGAGACCGTGCAGGTCGTCAATGTGCGCGGCAAAATGAAGCGACTTGGTAAGACCCCGGGTAAACGTAAAAACTGGAAAAAGGCCTACGTGCAATTGAAACCCGGCAACGATATTGATTTCGTTGGGGTGTAATTCCAGGTTAAGTGAATTGGGTGGAGAACTAAAACTGTGGCTCTGGTAAAACAAAAACCGACGACGCCGGCACGGCGTGGTATGGTTCGCGTGGTGTCACCGGAGGTTTATCGCGGGAAGCCGTTTGCGCCGCTCGTCACCGCGAAACGTACCGTGGATGGGCGCAATAACGCGGGGCGGATTACCGTTCGCCATCGCGGCGGCGGCCATAAACGGCGTTTTCGCGTCATCGATTTCCGACGCAACAAGGACGGTATACCGGCGCGGGTCGAGCGTATCGAATACGATCCGAATCGCAGCGCCAACATCGCGCTGTGTCTCTACGAGGACGGCGAACGCCGCTACGTCGTTGCCCCTCAAGGGATGAAGGTCGGTGATCGTATCGCATCCGGGCCGGATACCCCGATTGCGATGGGCAACGCGATGCCGTTGCGAAATATACCTGTCGGTACGATTGTGCATTGTGTGGAGCTGAAAATCGGTAAAGGCGCACAGCTCGGGCGTTCTGCGGGTGCCGGTATTCAATACCTCGCGCGTGAAGGCAATTACGCGCAATTGCGATTGCGCTCCGGCGAAGTGCGGCGCGTGCATTTGGGTTGCCGTGCCACGATCGGTGAAGTCGGCAATTCCGAGCACGCGTTACGTAAGTTGGGTAAGGCCGGTGCTAAACGCTGGCGTGGGATCCGGCCTACGGTGCGAGGTGTAGCGATGAATCCCGTGGATCACCCGCACGGTGGTGGCGAAGGCCGTACCTCCGGGGGGCGTGATCCGGTATCTCCCTGGGGTGTACCTACTAAAGGTTATCGGACCCGGCATAACAAGCGCACTGCCGGAATGGTCATGCGTAGACGTAAGAAATGATGAGTGCAACATAAATATGCCACGTTCCGTAAAGAAAGGCCCGTTTGTCGATCATCATCTGTGGACCAAGATCGAGGCCGCCAAAGCTCAAAGTAGCCGACGCCCCATCAAGACTTGGTCGCGCCGCTCGATGATCATGCCAGAGTTTGTCGGCTTGACGATCGCGGTGCATAACGGTCGTCAACATGTACCGATACTGATCAGCGAGAATATGGTGGGTCATAAATTGGGCGAGTTCGCGCCGACCCGTACCTTTAGAGGACACACTGCGGACCGCAAGGCAAAATAGTGGGTGATTCGATGCGAGTAAAGGCTGTCGCTAAATATGTTCACATCTCGCCGCAGAAATGCCGGCTTGTTGCGGATCAAATTCGCAGTAAACCGGTGTCTCAGGCGCTAGAGATATTGGCGTTTAGTCCTAAAAAAGCAGCGCAATCCATTAAGAAGACACTGGAATCGGCGATCGCCAATGCGGAGCACAACGAAGGCGCGGATATTGATGAATTGTGGGTCGAACAAGCCTGTGTCGACCATGGGCCGGTGGCGAAGCGCTGGCGGGCCCGTGCCAAGGGTCGCGCCGCGTCGATATGGAAACGCACATCCCACATCATAATTGCCGTTGGCGATTCAAAGAGAGAGAACTAATGGGACAAAAAGTTCAACCTATCGGATTTCGGCTCGGCATTGTCAAGGACTGGAACGCGCGCTGGTACGCATCGAAACGGGAATATGCAAAGAATCTAGCGAGCGATTTAGAAGTGAGAGAGTTTATTCGACGTCGCATTCCGAATGCGGCGATCAGTAAAATCGCGATCGAGAGGCCTTCACGAAATATCAATGTCACGATTCACACTGCGCGCCCGGGTATAGTTATCGGTAAGAAAGGCGAAGACATCGACCGTTTGCGGGCCGAGCTGGCTCGAATTAACGGTGGCCCTGTGCATATTGCCGTCGAGGAGATACGTAAGCCCGAACTGGATGCGGCCTTGGTGGCAGAGAATATTTGCCAGCAATTGGAAAAACGCATCATGTTCCGTCGCGCGATGAAGCGCGCTGTGCAGAATTCCATGCGGTTAGGCGCAAAAGGAGTGAAAGTCATGCTGGCCGGCCGATTAAATGGCGCCGAGATCGCGCGAACCGAATGGTACCGGGAAGGGCGCGTGCCGCTGCATACATTGCGTGCCGATATCGATTACGGATTAGCGGAGGCGCACACGACGTACGGTGTCATTGGCGTCAAAGTATGGATTTTTAAGGGTGAAGTGTTCGCCGGTGATGAACAGGTCGAAGGCGCCGCCAAGGCGGCGGGCGCCGGTCAAGGCTAGAGCGTATTAAGTATGTTACAACCCAAGAGAACCAAGTTCCGCAAGCAGCAAAAGGGCCGTAACCGGGGCAACGCCAGCCGTGGTAACCGCGTGAGCTTCGGCAACTACGGCTTAAAAGCCACGACGCGTGGCCGCGTTACGGCACGCCAAATCGAGGCCGCGAGGCGTGCCATCAACCGGCATATTAAACGCGGCGGCCGGGTATGGGTGCGTATGTTTCCAGACAAGCCCGTTTCGAAGAAGCCGTTGGAAGTGCGTATGGGCAAGGGTAAAGGTAACCCTGAATACTGGGTTGCGGTTATTAAGCCCGGCCATGTGTTGTATGAAATCGAAGGGGTCGATGAGAAATTGGCGCGCGAAGCGATGCGTTTGGCCGGGGCTAAGCTCTCAGTATCTACAACTTTTGCGAAGCGGCAGGCGGCATAACCATGGTGGCTTCGGAATTACGAAATCAGTCCCAACAAGATCTCGGTAAGCAACTTATCGAACTTCGGCAGGAGCAGTTCAACTTGCGAATGCAGCGCGGCACCGGGCAGTTGGCCAATCCGTCTCGGTTTAAAGAAGTTCGGCGCGAGATTGCACGGATAAAAACGGTAATGAATGAATTAATGAGAGCAGCCACATGAACGAGTCAGCCGCTGCTGTTGATGTCGTAACCACCACGCGCTCGGTGCCGGGCAGTGTAGTCAGCGACAAGATGGACAAAACCATTACGGTTTTGGTGGAACGGCGTGTTATGCACCCGATCTACAAAAAAATCATTCGTCGATCGACGCGTTTGCATGCCCATGATGAAAACAACGATTGTAGGCAAGGTGACAAAGTCTTGATCGAAGAATGCCGCCCACTATCGAAAACCAAGAGTTGGCGTCTGGTTAAGATATTGGAGCGCGCGGAGTAGCGGAGCGAAGCCGATGATACAAATGCAAAGTACATTGGACGTTGCCGACAATAGTGGCGCGAAACGGGTTCAGTGCATCAAAGTACTGGGTGGGTCGAAACGCCGATACGCAGGAATTGGTGACGTGATCCGGATTAGTATTAAAGAAGCGATTCCCAACAGTCGGGTGCGCAAAGGCGATCTATACAACGCGGTTATCGTGCGGACCAAGCACGGCGTGCGCCGCAGCGATGGGTCGCTGATCCGATTCGACAAGAATGCCGCGGTGTTGTTAAACGCGCAGCTACAACCGGTGGGTACGCGAATTTTTGGGCCCGTCACCCGAGAGCTTCGCGGCGAACGGTTCATGCGAATTATTTCTTTAGCGCCGGAAGTGCTCTGAGGTAATTGTTGATGCAAAGACTACGTAAAGGTGACGATGTTGTGGTCCTCGCCGGCCGTGATCGCGGCAAGCAGGGTACGGTCCTGAAAATCTTGAGGAACGATCATGCGTTGGTGGACAACGTAAATGTGGTGAAGCGCCACACTAAGCCGAACCCTAATAAGGGTGTTACCGGTGGAATTGTCGACAAGGAGGCACCGATCCATGTATCTAATCTGGCGCTTTATAACCCGATTACGAAGAAAGCGGATCGTGTAGGATTCAAACAATTGGAGGACGGCCGCAAGGTCAGATACTTCAAATCAAATAACGAGGTCGTCGACGTTCATTAGTTTGGATTTGACGTTGCAGTCAACATGCTGAAATTGCAGGAACATTATCAAAATACGGTGGTGCCGAAGCTGAAGGAACAATTCAGCTTTGGCAACGTAATGCAAGTGCCACGCCTTACCAAAATCTCATTAAATATGGGGCTCGGCGAGGCGTTGACCGACAAGAACGTACTGGAAAAAGCAGCGGGAGATATGGCGCGCATCAGCGGTCAAAAGCCCGTGATTACCAAGGCCCGAAAATCCGTGGCAGCTTTTAAAGTGCGTGAAGGATGGGCCATAGGCTGTATGGTGACGTTACGGCGCGAGCGTATGTACGAGTTTTTGGACCGATTGATTGCGATTTCTATTCCTCGAATTCGTGATTTTCGTGGCTTGCCGGCAAAGTCATTTGATGGACGCGGTAATTATTCATTTGGACTCAAGGAACAGATTGTGTTTCCGGAGATCGATTACGATACCGTCGATGCGATACGTGGATTAGATATTACGATCGCAACGACGGCCAGAAATGACGACGAAGCGAGGGCATTGTTGCTCGGATTCAATTTCCCGATTAGGACATAGAAGTAAATCTTATGGCAAAGAAATCAATGCTGGCTCGCGAGGTTAAGAGGATGCGGCTCGCAGAACGTTTTGAGGCGCGACGCGCGGCATTGCGCACGCAGGTCGTTGATTCCGACGGTGACACCGAAAGCCGTTGGCAGGCGATGATAGATCTGCAGAAGCTACCGCGGGATTCGAGTCGGTCGCGCTATCGGCAGCGCTGTGGGTTGACTGGGCGACCGCGTGGTTATTATCGAAAATTCGGCTTAAGTCGTAGCAAACTTCGCGAAGTGATAATGCGGGGCGATGCGCCAGGCGTTGTTAAGGCAAGCTGGTGATACCCCGCGTGGTAACGTAATTTCTGGAGCGCAAACTGTAGATGAGCATGACTGATCCCATTGCCGATATGTTAACCCGTGTACGAAACGGATTACGGGCTGAGAAAGCCACGGTAGCGATGCCGAGCTCCACGGTCAAAGTATCGATAGCCGCCGTGTTGAAAGATGAAGGATATATTACCGACTACAAGGTCGATGACGGTGGCGCTAAGGCTACGTTGGAGATCATCTTAAAATATTATCAAGGCGGTCCCGTTATCGATGAATTGAAGCGGATTAGCAGTCCCGGTCGACGGGTCTACCGCTCGATGCAGGATTTGCCTACCGTCAATGGCGGGCTTGGCATAGCCATCGTTTCGACGTCGCACGGGATCATGAGCGAACGTGCAGCCCGCAAGGTTGGCGTAGGCGGCGAAGTAATTTGTACAGTGTATTGAGGGCCGTGACGCGGGCGTTATAGAGGTAATCGGAGTGTCGAGAGTAGCAAAAAACCCAATTTCTATCCCATCGGGTGTAGAAGTCAGTGTGTCGGATGATCGTGTATCGGCGAAAGGCCCGAAGGGGGAATTGCATTGTGCCCTTCATCCGTTGGTATCGATCTCCAAGGATGGCGATATTCTCACCGTCGGTACCCGCAACGAGCTCAACGATGCGCGGGTCATGGCTGGCACAACCCGGGCACTAGTAAATAACTTGGTCACCGGGGTATCGACTGGTTTTGAGAAACGCCTGACGATAATCGGCGTGGGATATCGCGCCCAGGTGCAGGGTAAGAACTTAAACCTTGCGTTGGGGTACTCGCACCCGGTCAACCACCCGATACCGGACGGTATTACTGTGGAAATGCCAACTCAAACCGAGATCGTCGTGAAGGGTGCAGATAAGCAGTTAGTCGGGCAGACTGCGGCGGAAATTCGTCGTTACCGGCCACCTGAACCGTACAAGGGGAAAGGTGTACGTTATTCCGATGAACGCGTTGTTCGCAAGCAAGCCAAGAAAAAGTAAGGGTAGCTAGTGTCCTGTCCGGCAAATAAGATGTATTTCAGCGTGCCAAGAAATGTCCAGGCGCTAGGCGCACCGAGGAGGAATAGCCGTAGCTATTGCGACGAGGGGCAACGACGCGAATGGCCGTTTCTTGGCACGCCCTCCGGGAGCCCCCCAATGGGCTCACTACGTCGTTGCAGTCCTTGGAAAGGGCGGGCCATTCCTTGCGGACTGCGCCTAGTATTGAACCCATTGGGGGGCTCTGAAACACAACTTATTTGCCGGACAGGGTACTAAAATGTTGGATAAGAAACGTCAACGGCTGCGCCGGGCGCGCCGGGCGAGAGCGAAGATAGAGCGGTTAGGCGCGACGCGATTGTGTGTTTTTCGCTCGCCGCGCCATATCTACGCGCAATTGATCGACTCCAATGGCTCGCAGGTAATTGCGAGCGCCTCGACGGTTGAGCCGACGATCCGCAGCGAGATTGGTAACGGCGGTAACGTTGGTGCGGCTGCGGTTATCGGGAAAGCCATTGCCGAACGGGCCAAAGCCCAAGGTATCGAATCAGTGGCCTTCGATCGTTCGGGCTTTCGCTTTCATGGGCGGATTAAAGCTTTGGCGGATGCGGCCCGTGAAAACGGTTTACAGTTTTAGCGGAGTGCCCTTTCGGCTTCGGCAACATAACGGATTGATACGGGACATAATGCGGCATGGCAATGAGTAACGAACGTTTCGATAATCGAAATGAGAATTTACAAGAGCGTCTGATTAGTGTCAGACGCGTCGCCAAAGTGGTCAAAGGCGGTCGCCAGTTCGGATTTTCGGCGTTGACAGTGGTGGGCGACGGTAATGGCCGCATCGGTCTCGGCCGCGGTAAAGCTCGCGAAGTTCCGTTGGCCGTACAAAAGGCCCTAGAGAATGCCCGCCGCGATTTGACTTCGGTCGAGCTCACTGACGGCACCCTGCACTATCCATTGATCGGACGACACGGTGCCGCACGGGTGGTGATGCGGCCGGCCTCGGAAGGTACCGGAATCATCGCCGGCGGTACGATGCGGGCGGTTTTTGAAGTGGCTGGTATACGTAATATTCTGGCCAAGGTTATCGGTACGACGAATCCGGTAAATGTAGCCCGCGCCACAATCAGTGGCCTGCGCTCGGTGGTGAGTCCGGAGACGGTGGCCGCGAAACGCGGCAAAACATTGAGTGAACTGACGGATTGATCCGATGGCGAGTACAAGTAAAAAAATTCGCGTGACGCTGGTGCGCAGCTTGTACGGTCGTGGCAAAAGGCACTTAGCCTGTGTCCGCGGCCTCGGTCTGCGTCGTATGCACCACACCGTTGAGGTCGAAGATACATCGGCGGTTCGCGGTATGATTAACAAAGTATCGTATCTATTATCGTACGAGGAACTCTGATGCGTTTGAACGATCTGCACAGCGCGAGCGGCGCTCGAACCAAGCGCAAACGCGTCGGTCGGGGCCCCGGTTCCGGAGTGGGAAAAAGATGTGGCCGCGGCGACAAAGGGCAGCACTCCCGATCTGGCGGGTACCACAAGGTCGGTTTCGAGGGCGGGCAAATGCCGTTACAACGGCGTTTGCCAAAGCGCGGTTTCCGCTCCACGTCCGCTGGAGACTGTGCCGAAGTCAGATTGCACGAGTTGCAGGGTCTGGATGCGGAGGTTGTCGATTTGATGGAGCTGAAAAAGGCGCGGGTGATACCAGGGGCTGCGAAACGCGCCAAGGTTATCGCTTCCAGCGTATTGGCGAAAGCGGTATCGCTTAAAGGTATCGCCGTGACTAAGGGCGCCCGCCAACAGATCGAGGCAGCCGGCGGTACGATAGAGAACTGATGGCGAAATCGAGTACGCCTTCGCTCGGAGGAATTGGCAAGCTGACGGAGTTACGGCAGCGGGTTCTGTTCGTGTTGGGGGCGATGGTGGTGTTCCGTATGGGCACCCACATACCGATTCCCGGTGTCGATCCGGCGGCGGTTGCGGCGTTATTTGAGCAGACCCGCGGCTCGATTATCGACGTATTTAATATGTTCTCGGGTGGTGCATTGACCCGGTTGTCGGTGCTTGCGCTGGGGGTGATGCCGTATATTTCCGCATCTATCATCATGCAGATGATGGCGGCGGTGGTGCCGGCGCTCGAGCAAATAAAGAAAGAAGGCGAGGCGGGCCGCCGTAAGATCACGCAGTACACCCGTTATGGGACGGTGTTGCTGGCGACGTTCCAGGGCTTGGGGATCGCGGTGGCGATCGAAGGCCAAGTCGCAAACGGGGCGGCGGTAGTACTGGTGCCGGGTATCGGGTTTAAGATGACCACCGTCATTAGCTTGGTGGCGGGCACGATGTTTCTCGTATGGTTGGGCGAGCAAATCACCGAGCGTGGCATTGGCAACGGTATTTCATTGATAATTTTTGGCAGTATTGTTGCGGGTCTGCCTGCGGCAGTGGCGGGAACATTGGAACTCTCGCGCACCGGTGCGTTTCAGCCCATTTTTGTGCTGGTGCTGTTTATTGGGGCGATCGCCATTACCTGGTTCGTGGTGTTTGTCGAGCGCGGCCAGCGACGGCTTACGGTGAACTACGCCAAACGGCAACAAGGTCGGCGTATGATTGCGGGGCAAACCAGTCATTTGCCCTTGAAGTTGAATATGGCCGGCGTAATACCGCCAATTTTTGCATCAAGTATTATTCTGTTTCCGGCTAGCCTCGGTAGTATGTTCGGGCAAGCGGAAGGTATGGGGTGGTTGCGGGATATATCGTCAACACTATCCCCCGGGCAACCGATATATATATTGGCGTTTGCGAGCGCAATTATCTTTTTCTGTTTTTTTTATACAGCGTTAGTTTTTAACCCGAAGGAAATTGCCGATAATTTGAAAAAATCTGGGGCGTTTATTCCCGGAATTCGGCCTGGGACTCAAACTACAAAATACATCGACGGTATCGTGTCCAGACTGACATTGGCTGGTGCGATCTATCTGACATTTGTGTGTTTGATTCCCGAAATACTGATACTGAAGTGGAGCGTGCCGTTTTACTTTGGGGGTACGTCGTTGTTGATAATCGTAGTGGTGATGATGGATCTGATGTCGCAGGTGCAGTCGCATTTGATGTCGCGTCAGTATGAGAGTTTGTTAAAGAAAGGCGGCCTCGGCGGCCTCGGCTTGTCGCGTTGAGCGCCAGCGAGATCTGGTAGCGAAATTAGGAGTTAGTCATGAAAGTTCGAGCATCGGTCAAAAAACTGTGTCGGAACTGCAAAATTGTCATCCGCCGTCGCGTGGTGCGGGTGATTTGTTCCGATCCTCGACACAAACAACGCCAAGGCTAGCCCGGTTACTTTCAGTAGCGACAAGGCCTTGATTTATAAAGGATCAGTAAGTATGTTTAGGCGCTTTTTCGAACAATTTATAGGAGACTGCTAACCGTGGCGCGAATTGCCGGGATAAATCTCCCGAATCATAAAGACATCGAGATTGCTTTGACCTCGATATACGGAATCGGATCCGTAAGTGCGCAGCGTATTTGTGATTCTGCCGACGTCAAACGCACCCTCAAAGTCAAAGATTTATCGGAGGGTGAGGCGGAGAAATTGCGGGGCGCTGTGGGCAATTATCAAGTCGAAGGTGACTTGCGGCGCGAGGTGTCGATGAATATTAAGCGCCTTATGGATCTTGGGAGTTACCGGGGAATGCGCCACCGGCGCGGATTGCCGGTTCGCGGTCAGCGTACATCCACCAATGCGCGCACTCGAAAAGGTCCGCGGCGGCCGATTAAACGTTAGTTGGAGCAGTCATGGCTAAACGTAAAGTTGCTCGGAAGGGCAAAGCAAAGGTTAAGAAGAACGTCGTGGAAGGCATCGCGCATATCCACGCGTCATTCAACAATACCATCATTACTATCACCGATCGGCATGGTAACGCACTGTGTTGGGCGACAGCGGGCGGGGCCGGTTTCAAGGGCTCACGCAAAAGTACGCCGTTTGCCGCGCAGGTGGCGGCGGAGACTTGCGGTCGGGCCGCGCAGGAATTTGGAATGAAAAATCTCGAAGTGCGAGTAAACGGACCCGGTCCGGGTCGCGATTCGGCGGTGCGAGCGTTGAATGCCGTTGGTTTCGAAATCGGCAATATCAGTGATGTTACTGCGATCCCTCACAACGGATGCCGCCCGCCAAAGCGGCGCCGTGTATAACCGTTAAGGTTTAAAGCTAATGGCAAGATATTTAGGACCAACATGTAAGCTTGCACGCCGCGAGGGTACGGATCTATTTCTGAAAAGCCCGGCGCGGCCAATCGACTCGAAGTGTCGGTTTGATCGGCCCCCGGGATTTAAGGCCGGTGGGCGCCGCCCGCGTACGACCGTTTATGGTGTGCAGTTGCGCGAAAAGCAAAAGTTACGCCGGATGTACGGCATAATGGAACGGCAGTTTCGCAACTATTACTCGGAGGCTGCGCGCCGCCAAGGATCCACCGGTGAAAACCTGTTGCAACTACTGGAATGTCGACTCGACAATGTGGTGTACCGAATGGGTTTCGGCGTAACTCGCGCGGAAGCTCGACAACTGGTTCGCCACAACGCGATTTTGGTTAATGGCCAGCGCGTCAATATTCCGTCGTATCAAGTGACGCCGAGCGATGTTGTCGGGATTCGAGACAAGAGCAAGAAACAACTTCGAATTCAGGCGGCGCTGGAGATCGCGGAACAGATTGGATTCGCGGAATGGGTCGATGTAGATGTCAAGACCGCGAAGGGTGTGTTTACAGCCATACCGGAACGCGGTGATTTGTCATCCGATATTAATGAATCCCTTGTTGTTGCGCTTTACTCGAAATAGCCTAGATCGATTTCTCTAGAGGATTAACTATGCAGGACTTAACGGCCGATTTTCTGAAACCTCGGTTAGTGGACGTCAATCTCATCGACGACAAACACGCAAGGATTACATTGGAGCCGCTCGAACGTGGGTTCGGCTATACCCTCGGTAATGCGTTGCGGCGAATATTGTTGTCGTCGATGCCAGGATGCGCGGTGACGGAGGTCACGATCGATGGTGTATTACATGAATATTCGTCCCTGGAGGGTGTTCAGGAAGACGTATTAGAAATACTCATGAACCTGAAAACTCTCCCGCTGCGTATGCATGCGCGCGAGGAAGCTGTCATTCGAGTCCGCAAAGGTGGTCCTGGTGTATTGACTGCCGCCGACATTGAATTGGATCATGATGTCGAAATCGTTGACCCGGAGCATGTCATCGCTCATGTCTCAAAAGACGGTAGTCTGAATATGGAGATGAAAGTGACCCGGGGATACGGTTACCAAGTGGTGGACATTCAGGAAGATGAGGAGACCACCTCAGTAGGGGTAATGCGATTGGATGCTTCCTACAGCCCGATCCGCCGAGTTGCCTATACCGTCGAGAACGCGCGGGTGGAACAACGCACAGACCTCGACAAGCTGGTCATTGAGATCGAAACCAACGGTGCGGTCGATCCAGAGGAAGCGATGCGGCGGGCTGCCACCATTCTGCACGAGCAGATTTCGATCTTCGTTAATTTGGAAGAAACTACCTCTGAAGCGCCGAAGCGTGACGAGCCGGCGGTGGATCCATTATTGTTACGCCCGGTCGATGACTTGGAGCTGACTGTGCGCTCTGCAAACTGTTTGAAAGCGGAAAATATTTACTTTATTGGCGATTTGATCCAGCGTACCGAAGTCGAGTTACTGAAAACTCCGAACCTCGGTAAAAAATCTCTGACCGAGATTAAGGACGTGCTTGCAACCCGTGGATTGTCCCTGGGGATTAAACTTGAGAATTGGCCCCCACCGTCTTTGCAGAAGGAGATTAAGCCGGGGCCGATGATGAACGGAATAGGGGGCTGAAATGCGGCACGGTAAATCCGGACGCCGTCTGAATCGAACATCGAGTCACAGGATCGCAATGTTTCGAAACATGACGGCATCACTGTTCGAGCACGAACAAATTCGTACGACATTGGCCAAGGCCAAAGAGCTGCGCTCCGTGGCTGAGCCGTTGATTACTTTGTCCAAGGTGCCGTCGTTGGCAAATCGGCGTTTAGCCTACGCGCGTTTGCGCAATCGTGAGGCCGTCAGTAAGCTATTTGACGATCTTGGTGTACGTTTTAAGGACCGACCTGGGGGTTATCTGCGTGTATTGAAGTGCGGGCATCGTGCCGGAGATAACGCACCGATGGCTTACGTCCAGCTCGTCGACCGCGCGACCGAGACGGCCGATTCCGGAACCGCTGCGTAGTTTTTAGATTAGGGCCGAGCGAATTGTCACGCCGCGTGGTCGATCGGCCGCGCGTTCGGTCGCCCCGTTAAGTCACGAATACGTGAGCCTGCGCCCCAGCCGCAGTGGCGACCGCCTCATTCCCCAAGCTGTCAATTTTTCCCATTGCGATCGACTGCCTAGCTACTGTTCGTTAGCCCGGATATTTCATGAAGGCGGATCACGGATCACAACAAGCCCGATTTCGCTCAAGATCCGAACCGTTCATGAATTATCCGCGTTCGGCTGTGCATTTAGATGGATGGTGATTCGATCAGCCCGAACCGCCACCCCGACATCGACAATATTATTGAACTATTGGATGTGCTCGCCCATATGCGTGATGTCACCGGCAATCCCGTCGGGTTTACGACGGTATTGGGAGCCTCTGGCTGGCTCGATGGGATATTTACTGAGGTGATTCGTAGAGGTGAGCAAAGCGCACCGGATTTCATTACCATCGATGGCGGCGACGGCGGCACCGGGGCGGCGCCGATGTCGTTAATCGACGACGTTCGGCTGACGTTAAAGGAGAGCCTTGCGATGTTGGTGGACGCGCTCGATCGATACGGGCTGCGATCGCGCACTCGCGTGGTGGCATCGGGTAAATTGATTACTCCGGCGAATGTGGCGTGGACGTTGTGTATGGGCGCTGACTTTGTCGCATCGGCACCCGTCAATATCAACTTGATAGAGTACTAGTAACGATCCACGCCTCGATATGCCATGCAACCACTCGCCGCACGCGGTAAATAGATCGCCTGCCGTCAATGCTCCCGTGCCGCTACGGCGCGAGCGGCACTATCTATTGCACGGCTACACTTGGACTGACGAGTTTGCGGGTTTCGATGATCCGGATGACCCGGAAGTGGAGGCGTATATCAATGCGGAACATGAATATACGGTGGCTACATTGCAGCCGCTCGCAGAGTTACGTAGGCAAATCGGTGTCGAACTTCGATGTCATCGGCCGGAATCCGAAGAATCCCTGGTCATTCACGAGGGTGGCTACGCTTACTTCTATCGTTATGAATCGCATTGTGCGCACCCGATACACCTGCGTCGGCAATTAGTGGATGGGGCCGAAGAGCAAGTAATTCTTGACGAAAATGAATTGTGCGGCGAGGGGGAGTATGTAGACGTAGCTGTGCTCGCGGTGAGTCCCGATGGGCGCTATTTGGCCTATACCGTCGATTGTACGGGTGCAGAGCGTTACACGCTGTATTGCAAGGATCTCACCACCAATGTGTTAGTGGGCGCTGCCATCGACGGGGTCGCCGAAGATATCGTTTGGAACAGCGACAGCGCGTATTTCTATTACGTGAAGATGGATGAACACGATCGCGCCAATGCCGTATACCGGCATCAGATCGGCTCGGACGCGACCGCCGACCGCCTTGAATATCTCGAGGAAGACCTTCAATATTTGGTGACGATCCGTAGGTCGCGCTCCCGGCGATTCGTATTTGTCGATGTGCAACGGCATTCAAGTACTGAAGTGTGGTTTAAAGCCGCTGACCAACCGCACGCCGCATTGCAACGCATCGCTCCTCGCGCTAATGGTTTTGAGTACTACGTCGAACACCAGGGGCAACGCTTGGTCATCGTTACCAACGATTGCGCACCGACGTTTCGGACCATGCAGGCGCCGATCGCTGATCCTCATCGGAGCGGATGGCGGCCGCTGTTGCCGCATTACGAAAATGTGAGCGTTGAGTACATCGATGCATTCGAACGCTTTCTGGTCGTTGGTGAGCAAGCGGACGGTCAGGATCGGGTGCGTGTTGTTGATTGTGAGACAGAATCCGAACACTATATAGCGTTTGCTGACGACTACTATTCGCTGCAGGTCGACGAAGCGGGTGGGTACGAATCGATGTTGTTACGTCTGCACTATTCCACGTTTATCAGCCCTACGGTGTGTTTTAATTACCATATGCGAGAACGAACTTGGGAATTGTTAAAGCAAGACGGCCCTGATGACTACGAAGCCTCCGAATACCGCTCGGACCGTTTGTTTGCGATGGCGGATGACGGTGTGGCGATTCCGGTGTCGCTGGTGTATCGGGCCGACAAGCAGTGCGCTTCCGGAAATCCTGTATTGATGACCGCATATGGCGCGTATGAGGACGTCGTTGAATCCGAATTCGACGCCGATCTATTGTCGTTGTTAGATCGCGGCGTCGTCTATGCCGTGGCTCATGTACGTGGCGGGGGTGAATTTGGCCGCCACTGGTACGAAGCCGGCCGGCGTTTGCAAAAGCGGCGTTCGATTTCTGATTTGCTCGCTTGTGCCGAACGTTTGTTGTGCTGCGGAGTTGCTGCGCGTGGCAAGCTTGTCGTTAGCGGCGAAAGTGCCGGTGGGCTGCTGGTGGGCGCAGCGCTCAATATGCGGCCGGATCTGTTTTGTGGGGCGGTTGCGGAAGTGCCGTTTGTCGACGTGGTGCATACGTTGTTGGATCAGGACTGGCCACTGACACCGAGCGATTATGATGAATTCGGTGATCCCCATGATGCAGAACAGTTCGATAATTTGCGCAGTTACTCGCCTTACGACAATGTACGAGCGCAGGCTTACCCGCCGATCCTTGCCACAGCGGCGGCAAACGATCAGCGTGTACCGTTCTGGGAAGCCGTAAAATGGGTCGCACGGCTGCGGGGTGCGCAGACCGCGGACGCGCCTATCCTATTGCAATTGGACACCGGCTGCGGGCACCACGGCACCTCGAATCGGTTTGCAGAAGCGGACGAGATCGCACTGATATACGCATTCGTCCTGAATTGTTTCGGCTTGGCCGCGACGTCGGATGTCGCTGTGGTCGGTCCGGGCGCTGCGATTTGAGGTGCCACAATGCCGGTGCAGTCGTGTCCTATGATCGCGCTGTATACCGATTTCGGAGTGCAGGACGCGTACGTGGGGCAGATGCACGCGGTGTTGGCGCGCGACGCGCCTGGAGTACCGGTTATCGATCTGCTGAACAACGCGCCTGACTTTGCGATACGGGCGGCCGCGCACCTATTGCCGGCTCTTGCTGCACCGCTGCCATGTCAAACGGTGTTCGTATGTGTGGTGGATCCCGGTGTCGGCGGCTCACGTGAGCCCATCGCCGTATCGGCAGGCGAAAAGTGGTTTGTCGGACCGGACAATGGTTTGCTGACTGTAGTCGAGCAGCGCAGCACGAATTCGATCCGTTATCGCATAGTGTGGCGTCCGGACCGCCTGTCGAACACGTTTCACGGGCGCGACTTATTTGCGCCAGTGGCCGCCCGACTGGCGCGCCAAGATTGGGATGGGATCGAATTCCTCGAGACGCATGAAGCTTCCAGTACTGGTTCCGATTGGCCCGACGAATACGATGCACTAATCTATATCGACCACTATGGAAACGCCATGACCGGCCGCCGCTTTGTCAGCACCGATTCCAGAAAGCGATTGAAGGTTCGCGGCCAGTACCTGGAATTTGCCGAAACTTTTAGCGATGTGAGTGTCGGGGACGTATTTTGGTACGAGAACGCATACGGTTTGGTGGAAATCGCAATGAACCAGCGTTCTGCTGCTGAGCGGCTTTCATTGCATCTTGGCGATGACATCGAGTTAGTCGATTAGAGAGCGGCATCGAATCACGGTGCAGCAGCGTACAATGGTACGCACCAGCGTCCTGAATCTGTATTTTCGCCGGCTCGAGCCGACTGTGGATTGACCAACGACCTGCCAAGGCGGGTATCTTGAGGTTCCATGAACAAAGACATCAGCAAGGCTGCCCTGGATTATCACCGCGCCTATCCGCCCGGTAAGCTGGAGATTGCGGCCACCAAACCATTGGCCAATCAGCACGATCTGGCTCTGGCCTATTCGCCGGGCGTTGCGGCGGCCTGCGACGAGATTGCGCGGGACCCGGGTGAAGCCGCAAGCCTCACCGGTCGCAGTAATCTCGTCGGCGTCATATCCAACGGTACCGCCGTATTGGGGTTGGGAAACATCGGACCGTTGGCCGCCAAACCCGTCATGGAAGGCAAGGCCGTATTATTCAAAAAGTTCGCCGGTATCAATGTTTTCGACATCGAGGTCGACGAACTTGACCCCGAGCGCCTGATCGATATCGTCGCGAGCCTGGAACCGACGTTTGGTGGTATTAATCTTGAGGATATCAAGGCGCCGGAATGTTTTGTCGTTGAGCGTGCACTACGCGAGCGATTGAACATTCCAGTCTTTCATGATGACCAGCACGGGACCGCCATAATCGTTGCTGCGGCTATTTTGAATGGGCTGCGATTGGTGGAGAAACCAATCGATTCGGTGCGATTGGTAACATCGGGAGCAGGTGCGGCGGCGCTCGCGTGTCTGGATCTGCTCGTGGAGTTGGGTCTGCGGCAGGAAAATATTATTGTCACCGATATCGCTGGCGTCGTCTATTTGGGAAGAACAGAGCAGATGGATGCAGTGAAGGCCCGCTACGCATGCGATACCGATGCGCGGCGGTTGACCGATGTGATTGGTGGCACCGATATATTCTTAGGATTGTCGGCGCCTGGGGTGTTAAAACCGGAGATGGTGGCACGAATGGCGGATCGGCCGCTGGTTTTGGCACTTGCGAATCCGGATCCGGAGATTCTGCCGGAGGACGTCAAGGCGATTCGTAATGATGCGATCATCGCTACCGGACGTTCCGATTATCCGAACCAGGTCAATAACGTATTGTGTTTTCCGTATATCTTTCGTGGTGCCTTGGATGTCGGAGCAACAACCATCAACGAATCAATGAAAATTGCCTGCGTGCAGGCGTTGGCAGAACTGGCAATGGCCGAAACTTCGGAGATCGTTGCCAAAGCGTACGGTGGTCGGTCGATGGTATTCGGCCCCGACTATCTGATTCCGAAACCGTTCGACCCGCGCTTGATCACCCAAATCGCCCCGGCGGTGGCTAAGGCAGCGATGGACAGCGGTGTCGCCACCTGCCCGCTCGATAACCTTGAAGCCTACGAGCAGCGGCTCAGCGAATTTGTGTTCCGCTCCGGGTTCGTCATGAAGCCCATGTTTGAGCACGCCAAAGAGTCGCTGCAACGACTGGTGTATGCCGAAGGCGAAGAGCCGCGCGTGTTGCGTGCCGTACAACAAGTGGTTACTGACGGTCTCGCTCAGCCGATATTAATCGGGCGCCCCGAGGTGGTGGAGCGGCGCTTGCAGGAACTCGGATTAAGCATGCGTGCGGGCGCCGAGTTTGAGTTGGTGAATCCACAACGCGATCATCGTTTTCGCTCCTACTGGTCGACGTACCATAGCATCATGGGCCGCAATGGCGTAACACCTGCGGATGCGCAGACCGTGGTGAGAACCCAATCTACCGTGATTGCGGCCATCATGCTGGTTCGCGGTGAAGCCGATGCCATGTTGTGTGGTACGGAGGGGGCATTTAATGGTCATCTTAATCATATTCTGGATGTCATCGGCAAAGCTCCGGGCGTACAAGACGTATCGACCCTCGTGGCACTGGTGCTTCCGACCGGAATGTTTTTTGTTTGCGATTCCCACGTCACTCCTGATCCAAGCCCCAGTGAAATCGCTGAAATGACGATATTGGCGGCCGATGCAGTGCGGAGATTCGGCATTGCCCCAAAGATCGCATTGCTGTCTCATTCGAATTTCGGGAGTCACGATGACAAATCGGCTATGAAGATGCGCGCCGCCTACGACTTACTCAAGAGCAAGGTGCCAGAGCTAGAGGTCGATGGCGAAATGCACGCCGACGCGGCGCTGTCGGACGTGATTCGAGATCGAATATGTCCGGATTCACAACTCATGGGCGAGGCTAATCTGCTAATCATGCCCAATGTCGACGCCGCCCATATCGCCTACAATTTACTGAAAATGTTGGGGGGTGGTGTATCTATCGGTCCGATCCTAATCGGCGTTGCGCGTCCGGCCCACGTCATGACCAATTCCGTAACCGTAAGAGGCCTTGTCAATATGAGTGCGATCGCTGCCGTTGAGGCCCAGCCTTAAGAAATCTCTAGCGTACTTCGAGTGGGTTCACATTAAATATGAGTGTGAGCGGTAGGTAGCGTGTGGCTGATCAATGGGGTAGGCAAGACCCATTCGGCCCGTCACTCCGCTGACCGCGGGTAATTCCTATTCATAAATCGCTTTACGTGTCCGAACTACCCGCCAAGAAAATTGATGTCTATCTAAAAGCTTGGTTTCAACCATCGGCGAACCAACTCGCCGGCGCGGCCATGATGTGCCTGCAAGCGTCACGATCAGAGGCTTAAGAACACAGGAAATTACGGGACGGGGCTAAAAACCTTGAAGAATCTCACGGATATTAGTGGGCGATACGGCTAATCGGTTGCCATCGCCAATCCGTCAATCGTTTCGGTGTTTGCTGTACGTGCGAACACCACCGGTGCGATTTTGATTTTGCAGCTTCGATTACCGCCACCGAGCATCACCCACGGGCGCGACACCACACGCGAGTCCACCCACAACGGTATATCGCTCGGCAGCATAAACGGCGTGACACCGCCGATCTCCATGCCGCTAATTGAGCGAGTCTCTTCCGCCGATGCGAAAGAAACTCGCCGCACACCCATGCGTTTCCGCACCGTATGATTCACATCGAGCCGCGTAGACGCGAGTACGACGCAGGCCACATACCGCTTCTCGCCGGACTTCGAGGCTACCAGGATCGTATTGGCCGAATCGACCGGTGAATATCCGTAGTGCTCACAGAATACAGCGGTGTCGGCGAGTTGCGGGTCGCACGGCAGCACTTCGTAACCTATTCCTAGGGCATCGAGTTGACTGCGTAGTTGGGGTTCCAATATATCCAGCGTCGCCATTAAATCTACTCGAGTGGTTGGAAAGTGTCTCGCTTAAAGTTATTGGGGATGTTCGGTGCGGTAATCAGGGGTAAGTTCTCATGGGATCGCTGTGATTCGGTCGAATTTGCATTTGGCGGATACTATCGCAAATCAAGCAGCGCTTAGAAATTGCTTAATCGCATCAACCACCATCTTCGGTTTCTGAACATGCAACCAATGTCCGGCTTGCTCAACACCGACGATTTGAGTCGTTGGGAAGTACCGGTGTATCGCGCTGTGGTGTCTAGGTAATACATAGTCGGAATCCATACCATTGAGAAACAGAGTGGGTCCGTCGAATCTTTTCTCGTCAAAGGTGGGGAAGCCGATCATTTCATCCATATGATTTGCCAGCGCATCGAGGTTAATTCGCCATTCGAAGTCGTCCCCATTTTGCACCAAGTTCTGTAGTAAAAATTGCCGCACCATGGTTTCGGGTACGCTCTCCTGAAGTGCGGCGTCGGCATCGGTACGGCGTGTGACGGTTCTGAGATTCAGTGCTTGCATTGCTTTGATATAGCCGAGCTGGGTATGAGAGTAGGTAACGGGTGCGATGTCCAACACGGCGAGGTGTCCGAGCAACTGCGGAAATTGCAGCGCGAGAGTCATTGCGGTCTTGCCGCCAAGGCTATGACCCATAACATGGCTGCCGTGCAGATTATGGGTGGTAATGAAGTCTGCAATGTCCGTGGCTAACGTGTGATACGACATATCGTCGCTCCATGGCGAGCGACCGTGGTTGCGGAGATCTACGGTATACACGTGATATTCACCGGCGAGCCGACGCGCGATTGAACGCCAGTTGCCAGAGGAACCGAACAATCCGTGAATTATGATGAGCGGTTGCCCACTGCCGTGTTCCGAATAAGCAAGGCTTAGCACATTGCTCGAATTCGTTTTAAGGAACCTCTGAATAAGTCTGGGCGAATCAAGTTGGGATTCAAAATGATCAAGATCAAGGCGCGAAATGGCAGTAATAGCCCGGCTATTGCTTGCGTTTCGCAACGCAGAGATCGATTATTTTGGACCCAAATTGATCGATCATGGCTTTTGCAGAGGTTCCTTAATTTACCTTTTGCGTTTGGGTAGATACAAGTCCGTAATTGTGCCCTCAAACATTTCGGCCGCGAATGCCACCGTTTCGGATAATGTCGGATGCGGATGGATTGTCAAACCGATATCCTCGGCATCGCAACCCATTTCGATCGCGAGCGCAACTTCGGCGATGAGGTCGCCGGCATTGGGGCCGACGATGCCGGCGCCGAGAACGCGATGGGTCGTTTCATCGAAAATCAATTTCGTGATGCCTTCGCTCCGGTCCAGGCTCAGTGCGCGGCCGCTTGCGGCCCATGGGAAGCTGCCCTTGCCGTAGGGCCGTTGTTGTTGCTTCGCTTCCGTTTCGGTTAAGCCGACCCAGGCAACTTCGGGGTCGGTATACGCGACCGATGGAATGACTTTGGCATCGAAACCGCTTTTTAGTCCCGCTGCGACTTCGGCCGCGACTTTGCCTTCGTGTGAGGCCTTGTGGGCCAGCATCGGTTGGCCGACGATATCACCGATTGCGAATATATGCGGCACATTGGTGCGCTGTTGCTTATCCACAGAGACGAATCCCCCTTCGTCCACCCCGACGCCTGCCATTTCGGCGCCGATATGCTGGCCGTTGGGCTGACGTCCTACCGACACGAGGACCTGATCGAAGGTGTCGGTAGCTGGAGCCGAACCGCCTTCAAAGGTTACGGTTAATCCGCCATCGCCCGGTATGATTTCCGTGACCTTAGTTTTTAGATAGATATTCTCGTACTGTTTGGCGACTCGTTTATGAAACGGTTTGACAACATCGGGGTCGGCACCGGCCATGAGGGAGTCCAGTAACTCGACAACGGTCACGCGCGCGCCCAGCTCGTAATAGACAGTGGCCATCTCGAGGCCGATGATGCCACCGCCGATGACGAGCAGGCGCTTCGGGATGTCGGCGATGTTCAGTGCGCCTGTCGAGTCAAAAATTCGCGGGTCGTCCGGAAACATCGGAAACCACGTCGAGCGCGATCCCGCCGCAATTATGGCTTGCTCGAAGCGCACCGTGATACTTTCCTTGTTCGATTCGACGACAAGTTCATGGGGTGAGACAAACCGCCCCGTGCCGTGCACGACCTTGACGTTGCGTTTTTTCGCGAGCGTGGTGAGGCCGCCGGTCAGTTGGCCAACGACTTTTGATTTCCAGTTGCGTAGTTTGTCGAGATCGATGACCGGTTCGCCGAATTGAATTCCGTTTGACGCCATTTCACGCGCATCGCTGATAACTTTCGCGCTGTGCAGCAGTGCTTTGGAGGGAATGCAGCCAACGTTTAAGCAGACACCTCCGAGGTCCGGGTAGCGTTCTACCAGCACTACTTGCTTACCAAGATCGGCCGCGCGAAACGCCGCGGTATAGCCACCTGGGCCCGAACCGAGTACCACGATCTCCGTTACGATATCCGCGTCGGAGGTCGTAATAGAATCGACGGCAGTCACGACTTCACTAGGTACCGACTCTGCCAATTCCGGTACAACCGATATTGGTTCGGCGTCAGTAGTCTCGATGCTGGCGATTACGGTTCCGGCTGAGACTCGCTCGCCGACCTTTACCACAATGTGTTTAATCACGCCGCCATTAGGGGACGGCACATCCATCGTGGCTTTGTCGCTTTCCAAGGTCAGTAACGGGTCTTCCACCTCGACGCGGTCGCCCGCCGACACCAACACTTCGATGATTTCGACATCTTGAAAATCGCCGATGTCAGGAACAGTTATCTCAACGATATTGGTCATTGGAATTAGGCTTACAGTAGCAGACGCCGGATGTCCTGCAGTAATTGACAGAGGTAGACCATGAAGCGGGCCGCTTCCGCGCCGTCGATCACTCGGTGGTCATAGGATAGATCCAGCGGCAACATGAGCCGGGGCGCAAAATTCTCTCCGTCCCAAACCGGCGTCATTCGCGCCCGCGTAACGCCGAGAATGGCGACCTCGGGTGCGTTCACGATTGGTGTGAACGCCGTGCCCCCAATCCCGCCAAGACTTGAAATCGTAATGCAACCGCCCTGCATGTCGTCGGCCTTAAGCTTACCGTCACGCGCGCGCGCGCTGATCTCTCCCATTACGAGTGCAAGGTCCATAAATCCGCGGCTATCGACATTGCGTATTACCGGCACCACGAGTCCGTTTGGCGTATCGACTGCGATGCCAACATGAAAATATTTTTTTAGCACTAGGCTCTGTGCGTCGACACTTAATGATGCATTGAAGTTTGGAAATTGTTTCATTGCCACGGCTAATGCCTTAGCGATAAATACCAATGCAGTGATGCGTGTACCGGCTTGTGCGGCCTCGCCCTTCAGTGATATTCGGAACGCTTCCAATTCGGTGATGTCCGCTTCGTCGTGGTGCGTTACATGTGGAACATTCAGCCACGAGCGGTGTAGATGCGGCCCGGAGAGACGTTTAATACGTGATAACTCGACCTTTTCGATCGCGCCAAATTTCGAAAAATCGATATCCGGAATTGCCGGGATGCTGCCGCCGCCCTCTGCCGGTCGGGCGGACTGTGACAGGCGTTGTTTTATGTGGGCCTGCACGTCTTCTTTCAAAATCCTTGCCTTCGGTCCGGAACCACGAACTTGGGTCAGGTCTGCCCCGAGTTCCCGGGCGAACCGGCGCACTCCAGGGCTCGCGTGTACGGGTGCCGCACCGGCACGATCTACTGGTGGTGGAAGAGACGGAGGAGGCGTATGCACGGCCGGTGGCACACTCGTAGTGGGAGACGCTGCGGGTTTCGTGTCTGCAACGACTGGCGGCGGCTCGGCAGGTGGCGAGGTCTTGGTCGCCGCAGTATCCTCTTCGAGAGTAACGATAAGGGTGCCTTCGGAGACCCGATCGCCGACTGCGACCGATACTTCCTTTATCGTACCCGCTGCAGGCGATGGTACATCCATCGTCGCCTTATCGCTTTCCAGGGCGAGTAGAGCGTCTTCGGCTTTTACAATGTCACCGGGGGCGACAAGAATTTCGATAATTTCCACATCGGAAAAATCACCGATATCCGGCACCATGACCTGTCTTACGCCCATGCGTAATCTCCGCGCGATAGTGGGGTATTGGCGGCCGACCTATACGGTCACCGGGTTCGGTTTGTTCGGGTCGACGCGGTATTTTTTAATCGCGTCGGCAACCGTTGAAGAGGGGATTACCGCGTCGTCCGCCAGCGCTTTTAACGTGGCTACAGCGACATAATAGCGGTCTACTTCAAAAAATCGCCGTAATTCCTGGCGGGTATCGCTGCGCCCAAAACCATCGGTACCGAGTACAACGTAGCGTCGGTCAATCCAGGGCCGAATCTGCTCGGCGTTAGTGGACATATAGTCCGTTGCGGCGACAACCGGGCCCGGCGTGCCAGACAAGGATTTTTGCACATATGAAATACGCGGTTTCTTCGCGCCCGGATGCAGTCTATTGTGTCGATCGATGTCTCGGCCTTCACGCGCGAGCTCGTTGAAACTTGTCACACTCCACACATCGCTGCCGATATTGAAATCGACTTCTAACAGCTCAGCGGCGGCCAGCACCTCCCGCAAGATCGTCCCGGCGCCTAGCAATTGCACACGTGGCCGTTTGCTCCGTCGCTTGCTGCTGTTGAGTAAGTACATGCCCTGCAAGATTCCTTCTTCAGCTCCGGTAGGTAGCGCAGGATGGGTATAGTTTTCATTCATGCAGGTAATGTAGTAATAGACGCTTTCCTGCTCCTGAAACATACGGCGGAGCCCGTCGTGGATAATGACGGCAAGCTCGTAGGAATAAGTTGGATCGTAGGCCACACAATTGGGAATTGTCGAAGCGAGGACATGGCTATGACCGTCTTGGTGCTGCAGGCCTTCGCCGGCGAGTGTGGTTCGGCCCGCGGTACCGCCAATCAAAAAACCACGGGATTGCATATCGGCCGCAGCCCAGGCAAGGTCGCCGATGCGTTGAAATCCGAACATCGAATAGAATATGTAAAACGGCACAATATTAAGATTATGGTTGGAGTATGCGGTGCCTGCCGCAATCCAAGAGCACATCGCTCCCGGCTCGTTTATACCTTCCTGCAATACCTGGCCCTTTTTATCCTCGCGATAGTACATGAGCTGATCGGAGTCTTCGGGCTGATACAGTTGGCCCGTCGGCGAATAGATGCCGAGCGCGCGGAACATGCCTTCCATACCGAACGTGCGCGATTCGTCGGGCACGATGGGCACGATGTTCTGGCCAATCGTCTTGTCGCGGGTAAGGGCAGTCAGGATTCGGACAAACGCCATAGTGGTGGATATTTCGCGCTCGCCGCTCGATTTCAGTTGCGCGTCGAAGGTCGAAATATCCGGTACTTTAAGAGCATCACAGCGTTGACGACGGGCCGGCAGCGCGCCACCCAACGCTTCGCGTCGGGCCTTCATATACTGAAGTTCCGGACTATCGTCCGGCGGCCGATAGTACGGTGCTTCCGATATCTGATCGTTGGATAGCGGAATGTTGAAACGATCACGAAACGCCAGCAGGGCTTCCTCACCCATCTTCTTTTGCTGGTGGGTGATGTTTTGGCCTTCGCCGGATTCTCCCATCCCGTAGCCTTTTACGGTCTTGGCGAGGATCACCGTTGGCTGGCCGCTATGAGCGACCGCAGCGGCATAGGCGGCATAGACCTTATGGGGATCGTGGCCACCGCGATTGAGCCGCCATATGTCCTCGTCACTCATGTTCGAGACCATGGTTTTGAGTTCGGGATATTTGCCGAAAAAATGCTCGCGGGTGTATGCGCCGCCTTTTGCCTTGAAATTTTGGTATTCGCCATCGACCGCTTCCATCATGCGTTGCCGCAGAAGGCCACTGGTGTCGCGCGCAAGCAGAGGATCCCAATACGATCCCCAGATGACTTTGATCACATTCCAGCCATTCCCGCGGAACTCGCTCTCGAGTTCTTGAATAATCTTAGCGTTGCCGCGAACCGGGCCATCGAGTCGTTGCAGATTACAGTTAACAACAAATATTAAATTGTCGAGTTTTTCGCGGCCGGCCAGAGAAATTGCGCCCTTTGACTCGGGCTCGTCCATCTCTCCGTCACCCATAAACGCCCAGACCTTACGATTCTCCGTGTCAAGCTGCTCGCGATTGTGCAAATACTTCATAAATCGCGCCTGATAGATGGCCATGATAGGGCCGAGTCCCATCGATACTGTTGGAAACTGCCAAAAATCCGGCATCAGCCACGGATGCGGGTATGACGATAATCCGTCGCCGTTCACTTCTTGGCGATATTTGTCGAGCTGTGCTTCGGTAATCCGCCCCTCCAGATAGGCGCGCGCGTAAACCCCTGGGGCGCAGTGACCTTGCACGAAAACCAGATCGCCACCATGCTGGGCGGATGGGGCGTGCCAAAAATGGTTGAATCCGACATCGTATAGTGTGGCTGACGATCCAAAACTCGCAATGTGACCGCCGAGTTCCGAGGTCTTGCGGTTAGCACGTACCACCATGGCCAACGCGTTCCATCGAACTAACGAGCGAATTCGCCACTCGATTGCGGCGTCACCCGGGCTGCGCTGCTCCTGGATAGTTGGAATTGTATTGACGTAAGCCGTATTCGCGTCGTAGGGAAGATAGGTGCCCGAACGTCGCGCTTTGTCTATGAGTTTTTCGAGTAGGTAATGGGCGCGCTGCGGACCCTCCCGATCCAACACGGCGCTTAACGCGTCGAGCCATTCCTCGGTTTCGATCGGGTCGATATCTGTCGATGGTCTCTCGTCTACCATGAATATTGCGCTCCAGGCTGTTCCGACGAATTCGCTGTTGCCGCGAAATGCCGTTTCGATGCCGCGATCGACTTGATCTGTAACAATGCATGCATGGCGCGTCGACCGTGCAATGTCCCTAGCGCATCATAAGCGATAAATCGATATTGACGGACGCAGGGACTATGCGGCGCGTCGGCAATTCCAAATCATCGTTACAAAGTACCACGCAGCGCACCGAGTTTATCACATCTATGATTGGTAACGAGATGCTCCCGAATTGAAGAATTCATGTTGTCGACAGACCGTTAATTTCTCAATGGAGAATCAAAAATACGTTCGTTCGTTTTGGTCAATTAATCAGTCACTTGCGCACACCAGTCACGCTAGCTCGTCAATGTGGTTACGGCGCCTCCCGGTACAAGTTCATGCTTAACCGTGAATACGGTGTAGACAGGCCGAAATGTAAGTCGAATCAACACTGATTCGCTCGCTGTAAAGCCCCTAGTTCTTGTTGCGGCTCATATGTTGGCAGCCATTAAGCATGACTGCTGACTATTGTCTTGGCGATAACCCGCTATACTTAGTAATATATCGCTAATTTCTTGGTGGGAATAAAGATTTAAGAGACTATCCAGGGTTTGTCCTAAATAACGACCGCTGGTTATTCGCCGCACGAACTGTCTTAGCAACGTAACTACGTTAGGGGGTTTAAAGCGATGACGAATTCGGTATCGGGTGATCATTTAGTCGCAACAACAGATGGCCGTGAGTTTTTTCAGGAGATCGTTAGTACAGCGATTGACAACCAAAACCTCGTTGTCAGTGACGACACAACCGTATACGTCATCAATCTGCTTGCTGATTTTATGCGGGCCGATCGGCTTTTTGATTATACCGAAGATGGATTTCTGCTGCGGCCGCTAGCACTTTTGTACGGCGATGCGGCCCAGGCCGCATCGCACGAAGAACGACTGGGTGCACTGCGCCGATTGGGCGATGTCGCATTGTTCATTGCGGGACTATTTTCAGATAGCTTGCGCCGCAGCGCCGTCGACGTGGACTACTATATTTCGATGGGTGGTTCGGCGTACGGCAATCTGTCCGATTCGATGGGCTATTCCGTGCGTGGCCGGTCGCTGACTGGAATCTTTCGCGAACTTTCCGAGCAATTTACGAATTTCGTTGACGTGTTGGCGGAAGTCGGCGAGCAGGCGACCCCGCAGTCCGCGGTCGACATCTTGCGTCTATATGAGCTATGGACCCTGACCGGTAGTCAACGTGCTGCGCGCCGTCTGCAGTGTTTGGGGATCCAGTTGGCGGAGGGTGCGCTGGCCGAGCCGAAACATTGAATACGATTGACCGTTGGTCATCGGCAATGGACTCTGCTCCGCTTAACCGTTTGCAACACCGACTGGAGACCATCTATGAAGTCGACCTTACCGACCAGGTCGCGGATTTTCTGATTACCGACCCCGATGTCGCATTTGCGTTGGACACCAGCGTAAATGCGCGCCAATCTCGCGAGAAGCTACTGGTCCAGGAAGATGGCGACGACTTGAGGGTCGGGCTCTATCTCGACCGCGATGTGGTGGATCGGCTGCAGCGTGACGACCCGTCGCGCGATCTCCATAATGCAAATCTAGACACGTTTTGTCTGGCCATGGAAGGTGTTAGTCACTTTTTATACATTGCATACAACGCGCAACACGAACGCGCGGTGTCGCTTATGGAATTAGAGCTGCAAGCCGAAATCGACAAGTACGTAAGCATTGCATCATTGCTTGATGAACAGGGCCAGGGATATAAGGACCGGCGCTTGCGTACTTGGCTATTCGAAGACGTCTCATACGATCAAGAATTGAATGCCCATCAGTTGTACCGCTACCAGCAGGCGAATTCTTATGCCGCTCGCTACTGCGAGTGGTTATCATGCCAGTATCCGGACCGCCGACGTCATAGCGACATGCTCAATGAACTTCGGCGCTTTTACCGCAAGACCCAAGGGCAAAAAATGCATCGAATATCCGATGCCTGTCGGTTGAGCTAGCCCGGATACTTCGCTACCTGGCATCCGCCTTGGTGTAATATCCGAGTTAAGCGCGATGCATCCCGTCGGCGGGTCGGTCAGTATATAATTCGGCCTCGCCCGGTTGTGTAATTCCCTCTTAGGGTATCTCTGAAGCGTTTCCAAAACCCGCAACGTCGAAGCGCGTGAATTCGGACTCAGAGCAGCCGGCCATGAACTAGTCAGGGATTCCTTTAATGTAAACTGCGCTGCTGCGCGTATTTTTGCCTTGCTCAAAAACAAAATCTCACTCGTGCGAAGGATTCAAGTCAACATTTTGTTCATTTTTATCGAAAGGTCGGTTAGCTCCGATGCCGACTAATCGGGATCACCTCGAGCGAATGCTGCTGCCGGCGATTGTGCTGCTGGCGATAGTGATTGTCGTGGGTGTCATCGTCGAGGCCCGCCGCGTACCGGCTGTGCTCAAGCGAAATGTCGTAGCAGCGCTCAACGCTGAGGGTTACCGCCCCCCCGCCATCACTGTGGACGGTCGTGCCGTTATGTTAGTGGGTGAGGTAGAGGCGGCGGCCGATCGTAGCGCGATATTGCGTATCGTCGGCTCAATCGGCGGTGTACGCAACGTTACCGATCAATTGCATGTTGTGCAGCCCGATACGGCGTCGCTATCACTGTCACATGTTGATGATCGCATTGTCCTGGCCGGTGCGCTGCCGATGGATCTCGCAAATGCTGTGGCGTCAGATGCACGCCGCACGTTCGGTGCAAGTCGGGTCGATAACGGCATTGCGTCCAGCCTGTCGACTGAGCCGCCGGAGTGGATTGACGCGTATCGTACGCTGATGCGGTCTATGGCCGAGGTCGAGCTGCCCGGGCTACGGATCGACGGCGGGTCCGTCGTAATCTCGGGCATTGTCGATTCCGACAGCCGCCGCCGAGCGATTATCAGTCAGGCACAACAGGCGTTCGTCGAATTCTCGTTAGAGGACGGTTTGGAGGTTGTGCCGAGGCTAGCGTCGTCGGTGCTACAAATCACCTTGAGTGCAGATTCTGTGGAGGTAGAGGGGACGTTACAGGACGATGCAGCGCGCCAACAGGTTATCGCGGCGATCGAGAATCATTATCCGGACCGGCCGATTACCGCTACGATGGAAGCTCAAGATGGCATCGCTCCGGCGGATTGGTTAGCGCCATTGTTAGCATTGTTGCCGAAGTTGGGTATGGTCGAGCCCCTAGTCATCGACGCTAATGATAAGAATATTAAATTTTCTGGAATTGTCGAAAACGACGCTGTGTATAGACAGCTAGACGCCGCAATTCAGGGTGCGATCAGCGACGTTGATATTAAGAACCGGATTAAGATTAACCCAACCAAACGTGTTGCTCGGATTCGCTTTGAAACCACTGCCGATCGCATCGTGTTGCGCGGCGAATTGGCGACATCGGGGGCGATAAATTCGATTGAGCGTTTACTGCGGGAGTACATGCCTGGGACGCGGATCGATAATAAAATGCGCGTTGTCGAGGGAGTTGCGGACATTGCGACGCCAGAAAACTTTGCGCAACTGCCAGTAACGCTGAGATATATCGATGAACTCGAGATCGACTATTATGCAAATCAGTTGGTTATTGGCGGCACGGTGGCGACTGCGATAGAGCGGGAGCGAGTGGAAGCGGACGTGCGATCGCTGTTTCCCAAATCCCATATCCGTTCTCGCGTATGGTTGGTGGGTGCCGTTGATCGTGCTCGGCTTAGCTACAGGCTGAGCCCGGAGTCGGTGTCGGTCGGCGGTGTATTGGCGAGCCGCCAAGATGTCAACGAAGCGCTGAACATACTGACCGCATTGTATTCGCGCGAGCAAATTGATACGTCGCTGCGGGTCGACGATTCACTGCAACGGCCCGCATGGTTATCTCCCACGCTCACGGCGTTGCCGTTGTTCTTTGGAATGCCGCGAGCGACTATGGAGGTCAGTGCCGATGGCGCTATTGTGACTGGCGATGTGATCGACACGGATCGCAAATCGGCGTTGCTGTCACGGCTTGGGGAAGTATTTGGATCTTTTCCTGTCGAGGACGGATTGACGGTGGCGACACTGTTGACTCCGCCACTGCTCACGCTGAACATCGGCGCTGAGGAGATTACGGTTGAAGGTCGGGTGCCGCAAATTTCTGTGGATCTCATGGCCGCGGAGCTGCCAGAGTTGTTTCCGACCAAGACTGTGGTGCTTGAATTTGAAATCGGGGACAGTATCGCGATCCCTGGCGAATTGCCCGCGATTATCGATTTATTGTCAGTTTTGGACGCAGACGCCCGGGTGAAGGTGCGAATGAACGCCGAAGGCATTTCAATAGAAGGCGCGTTGCCGACCGTGGCCATGCGTGACTCGCTGATCGCGAATATTGAGTCCGACCATTTCAACGTTCCCGTGCAGCACCGCTTGACGTTGTTGCCGCCGGTGCCTACGACGGTTCAAATTACGATCACGACCGAAGCGGTGCAGGTACGCGGGGTAGTGGCATCAGAATCGGAGCGTGATGCCTTGATTGCGGCTGCGCGTGCGGGATTCAATGGACGCGATGTGGTTACAAGCGTACGTATTGGACGACGCACCGAAATCCCCGATTGGCGCGACTCAATTCTCGCCTTGATCCGGGAATTAAGCCCGATTCAAGTTGGGGAGCTCACGATGGGCCAGGGTGACGCCCGCTTGGACGGGTCGGTGCCTAGCGCCGAGGCGCAGCAAGCGGTTGAAGCCGCGCTGCGTAATGCGGCGGAGCAGGGGCTTGAGGTCGTGCATGCAGTCGAGGTCGGTCGTCGTTCGGCGGCCGCGTTAGGGGCTGCGTTGGCGGATCTTAATATTGGCTCGATCGAATTTCAGATCAACAGTGCCGCACTTACCGATATCAGTCGGCGTGCGGTGCGGCGGGTCGCGGAACTGCTTGCACAATATCCAGGCGTTACGGTCGAAATTGGCGGTCATACCGATGCCAGTGGCAGTGCTGCATCGAATCTAAAACTCAGCCATCGGCGTGCGCAATCGGTGCAACGCTATCTGACTGATAGCGGTGTAGACCCGCAACGGCTGCGTGCCAAAGGTTATGGTGAAGCCCAGCCTATTGCCGATAATGACACCAGCGCGGGGAAGGCGCGTAATCGGCGAATTGAATTCAACGTACTGGAGAGTATCGAATAGATGTGGTACTTGGTGGTGGAAATATTTGTAAGTCTCATGGCCGCCGCGTTAATGGGTGGTGTTGTGGGGTGGATTGTGCGCGGTCGGTATAACGCGCGGGCCGAGACGCGGCACCAACGATCGGCGCGTGTGCCACGGCGCGTTGTGGTTGAAGCGGAAACAATAAGCGACACGATGACGGTGGATGACGATACCGCGCCCATGGCCGCGGCCCACGACGACTTAAAAAAAATTCATGGTATCGGCCAAAAACTTGAAATAGTGTTGAACGAACTTGGGATTACGAGCTATGAACAAATCGCGCGCTTAAAGGAAGATGATATTGAACGGTTGGCAGCGGCAGTCGGCAGTTTTCCGGATCGAATTCACCGTGACGATTGGATCGGTGGCGCCCGCCGCGAGTACTTGGTCAAATATCGCCGTTCGATTTAAGCAACGTTTCCCTAAGGCTCAGCTGACTCGTTGGGTTAGGGAATTACCCGGCAGCGCATCGCGCAAATACAAACCGGTGTAGGAGTTGGCGGCACTAGCAATCTCTTCCGGGGTGCCGGTGGCGATGACAGTCCCGCCGCGTTCGCCGCCTTCGGGACCGAGGTCGATGACCCAATCGGCGGTTTTCACCACATCGAGATTGTGTTCAATAATGATAACGGTATTACCGTGATCCCGAATCCGATGCAGCACCGAGAGCAACTGGTTGATGTCGTGAAAATGTAAGCCGGTCGTCGGTTCATCCAATACATATAGGGTTTTGCCGGTGTCGCGTTTCGATAATTCGCGCGACAGTTTAATTCGTTGGGCTTCACCACCGGAAAGCGTCGTGGCGCTTTGGCCGAGTTGGATGTATCCCAATCCCACGTCCAACAATGTGTCGAGCTTGCGTTTAACGACCGGGATTGCCTTGAAAAACTCGGCCGCCTCTTCAATGGTCAGATGCAGGACTTCGCTGATATTTTTGCCACGGTAGTGGATATCCAAAGTCTCACGATTGTATCGAGCTTCCTTACATATATCGCACGATACGTAAATATCCGGAAGAAAATGCATCTCCACTTTCACCAAGCCATCGCCTTGGCACGCCTCGCAGCGGCCGCCACGTACATTGAACGAAAATCGTCCCGGTTTATAGCCGCGCGCACGCGATTCTGGCGTGCCGCTAAACAGTTCCCGGATCGGGGTAAACAGACCCGTATAGGTGGCCGGATTGGAACGTGGAGTCCGCCCGATCGGGTTTTGGTCTATGGCGATGATCTTGTCCAAGTGCTCAAGGCCATCAATTGTGTCGAACGGCGCAGGACTATGCTTGGACCGGTACAGGCGTTGCGCTATGGCCGGAAACAACGTGTGGTTAATTAGTGTTGACTTGCCGGACCCCGAAACTCCGGTTACGCAGGTCAACAAACCCACTGGAATGTCGACATTGATGTTCCTGAGGTTATGGCCCCGGGCGCCGCGCAATTGCAACCAACGCTTGGGGTCGGCCAGGGTTCGGAACATGGGAATCGGTATGGTTTTTACACCCGCAAGATACTGGCCGGTCAGCGATTCGGGGCTGGCTTCGATATCGCCGGGTCGGCCCTGGGCGACGACGTGGCCGCCGTGGATGCCCGCGCCGGGTCCGAGGTCGATTACGTGATCGGCGCTGCGGATCGCCTCCTCGTCATGTTCTATTACCACTATCGTATTGCCAAGGTCGCGCAATCGGAACAGCGTATCCAATAACCGTCCGTTATCGCGTTGATGCAGACCGATGGAAGGTTCGTCCAGAATGTATGTAACCCCCACCAAGCCCGATCCAATTTGCGATGCGAGTCGAATTCGTTGAGCTTCGCCACCCGATAGGGATTCGGCCGCACGATCGAGCGTTAAATAATCTAAGCCGACATTCAGTAAAAAACGGAGCCGGGCAGAAACCTCGTTAATAATTTTACCGGCAATTTTTGCGCGCTTGCCGCTAAGCTCCAAGGTGTCGAAAAATCCAATTGAATTTTCCACTGACATCCCGGTAATCTCATGAATAGCGTGGCCAGCGATGTATACATGTCGTGGCTCGACCCGCAATCGACTGCCGGCGCAGGATTTGCACGGCTGTGTGCTGATAAAGCGCGCGAGATCTTCGCGCAGGGTGGTTGAGTCCGAATCGCGATAACGGCGTTCAAGGTTGGGAACGATGCCTTCAAACGGATGCCGGCGCTGGCGGGATTGCCCGCCCGGCCGCACGTAGGTAAATTCGATGGATTCACCGCCGCTGCCATACAATATAATTTTTTGAATCGGTTCTGACAGAGCTTCAAACGGCGTGTCAATATCAAATTTGTAATGTCCGGCCAGGCTTTCCAGCAACGTAAAGTAAAAGGAATTGCGGCGGTCCCAGCCGCGGATCGCCCCGGCGGCGAGCGGAAGTGTCGGATCCTGGACCACTCGCTCCGGGTCGAAGAACTGCCGAACCCCTAAGCCATCACAATCAGTGCAGGCGCCGGCGGGATTATTGAAAGAGAACATCCGAGGTTCCAACTCGTTCAGGCTGTAACCACAAAACGGACAGGCGAACTTCGCGGAAAATAAGAGCTCGCTTTGATCTGCCGTGGCATCGTCCGTTAGAGGCAGTACCTTAACCAGACCGTTGCTGAGTGCGACAGCGGTCTCGATGGATTCTGCCAGGCGCTGTTCGTGGCCGAGATTTATGGCGAGTCGGTCCACAACCACTTCAATCGTGTGTTTGGTGTTCTTTTTCAGATCTGGCGCCGCATCCAGTTCGTACACCGTGCCGTCAATTCGGGCACGAATAAAGCCTTGCGCTCGCAGTCGATCGAGGAGTTGTTGATACTCGCCTTTTCGGTCCTGAATGATTGGCGCCAGTAGCAACACTCGTTGGCCGGCTGGCAGTGCCAAAATCTGGTCAACCATTTGACTGACGGTTTGCGCGTCCAGTGCGACGTCATGGGTCGGGCAGCGCGGCTCACCGACTCGCGCAAACAATAACCGCAGATAGTCGTAAATTTCGGTAACGGTGCCGACGGTAGAGCGCGGATTGTGTGAGGCGGCTTTTTGCTCGATGCTGATGGCCGGCGACAACCCTTCGATCAGATCGACGTCGGGTTTCTCCATCAACGACAAGAACTGCCGAGCGTATGCCGACAACGACTCGACATAGCGGCGTTGCCCTTCTGCGTAAATCGTATCAAACGCAAGTGACGACTTACCGGAGCCCGACAATCCGGTGACGACGATCAATTGGTCGCGTGGTAGATCGACGTCGAAATTCTTAAGATTATGGGTGCGAGCCCCGCGAATCTGGATAGTACGAATCATGGTTCCGGATAAAAGGCCAAACTTGATACTATACGCCGTCTCCAATTGCCGACGCAAAAACGATCCTCTCTTGAAGCACGATGCGATGACCAGTCTGGAACGCAGAGCCGTTGCTGCGCTCGCGGCGATCTTTGCGTTGCGTATGTTGGGTCTATTTCTCGTTATGCCGGTATTGGCGTTGCATGTGCACGATCTACCTGGCGCGACGCCGTTACTAATCGGTGTCGCGTTGGGTGCCTACGGGTTTACCCAGGCGTTGCTGCAGGTCCCGTTTGGTATGTGCTCCGATCGAATCGGCCGCAAACGGATGATCGTCGTTGGTCTGCTGATTTTTGCAGCGGGCAGCGCGGTGGCTGCGCTGGCGGACAGTGCGTTCGAAATGATTGCCGGTCGGGCGCTGCAGGGTGCCGGTGCAATTGCCGCGGTGGTGTTAGCGTTGGTCGCCGATTTGACCCGCGAGCAGCAGCGCACTAAGGCTATGGCGGTGATCGGCATGAGCATTGGTGCGATGTTTATGGTGGCGTTAATGCTTGGGCCGGTGTTAGCCGGGTGGCTGGGTGTGTCGGGAGTGTTTTGGCTGACCTTGGTGTTAACGTTGCTGGCGTTACCCGTGTTGTGGTGGGTGGTGCCGGCCCCGCTCGAGTCCCGGGACGGCCTGGATGGACAGTTGCGGTGGAATCAGGTGCGATCCGTGTTCCGGGACCCGCAGCTACTGCGGCTAAACGCCGGGATCGCGATTTTGCATATGTCATTGACCGCGTTATTCGTCGCAATCCCGTTAGCGCTTACCCACGACGCGGGGATCGCGATCGATACACATTGGAAAATCTACGTTCCGGTGCTGGGTATGTCGTTGCTCGGCATGGTGCCATTGCTCATGGTAAGTAGGGTGCGACAGCGCGGCGCACTACTGGTTGCGCTGGGCGTGTTGTTGGCGAGTCAGATCGCCCTGGCGGTAGGCGGCGGGACGCTAGTAGTGGTCATCGGGGCGCTGTGGTTGTTTTTTATCGGATTTAATTCATTGGAGGCGATGTTGCCGTCGTTGGCGTCGCGTTTGGCCCCGACCGGCACCAAAGGTACTGTGTTGGGAATTTACAATACGTTCCAATTTCTAGGGGTGTTCGTCGGTGGTGTGTTTGGCGGATACCTGTACGGATTGCGGGGTTCCACCGGTGTATTTGTGATGGTCGCCGGAGTAATTTGCGTCTGGTTGGTATTGGTGATCTCAGCCCCACCGCTACGGCTGACGGAATCGATCCAGCTTACTTTTGGTGTCCGGACCCCCGAGGCGGGACGAGAACTGGCCGGGCGCTTACAAATGCTCCCGGGTGTGGTAGATGTCACAGTGATGCCGAGCGAGGGCATGGCATACTTGAACGTAGATCGGCGGACGTTTGATAATCGAGCATTGGACGATGTTGCCGGCATGCTGGGTTTTTCAACAGAAACCGTTAATGGTTGAGGTCATCCAAATCGAGGAACAGTAATGGCGAGAGGTATAAACAAAGTAATATTGGTCGGTAATCTCGGCCGCGATCCCGAAGTGCGATATGCGGCGAGCGGTAGTGCAATTGCTAATGTGACAATAGCGACCACCGATTCTTGGAAGGATCGGCAATCCGGCGATCGGCAGGAACGCACCGAATGGCACCGCGTCGTTTTTTTCGGAAGACTAGCGGAAATCGCATCGGAATACCTTAAGAAGGGTTCGCAAGTGTACGTCGAAGGTCGGCTGCAAACGCGCAAATGGCAAGATCAGTCCGGCACAGATCGCTATACCACGGAAATAGTCGCGAACGAGATGCAAATGCTCGGATCGCGGGGCGGTGGAGCGCCCCGCGGCGATGCCGAGTTTGATCAGAGCCCGCCACATTCCGCCGAGACCGTAACGGAACCCGCGTCGGCAGGCAGTGATTTCGACGACGATATTCCGTTTTAACGGGCAGTTCTCAAATCTGGGGACGGCGGCGTAAGTTCAGGAACCTCTGCATAAGTCTGGGCGAATCAAGTTGGGATTTAAAATGATCAAGATCAAGGCGCGGAACGCGGGTAACGCTACCGCATCCCTGCTCTCGCTCATTACCTACATCCCTGTAGGCAATAGCCCGGCTATTGCTAAGTTTCGCAAAGCTTCCGTTCCTACTCACACCCCTCACCTACATCCTTGTAGGCGACGCAGAGATTGATCATTTTGGACCCAAATTGATCGGTCATGACTTTTCCAGAGGTTCCTTAAGTGCACCGTAGCGATTTGGAAACTTGGCAATCCATACTGCAATCGACAGAGAGCGAGCTGAGTATCGCCGAGGTGGCGCTCAGTATTGCCCAGGACGAATACCCGGGGCTCGTCGTCGCCGACTACACCGACCGCCTTGATCGGTTAGCGGACCGTGTGGCGTCGCGATTTGATCGCGATTCGGGTCTGCGGGTGACGATGCAGGCCATGCACCGTTGTTTGTTCGACGAAGACGGCTACGACGGTAATCGTCTCGATTATTACGATCCGCGCAATAGCTATTTGAACGAAGTAATGGATCGTCGCCTCGGTATTCCATTAACGTTGGCGTTGATTTACATCGAAGTGGCGAATCGTCTGCAATTGCCGGTTTCCGGAGTCGCGTTTCCCGGACATTTTCTGGTGAAATGGTCTACCCCAGATGGGGAGATCATTGTCGACCCGTATACCCGCGGCGAAGTACTTGGCATTGATCAGCTCAATCGGCTATTGCGATCAGTTTATGGTGATTCGGCGCCGAGTGTTCAGGAAATTCCTGGGTTGATGGCGGCGTCCAGCAAGAAAGCGATGCTTGTGCGATTGCTGCGCAATCTGAAACAGATCTACCAAAATGCGCGCGATGATGAGCGCGTGTTGCGTATTCTGGATAAATTATTAGTTGTCGACCCAAAGTCCCGCATTGAGCTTCGAGAGCGGGCACTAATATACGAATCTTCCGAGTGTTATCGTGCGGCGCTCTACGATCTCGAGCGCTATCGCGACGTTAGCGTCGATGGTGCCGATGTCGCCGATGATGCCGAAGTGGAAACATGCCTGCGGCGGTTGCGTCAAATGTTGTCGTCGTATCATTGACGCATAACATGGTGGCCCCGATTCTTTGGACCCTGTTATGTGCCTAAAATAAGGCGTTTTGCTCGAATTTTGGCAGCGATATAATCGTTATGGGGAATGTACAATAATCTGACAATTTTTCTCATTAAATGTTGTTCGTGTTTATCGATTTCCAAATCGGCGTAAGCGATTTGCCACATCAGTTCAACTAACCGCACCTTCATGTCGGCGGGCCAATGCGTGTTAATGAGTGTGGTGAACTCGTGAAGGCTTGTCGATGATTCGGCCTCGGCGCGAGCCAGCTCCACGAGCTCGGCCGCTTCGGTTTCGGTTAGCGAAAACGTGCTACCAACCACCTTCAAGATGTGCGCGAGTTCAGTTTCGTTAATACGGCCGTCGGCGTGGGCCATTTCCATGAGCAATGCTGCCGCGGCCAGTTGCAACGCGTGGTCAGACGTTTCGCCGCTGTCATGCGTGGTACTTGCGAGGTTGTTGTTAAAGAATTTCTGAATGCGGTCGAGCATGGATTTCTAGGCTAACGCCGTCGGCTTTCGGCTGCCCGGCGTGGAATCGACGTCATGGCAAAATCCGCGCGTGGTAGAGCGGTTAGAGGGGCAGCCAAAACCGTTGCAACTACCTTAACCCGGCCACTTCGCGGTGCCGAAAGCACGACACCACGTGGTCGTTTACCATACCGACGGCTTGCATATAGGCGTAGCAGATAGTGGGACCTACGAATTTAAACCCACGTTTTTTTAGATCGCGACTCAATTTGTCGGCACGCTCCGTCACCGCCGGTACTTTCGACATATGGCGCCAGCGATTTTGAATTGATTCACCGCCGGAAAACGCCCAGAGATAGTGATCGAACGAGCCGAATTCAGCCTGAATGTCCAGGAACTTCCGCGCGTTGGTGATTGCCGACTCGATTTTCAGGCGATTACGGACGATGCCCGGATTTTCGCGTAGCTTAGCAGTTTTTATCTTTGGGAAACGCGACACGCGTTGTGGATCGAACTGGGCGAACGCAGCGCGATAATTCTCGCGTTTTTGTAGTATGGTCCACCAGCTTAAGCCTGCCTGTGCGCCCTCAAGTAATAGAAATTCGAACAAGCGATGGTCATCGTGAACCGGCACACCCCATTCGTCGTCATGATAAGCAACATATAGTGGCCGATACCCGGCCCATTCACAACGTGTTTTGTTAGTCGTCATCGGAACCCCCGGGCACGAAAATCAACCCAACTCGAATGCCGGTGCGTCGCGTGTCGAATTCATTAAGTTTTGCGTCGAGAGTGCCGCCGTTGGCACCGTGAACGCGCCAGCCATTGACCTCGTCCTTAACCCTTAATTTCCAGTAACGGACACCCGCCGTGAATTTCAACTGTTTGCTGAATCGAATCTGGGCATCGAGATCGAGATTGAAGCCGGTACCACTACCCTCCATGCTGAAACTCGGCGATTGCGCGAGGTCGCTGCGCAAATGATGGACATCGCGGTTGTCCAGGTTCGCGTATGGGGTAAAGGCAAAGTTACCTGCCAAGGTAACGCGGTCACTAATCTTGACGTTGCCGTCGACTCCAATGAAGATCGAATTCCATTGAACGTTGTTAGAAATAACGCGCTGACCAGCAAAACCGCTGAGTCCTTGTGGGCCACATAACGCTGCGATCGTGCACACCGTCTGCGTTACACCCGTGGCGACGTATTCCTCTTCCCACCGTTGTATGCCGCCGTATACGTCGAAATTTTTCTTTTCGTCTGATAATCGCGATATCGCACGCCCAAATTTAATTTCAGCATACTGAATGTCGTCACCGTCGATATCGCTTTGTGTCCTCGAGAATAGGTGATCGCCGCTGAATGAGACGCCGAACATCGAGGCGCCGGCAGCGCTTAGGTAGTCGTCATCGATGAGGGTGCCGTCGTCTGCGTCGCCGGCGCCGTAGGCGGCCTCGATAAAGATGCGCTGCGGCAGTTCCACGCGGCCGGACAGTTCCAGGATAACGCTGTCGACGCTATCATAGGTCAATTTCGAAGTCGGATTTCCGAGCAAGACATCGAACGCCGACGCGTCATGATTCCATTGCGTACGTCCCTGGCTGAGCCAGGTACTCACACCGATTTCGTAGTTCAATTCAGACCCAGGTTCGGCCTCACTCGCGGCGGCCGATAGCGACAGTGCACCGCATACCGCCGCCAAGGTGGAGAGACGGTACAGATCCTTAAACATAATGCACTCCGTCACAGCGTTATTGTTGCCCGGCCGCACTCCGGGCCAGCGATGAGCTTGGTTACGGGCCGTGGCCATCAATGAGCCGACGTCCGCGTTCGTTGCATCCCCATTGTTAGACTATTTCTAGACTATAGCACTAACCGACTGATAACAGTACGTTATATACCCGCTGACGTAGTAGGCCCGTTGCCGCCGGGGCGGGCCGGATATCTTATGAGATTGGGTCCGTGGTGCATTATCCGAGCTAGTCCATACGCAATGCCGATGGCTACGGTGGCCTATTGCCTAGCCTTTGGGGGCAATTCGTGCGCGATGCTGCGTCCCAAGATCGAGTCCATCCAGCGATCGGGCAAAATTCTTTTGAGGATCGCGAACATATGGGTTGGCAATGTCACACGGTAGCGTATGCGTGGGCGCGTGGCAGCGAGCGCGTGTTGGACTCGTGTCAGTACCGCGGTTTCGGGTAGCGTAAAACGAGCATCGCTCGGATCCAGCAGTCGCTTTTCGACGTGCCGGTACGCATCACCGTGGGCACTGGCGTCGGCATCGATATACGCCTGAAAGGCCCGGTACGCATTGGCTCGAAATCGGCTGCGGATCGGTCCGGGTTCAATCAGCGAAACATGGATATTCGTGCCGCGTAGTTCGAGCCGAAGTGTGTCGCTCAGTGCTTCGAGGGCAAACTTACTGGCGTTGTAGGCGCCGCGGTAGGGCAGACAAACGAACCCCAGTACCGAGCTGATTTGTACGATTCGGCCATACCCTTGTCGGCGCATGACCGGGATTACGCGATTCGTGAGCTCTTGGGTGCCGAGCACATTGGTTTCGAATTGGCGGCGCAACGCCTCACGAGATAAATCTTCGACGGCACCAGGTTGCCCGTACGCGCCATTGTTCACGAGTCCGAACAACCGGTCACCGGTCCGCGACAGTATTTCCGCTACCGCGCCGTCAATAGAATCGGAGTCATCGAGGTCTAGCCGTACACTTTCCAAACCGCTGGCACGTAACATATCGACGTCACTCGACCCGCGCGCGGTTGCGAATACGCGATATCCCTGCGCTGAGAGACCGGTCGCCACGCGGCGGCCGATGCCGCTCGAGCAACCGCTGATAAGGACACTTTTTAGCTCAGTCATGACAGTCGTTAGGAGGGGTTTGATGGATCGTTTATAATTACCACAAGGATCGATAACGTCAAACTCTCCGCTCTCGTAACTGCAGTGAAGTCCAACCCGGCAGGTGTTTCCCGATGAGCGCGCGGCTGCGTGTTGGTGTAGTGGGAGTCGGTTATTTAGGCCGGCTCCACGCTAAAATTTACGCGTCGATACCGGACGTGGAGTTGGTCGGAGTCGCCGACATCAATGCCGCTACCGCGGCTCAGATAGCCGCTGCATACCGGTGTGCCGCGTTCACAGATTCTCGTGAGTTATTGCCTCGGATCGATGCGGTCAGTGTCGTAGTGCCGACCAGCGTGCACCGGCAGGTCGCAGAACCGTTTCTGCACAACGGGGTGCACATGTTATTGGAAAAACCCGTCGCATCCACCGTAGCCGATGCCAAAGCCATCGTCGATCTGGCCGAGCGCACCGAAACGATTCTACAGATCGGTCATCTGGAACGTTTTAATGCCGGGGTGATGGCGTTGGCGGAGCGAGTGGGAGTGCCGCGGTTTATCGAAGTACACAGACTCGGCACGTTTGTCGAGCGAGCGACGGATGTTGACGTGGTCACGGACTTAATGATCCATGATATAGACATCGTATTGTCCCTCGTAAAATCACCGTTGCACTACATTTCTGCAGTGGGCTCATCGGTGGTAACGGCGCATATCGATATTGCCAATGCCCGATTGGAATTTACCAACGGCACGGTGGCAAATGTGACCGCCAGTCGTGTCTCCAATAAACGCTTCCGGCGCATTCGGGTGTTTTCGGAGAATCGGTATCAAGCGCTCAACTTTGCCGATCAGCAAATTGATATTGTGCGAGCGGCGAGCCCTCCCAGCGACGGCGGGTTCCCGGAAATCATTAACGAGCGGGTGCAAGTCGAGCCACGCCCGCCGCTCGATGCGGAGCTCGAACATTTTGCCGCAACGGTGCGCAACGGTACGCAGCCATTGGTTAGTGGTCGCGACGGTTTGGCCGCACTGAAAGTGGCCGCACAAGTCAGAGATAAGATTCAATCATGCCTGAATTAACGAGCGCGGTTCCGTTTCTCGATCTTTCCATCGAGTTTCGGCGCCTCGAAGCCGAGTGGCTTGATGCGATTCGTGAGTCGGGTGCGACTGGCCGTTTTATCATGGGTCCACAAGTGGCGGGGTTCGAGCGCGAGGCCGCCGAGTATCTGGGGGTCGAACACGCGGTCGCAGTCGCGAACGGTACCGATGCGCTGTGGTTGTCATTGCGTGCATTGCAGATTGGCCCGGGTGATGAGGTCATCACCACGCCGTTCACGTTTTTCGCTACGGCTGAGGTAATTTCGCAGGTAGGGGCGACGCCGGTATTCGTCGATGTTCGCGAGAATACCTTCAACCTCGACGAAGACCAGATCGCTGACCGCATCACGCCTAATACTCGTGCCATCGTACCGGTACATTTGTTTGGCCGGCCGCTCGATATGGATAAGATCGCTGCGCTCGCTCAAAAATCGCGGTTGGCCGTAGTCGAAGACTGCGCCCAGGCATTCGGTGCGCGCTGGGGCGACGCCGCGGTGGGTTCGATGGGTGACACCGGGTGTTTTAGTTTTTACCCTACCAAGGTTCTGGGCTGTTACGGTGATGGTGGTATGGTCGCGACTCGCCGTGCGGACGTCGCGGCACGAATTCGCCACCTGCGCGATCACAGTGCCGTTGCTGCCTATATTCACGACGGTGTCGGACATAACAGCCGGCTCGACGAGATTCAGGCTGCGTTGCTACGCATAAAGCTGCGTGCCATCGACTCGGCGTTGGCGGAACGTCGTCGCGTCGCGTCACGTTACGCGGAACGCCTAGACGGACTCGACGTCGTACTACCGTCACCATCGGCCGATGGTGAACATGTGTTCAATTGCTATACGGTACGTGTCGCAGATCGGGATCACGTTCGCCAGAAGTTGTCGGATCAGGGAATCGCAAGCGCAGTGTATTACCCGCAACCGCTGCATAGGCAGCCGGTGTACGAGTCGTTGGGGAATCGGAGCGGCGCGCTGCCGGTCAGCGAGTCGGTATGCCGGCAGGTCATCTCGTTGCCGATTTTTCCCGATATGACGACGGCCCAAGTCGATCACGTCTGTGCGGTGCTCGCGTCGGCATTGGGCGGTGTTGCGTAAGCGCCGTATCGGATCGGCCGCGGCCGCAGCTGTGGTGGTGGTTGTTATCGTCTATATGGCCATCGCGAAGTCCGCGTCGGCGTGCGGCTACACAACGGGATGGAAGGCGATGCGTGAGGCCGATGTCGAATTGCTCAACGACGACAGCACAGCAGTTGCGGTCCGCGTTCGGGTCGCCGACGATGCCGCGACCCGGGCGGCTGGCTTTCAACACATTTGCGCCACCGCAATCGATGCGAACCAAATTCTGTTCGTGTTTCCGCAAGCCCGCACGGTTCGCTTTCACATGCACAACGTTCACGGAGCACTGGATATTGCATTTTTTGACGGCGCGGGCGACGTAGTCAGTGTCACTCGCATGGAACCGTACGGATTGGAGCCAGGCGCTTCACGCCCATTGTATGGCCCCACGGTGCCGATCCACTATGCCCTTGAAGCGGCGCCGGGATTTTTTGCTGCGCGCAATATCTCGGAACGCGGTGGGCGACTACAGCTCGGTTTGTTGAGCACATTATGAGCCGAGTTGTTGCGGCGCCAAAATGAGTCGTCATATCGCACATTCGTCATGACTGCGACCGTCGCCCCGTTCGGCAATTGGCACAGTCCGTTGCAACCGCAAGCGTTGTTCGCACGGCCGTCCGCACCGATGTATCCATGCTGGCACCACGGCGCGTTGTATTGGCTTGAGGCGCGCGCCGAGGAGGCTGGCCGTCAGGTGCTTATGTGCCGCGGTAGTGATGGCCGAGAAAAGTGTTTGACGCCGAGCCCATTTAATATCCGCAGCCGTGTCCACGAATACGGCGGTAAGTGCTTCGTATTGTTAGCCGACTCTGTCGTATTTTGTCATTTTAATGACCAGCGTCTCTACCGCCAGGCTCTTGAACCCGATGCCAATCCCGAAGCGCTGACTCCGGCACGGAATGCCGATGGCTCGATGAGCAGATTCGCCGACTTGATCGTCAATCTCGATCAAACGTGGGTCATCGGCGTTGTGGAGCGCGAATACGACGGCCGGGAACACCGCAACGATATCGCTGCAATCCGGCTCGATTCCGACACCGCCACCCGTGAACCCATCGGACTCGTGACCGATGCGGATTTTGTGGCCGCACCGGCGTTGTCGCCGGACGGACGCCGGCTGGCATGGCTGCAATGGAACCACCCGCACATGCCGTGGGACAGTTCCAACATAGAAGCGGCTGACGTGGTCTACGCAGACGATGGAATCGCCATCGCCAATCGGCAGCGCGTTGCCGGAGGCGACGACATGGCGGTGTGCGAACCCCTCTTTATGCCGGACGGCACGTTGCTGTTCGCAATGGACTACGAGAGCGGCATCGACCCAGCCGAGGACTTTTGGAACTTGCATGTAGCGGCCGCAGAAGTCCGTCGATTGACCACCGATCATGCCGACTACGGCGCCGCGCACTGGGTATTCGGTGAAACTAGGATGCTGCCACTGGACGGTTCGGTGCTATCGGTTCGCACGGTCGAAGGCAGCGATGAATTGGTCACCATCGATGTGGAAAACGGTCGCAGCGTGGTCCACGACAGCCAATTTGTGGGATTGCGGCAGCTTGCGCTGGTGCCCATCGGCGCGATGGAGGGAATGGCGCAATCCGCAGCGTTGATGATTGCGGCAAGTGCTGAGCACGAGTCGGCATTGGTCCGGTTCGAACCGGCCACCAATCACTTTGAGATATTGAAGCGCGCAGAGCCATTGTTGGCAGATATCGATGTGAGCACCGCGCAAGCCATAACTTTTGCGACCCGCGACGGCGGCACCGCGCATGCGTTCTACTACGCTCCGCGTAACAGTCAATACTGCGGACCACGAGGCGCGTTGCCGCCCCTCATGGTGCTCGTGCACGGTGGACCCACGGCGTGCGCGAGCCCCGAATTCGCCGCCGCAAAACAATACTGGACGACACGCGGCTTCGCGGTGCTGGATGTCAATCACCGTGGCAGCACCGGCTACGGTCGCGGGTATCGGCAAGCATTGCGCGGTTGTTGGGGCGAGATCGACGTCGCGGATGTGGCCGATGCAGTGCGCTACGCGATCGGTGCTGGCCTCGCGGACCCGCACCGAATATGTATCCGCGGCGGCAGTGCCGGCGGTTATGTCGTATTGCGTGCGCTCACGTGCTGCCCCGAATTGTTTGCGTGCGGCGCTTGTTACTACGGCATCGGCAATCTCGTGACGCTGGCGGAAACGACGCATAAATTCGAGTCGCACTACACCGACGGGTTAATCGGGGAGGAGTTTGCGGCCGATAGTGCTCGCTTGGCAAACAGCCGCTACCATGCGCGTTCGCCAGTTTTTGCGATGCATCGAGTGCGCACGCCGCTGATCTTGTTTCAGGGCGGTCAGGACGCCGTGGTGCCGCCGCAGGTATCGCGGGAAGTGGTTGATATTCTAAAGCAAAATAAAGTGATACATGAGTATGTTGAATATCCACATGAAGGCCATGGCTTTCGCAGTGCAGACGTGCGTATCGACGCGTTATCGCGAGAGGTTCATTTTTATAACAAGGTGTTACAACTTGAGATTAATGTCGATTAATAGTTGGATGCATTAACCGTGAGTGATGCGATTGCGGACCGCACGCTGGCGCTCGGCGGGATATTCCAGGCGGCGCTGTTGGTGCAGAAATTGGCGCGGCGTGGCCGCGCTGATACCGGCCCGATGCAGGCGAGCGTTAAAAGTGTCTTGGTCATCGATGCCATCGACACTCGCTCGGTATTTGGTGGTGTGGATGGCGTGAAAGTTGGCCTGTTGGCGCTCCGCGACCGTATGGGTCGGCGCATCGAGGCGGACGATTTGGAACTTGCACGTTATGTATTAGGCCTTTCGCGGTTGCAGCGCAAAATGCGTCGCGAGCCAGGTCGGCTCGACGCACTCGGTGCACGGTTAGAAGAAATCCAGCGACGTGCCACGGAAGTGGGGCCGGATCTATACCGGGATCTCGCGTCGGTATATACGGAACTCATCAGCCAAGTGGCGCCGCGAATCATGGTTCACGGCGAGCAAGGGTTCCTGTCCGATGCGGCGATCGTTGACCAGGTGCGCAGCGTATTGCTCGCCGGAGTGCGGGCCGCTTATCTATGGGATCAGCTCGGCGGACGTAAATGGCAGTTGTTGTTGCAGCGCGCGGCGTACGTGAGTAGCGCCACGGTGTGGCTCCAGGACAGCCCGGATATTTCATGAAGGCGGACCATGGCCAAGGATCTTCCCAATATTTGGATTGGTTAAGTCGCGTATTGAGCCGCTTGGCCTCAGTACAGTTCGTCCTGTTCGGATTCAGGAAAGATCGGGCGTCGTATTCGGCACGATCCCCCTTGATCCATAGCTACAGCTATGCATCCGCGGGCAATCGTACCGACTACTTAGCCCGATTTCCCCTGAAGTCCGAACCCTTCATGAATTATCCGGGCTAGCAATGTCCCGCCGAACGCCATTGGCACCTACCGAGGTCGCGATCATTGGCGCCGGTATTGTCGGCGCCGCGAGCGCGTATTACCTTGCCAAGCAAGGGGTGCCGGTGACATTACTGGAGAAGGGTTCGATCGCAGGCGAGCAGTCCAGCCGTAACTGGGGATTCGTGCGCCAACAAGGGCGCCACTCGGCCGAATTGCCGTTGATGATCGCGTGCAATGGCATTTGGCAAAACCTGCACAAAGAACTAGCCGCCGATCTTGGGTGGCGGCAGGGCGGCAATTTGCGCATCGCCGTCGATGACGAGCGCATCGCGGTATTCGAATCCTGGCAACGGCTCGCCGCGGAATATGGTCTCGACACCCGGATTCTATCGACTACCGAGCTGCGCGATGTCGTACCGTCGTTAACGTTGGCGGCCCGCGGTGGGATGTATACGCCGAGCGACGGTCAAGCGGACCCGACCCGAGTCACGACGGCTTTCTGCATGGCTGCACGTCGGCTTGGGGCGCGCATCTATGAGCATTGCGCAGTGACCGGAGTGGACGCCGGCGGTGGCGCAGTGCGT
>CAXMMZ010000203.1:0-6904 GCA_964194565.1 Arenicellales bacterium
CAACCCTTGATAGAGTACTAGAACTTGTAACGAGGATAGTATATGACTGACGAAATTGTACTCGTGGAGCCGCGCGGCGCGGCGCTTGAAATAACCCTTAACCGGCCGCCAGCGAACGCGATTAACCGTGCCACGAGCCGGGCGTTATACGCCGCGTTCAAGCGTTTACAGGATGACCCGGCGCTGTCGGTCGGAATCGTGCGCGGCGCCGGTGAGCGGATTTTTTCGGCGGGCTGGGATCTAAAAGAAGTCGCGGACGCCGGTTACGACCCCGCTCTTGAATTAGATGCTGAGCACGGCAACGGACCCGGTGGATTCGCGGGAAATACGGAATTTTGGGGCTTAACCAAACCACTGGTGGCGGCAATCAACGGTGCCGCCGTGGGCGGCGGATTTGAACTGGCGCTGGCCTGCGACGTCATGGTGATGTCCCGCAACGCATTTTTCGCATTACCTGAGATGCAACGCGGTCTGCTGGCAGATGCCGGTGCGATTCAGCGTTTACCGCGGCGCATCCCTTACAACGTTGCGGTGGAGTTCTTATTGAGTGGGCGGCGTATGGAGCCCGATGAGGCGCTACGCTGGGGTTTGGTCAGCGAGGTGGCACCGCCCGAGCGCCTCATGGAGGTGGCACGCGCCACGGCGGACCGCATCGCGCAGGGCGCACCGCTGGCTCTCCAGGCCCTAAAGGAAGTGTTATCGCATATAGAGAGCATGCCGCTGCCGGAGGCTATGAATACGATCAAACCGGGGCACGACAACCTGCCGATCTACCGGCGTATGCTGCGATCGGAAGACATGGCCGAAGGCATTAAGGCGTTCGCGGAAAAACGCGCCCCGGTTTGGAAAGGGTGCTGAAGTCCGAACAGGACAACTCGGACCGAGGCCCGTTCACTTAAAACCCCGGGTAACCGGTTCACATATTGATATGATTTCTGACCCATCGTCCGCCTTCGTGAAATATCCGGGTTAGCGGCGACGCCGAAAGCCGCCGAAAGATTTTCCATACCCCAAACGCTAACAATGTAGCTCAACGGCGTTGCATAGAGTGCAGCGCATTTCGCTTGCGCTGTACCGGTCCTAAGGGGCCAGAGTTCTCGTATTAAAATCGCATGTTGTCACACTCATGTAACACCTATATCAGGGCGATTCTGAAGGGTTCAGATTTGCTATAGCGTTAGTTTCAGGACGCCCCGTGTGTGGCAGAGTATGACTGGGGCGATCCTAATTTACCGGAGAAGCAATGATCACAACGAATAACGGGCGCAGTAACCTGGGCCGCAGCGATGTGTGGATGCGGATTCTGTATATGCTGTTGTTCGTGGTCGTATACAGTGTTGTGGAGGTAATCGTGATCGCAGCAACGGTATTTCAATTGGGATTCGTACTGGTCAGTGGCGATCGTAACGCCAGACTGCAAAATTTCAATGAGAGTTTGAGTCGCTACGTATACGATGTGTTGCGATTCATCATGTTCGTATCGGATAGCAAACCATTTCCATTTACAGATTGGCACCGTGGGCACCACGGATCCCACGGCGCCCGCTTGTAACGGGTTCGTAGGCTATTGACCGCGCGCGCGATCGAACGTATCGCAGGATTTAATGTCGCCACTTTTAAGGCCCACGGATAACCAGTGTATGCGTTGTTCCGACGAGCCATGGGTGAAGGAGTCGGGGTGGACGCGGCGCCCCGCCGCTTTCTGTAGGCGATCATCGCCTACCGCGGAGGCCGCACCGATGGCCTCTTCGACGTCGCCCTGTTCGAGGATATTGCGTTGGCGGTGTCCATGATGCGCCCAGACTCCAGCATAGCAATCGGCTTGCAATTCCGTAAGCAGCGATAGCGCGTTGGCATCGGACCGGCTCGATCGGGACTGCAATTGTTGAACTTGAGCCGATACGCCCACCAAGTTTTGTACGTGGTGGCCAATCTCATGGTCAATCACATAAGCCATCGCGAAGTCTCCTGACGCACCCATGCGTTGCAGTTCGTTTGAAAACGAAAGGTCGAGATATACGCGTTGATCGGGAGGACAATAAAACGGTCCGGATGCCGCGCTGTTAATCCCGCAAGCGGATTGCACGATGTCAGAGAACAATACGAGTTTGGGAGGTTGGTAGCGCTGACCCGCTGCCGAAAACAAGCCCGACCAGGTGTCTTCGGTGTCTGCCAATACCACCGACACGAAGTCCGATGCCTCATCGTTCGATCCGGCGGTACTCGAGGCAGACGGTGCAGTCGATGGTGCGCCGGTTTGTTGCTGCAAAGCATCGAGAATACTCAGAATCGCGCCCGGATCCTGGCCAAGAAACAACGCCGCCACGATCGCAATAATCGTGACCCCGCCACCGAGCTTAACGCCCCGGCCCATGCGCTGACCGCGGCGGTCCTCGATGTTGCTGCTACGTCTGCCTTTTTGCCACCGCATCGCTGTACCAATTCCATTAAGAAATGACGGGTCACCACGCTATCCGCCGCGCTGAGCTGGGTCAAGACGCGACCGACCGCGCGTCATAATTTAGTCGAAAACGATGCCAATGCAACAGACGGTCCGGTTGATTGCACAGACTGGGCCAAGCCCGCAGCTTTCTGGTAAATTGTGTTGAGTGTCTATGCCCCTAGGAGCCACCGTGATCAACGAGGCCGACGATAAGCACGATTCAAAAATCCAAACGCGTGTTGACTATCGCGGTAACCAATTGCTTCGTGGCGGGCAAGGGGTGGCGGTGCCGGAAGGATATTTATTTGAGACCACACGATGATTCTTGTCGGTCAGTACGATTCGCCGTTTGTACGCCGGGTCGCTATTGCGCTGCATCATTACGATTTGCAGTTCGAGAGACGTGTGCTGTCTGTGTTTTCGGATTTGGATAAGATGCTCCAGCTCAATCCCCTTGGTAAGGTTCCGGCGCTGGCCCTTGATATTGGTGAGGTTCTTATCGACAGCCAATTCATATTGGATTACTTGAATGGCATCGTTGACGCCGAACGCGCCTTGGTGCCGCCTGCCGGTGCCGCGCGCCGGGAGGTTTTGAACGTTACGGCCGTCGCCATGGGCCTCGCGGAAAAAGCCGTGGCATTACGATGGGAGCTGCACCGGCGGCGCCCGCAAAGCATCGACCCGGATTGGGTGGAGAGGCTGCAACGTCAAGTCACCTCATGTTTGAGTTGGCTGGAGGCTCGGGCATTGTCGACTTGGCTGAGTACGACGCAGATGACGTTGGCCGACGTAACGACCGTGGTCGCCTACACGTATCTGTGGCACAAGCATAAGCCGATGTTTCGCGTTGGTCAGTATCCGCGGTTAGACGATTTGGCGACACGTTGTGAGGCGCTCCCAGAATTTATGGCCGCGCCGTATGTGGAGGGATAGCCAGCGGAGCCGGCCTCAAACGCAATCCCATGACGTCGATGGCGGCTTATGGTTGGCGACAGCAACGATGAATGTGAGCACCAATGAATATTCCTAAACCGTTTCAAATCACCGACCCAGAGCAGATTGCGGCGTTTATTGACAGCTATAATTTTGCACTGTTGATTACGGTCAGCAGTGGGGCCGCACAAATTTCACACGTGCCGTTGCTGTACGACCGTAGTCGTAATTGCTTATTGGGGCATTTGGCGCGTGCCAACCCACACTGGCGGGACTTGATGGATCACGAGGCAGTGGCGGTGTTCAATGGGCCCCATGCCTACGTGTCACCGGCTTGGTATCGCGATCCTGGGGTACCGACGTGGAACTATACGGTCGTGCACGTACACGGCCGGACTGATCTGATCGAATCCGAACCGGAGTTGCGTGAAATCGTTACCGGCTTGACGGCTAAGCACGAACAAAATCGATCGCAGCCGTGGACACTTGATACGTTAAATGCGGAGACCGTAGCGTCGATGCTGCGAAATATTGTCGGTTTTGTCATACACATCGATCGAATCGAGGCGAAGTATAAGCTGAGCCAAAATCGCTCCGCGGAGGATCGTATTGGTGTCGTTGCCACACTTGAAGGCAGCGATGATTCGATGAGTCGCGAACTCGCCGCCGCCATGTCAAGCGCGTCCGGTACGGACTGATACGGGTTAATGGACTATCAACACCGATCGTTTAGTAATTGCTTTTCATCGGTCGCATTGGATCGGGCCTTCGAGAAGCGCAAAGACGAGGCGTGGTTGCGCACACAGTTGACTGACCCTGCGACGTGTTTCGTTGCGTTATGGAAGCAAAAATGCCTGATTAATTCGGAATCCGAGCCGCGCCTCGTGACGCTCAACGCGGCAGATTACGCCGCCGCTCGCATCGAAATTGAACCGGTCTTCCTTGGCCAACGAAATCAACACGCGTACTTCGCAACCGAAGTTTTGGAACAGCGGCACTGCCTGCAGCGCTTAGAGGCGCTCGGCGAATTTATCGAAATGCGGGCCGCTTGTGCGGTGTTACCGGATCACGACGCGGCTGTACTTGGTTACGCACGGGCGATGCTGCATTGGCACCAGCATCATCAACATTGTGGTACCTGTGGAGGTCCGACGGTCAGTAAAGAGGGCGGCCATGTTCGGCGGTGCACAAATACGCAGTGCGCGGTGAGCCACTTTCCGCGTACCGACCCAGCCGTGATCGTCATTGTCACTCATGAAGATCGTTGTTTGCTGGGCCGGGATCCGGCTTGGCCAGCCGGGCAATATTCGGTGGTGGCCGGGTTCGTCGAACCCGGTGAGCCGCTTGAGGCTGCCGTCGCGCGCGAAGTATTTGAAGAAACCGGCCTTCGTGTACATAACATCAACTATCTTTCCTCGCAGCCTTGGCCGTTTCCCGGATCCATAATGTTGGGTTATTCGGCAGAGACCGACGATCCGCGTTTGAATTTGAACCACGATGAACTCGAAGACGCAATGTGGTTGACGCGGGAAGAATTACGCGAGGCGGTTCAGAGCAAACGCTTGAAAGTTCCGACTCGCATATCTATCGCTTATCGTCTTGTGCAAGACTGGTATGATGCGGGTAGCGTCGGTGGCTTGGATGAGCTAACGATGGTGGCGTGGCATGGCACCGATTCAAAATAGCGGGCGACCTGTCTGAGCTCGTTCTCGTCATTGGCAACAAAAACTACTCGACGTGGTTACTTCGGCCGTGGCTTCTCATGAAGTGTCTCGAGGTACCGTTTACCGAGCAGTGGTTCCGGCTATTCATCGATCGGTGCCGCCGCCCAGCTCGAACCCGAAGTCATCGAGCAGGTCGAATCATTTCGATCTACGTAGTTGCCGACAAGCCACAGAGTGTTCAGTTTTACGGAACCACTGCTAAATTCTGGGCGAGCGGGTCTGAGAGTCAAAATTGCCCGAATCAAGGCGCGGATTGCAGGCCGTAGCCCCGCTACGGCCAAGATTAGCAACGCCGAAGCGGGTGATATTGGACTCAGAGCAGCCGGCCACGAGTTTATCAGAGGTTCCTTAAGTTCCTATTGGTCTGTAAGCTCGATACAATGCGGAACATCGGGCGTCTCTGAGGTGGAATCACCGTGGCGCGCGGACAATTATGTGATCCATCAGTGTGATCGATGAAAGTACTGAGTTGTACAAGGGAGGAGTATATGTCTGATCGAGAAAGTGGAACGGTGAAATGGTTTAATGACCGTAAAGGTTATGGGTTTATTCAACGCGAACAAGGCGATGACGTATTCGTACATTATCGAGAGATACGCGGCGACGGCCACAAAACCCTGCATGAAGGCCAGCGTGTTGAATTTGACACCACCGATGGAGAAAAAGGATTGGCCGCACAGGATGTCGCGGTAGCGGAGTAGATTTTTTCACTCCACATTTCTGGTATCACAGGCGGACGCTCCGTGCGCGTAGCCTATTATGTATGCTCAATGCCAATCCGGTGGGAATGCGTTGCCCGCAGCCTAGCGCATCCGATTATTGATGGCACAATCCTGGAGTCCTGAGCGCTACGCACGGCACGCATGGTTCGTCTCCGATCTCGGCCAACCCGTGCTCGACTTACTGTCGCCGGTTCACGGTGAGCGAATACTGGATGTCGGTTGCGGTGACGGCGTGTTGACTGAAAAAATCGCCGCCGCCGGCTGCACCGTAGTCGGTGTGGACGCGAGTGCTGAGCAGGTCGCAGGCGCCCGGCAACGCGGCATTGACGCCTATGTATTGGACGCCAATGAGCTAGCCTATGACGCTGAATTTGATGCCGTATTCAGCAACGCGGCGCTACACTGGCTTACCGAGCCGCAGCGCGTTGTAAGCGGCGTATGGCGAGCCCTCAAAAGTAGCGGCCGGTTTGTTGGCGAGATGGGCGGTAGGGATAACGTAGCCGCGGTCGTGGCGGCGTTTGCGGCCGCGTTGCAACGCCGCCGGATCGACGCGCGGCAATTCAATCCGTGGTATTTCCCGAGCGATAGCGAATATCGGCAACGGCTCGAATCTCAGGGGTTCGAAGTGCTGTCGGTGCAACTGATTCAACGGCCGACTCCAATTCCGGGCGATGTCGGCGATTGGTTGCAAACCTTCGCGGAATCTTTTTTACAAGCCGTGACACCGGCCGAACGTCAGCCGCTCATCGACGAGGTAAGGACTTTGTTACGGCCTGCGTTGTATGCCGACGACGGTACCTGGGCGATTGACTACGTACGATTGCGGTTTAGCGCGCGTAAGCCGCATTGACCGGCGCTGATACGCGCCGTCACATGTTGCCAAAAGTGTCGGCCGCAGCGTTTACTGTCGTTTCAATATCCGCTTCGCTATGGGCGGCGGAAACAAACCCCGCTTCGAATGCCGACGGTGCGAAGTAAATGCCCCGTTGCAGCATGCCGTGGAAAAATATCCTGAATCGCTCGACGTCGCACTGCATGACATCGTGGTAACAGGTAACCGGGGGTGTATCCGTAAAGAACAA
>CAXMMZ010000204.1:0-7623 GCA_964194565.1 Arenicellales bacterium
ATTCGTGCGGCTTGTTCGAACTCCAGGTTGCGGGCGTGGTCGTACATTTGTTTTTCAAGCTTCTTTAGAATCGGCGCAAGTTGTCCGGCGCTCATTGCCGAGTATTCACGGAGGTCTTCCGCAACCCCTAATGCGGCGCCCTCCACATGCGCGCGACGCCGGCCTGATTTGCTCGCACCCACACCGTCGATAATATCCCGCACCGCCTTGGTCACCCCAGCCGGCGTGATACCGTGTAGTTGATTGTGTTGGAGTTGTTTTTCGCGGCGTCGCTCGGTTTCATCGATCGCCCGTCGCATCGATTTGGTAACGGTATCGGCATACAAAGTGGCGTGGCCATGCAGGTGGCGCGCAGCGCGCCCGATAGTTTGAATCAGCGAACGCGCCGAACGCAAGAATCCTTCTTTATCGGCATCCAGGATCGCCACCAGCGAAACTTCAGGTATATCCAGCCCCTCCCGTAATAGATTAATGCCCACCAACACATCAAACAGCCCGGCCCGCAGGTCACGGATGATTTCAACCCGTTCCACGGTGTCGATGTCGGAATGTAGGTAACGCACGCGAACGTCATGGTCGTGTAGATAATCCGTCAGGTCCTCAGCCATGCGTTTGGTGAGAGTCGTCACTAACACACGTTCCTGGCGCGCCACGCGCTCGCCAATCTGCGACAACAGATCATCGACCTGAGTGCCCACAGGACGTACATCCACGGCCGGATCTACGAGCCCCGTCGGCCGCACGACTTGATCGACGATGGCGGACGCTTTTTGCTCTTCATAGGGCCCCGGCGTGGCGGAAACAAAAATCGTCTGCGCCATCATCGCTTCGAACTCATCAAACCGGAGCGGCCGATTGTCTAATGCGGACGGTAGCCGGAAGCCGTATTCCACCAGAGTCTCTTTGCGCGAACGATCACCGCGGTACATACCACCGAGTTGCGGAACCGTCACATGGCTCTCATCGATTATCAGTAGCGAATTCGGCGGCAAGTAATCAATAAGTGTTGGCGGCGGCTCGCCGGGCGCACGCCCGGATAGGAATCGCGAGTAATTTTCGATGCCGTTACAATATCCGAGTTCTTGCATCATTTCGATGTCATACAACGTGCGCTGCTCGAGACGTTGTGCTTCCAGCAACTTCTCGGCATGACGCAATACGACAAGCCGTTCGGAGAGTTCGTCCTTGATGGCCTCAATCGAATTTAGAATCGTTTCGCGTGCCGTCACATAATGAGACTTTGGATATATGGTGGTACGGTTGAGCCGCTCGTCGAGGGCACCCGTAAGCGGGTCGAATACCGCGAGTTTCTCTATTTCGTCACCGAATAGTTCGATCCGAATCGCCATGCTGTTCGATTCAGCTGGGTAGATATCGATCACGTCGCCGCGAACGCGAAACGTGCCGCGCCGCAGCTCCACCTCGTTACGGGTGTACTGCAGCTCGGCCAAGCGCCTCAGGATCGCCCGCTGATCCATAATCGCACCTTCGCGAAGATGCAGAATCATATTGTGGTAGGCAGCGGGATCTCCAAGGCCGTAGATGGCCGATACGGTTGCGACAATAATCGTGTCTTCCCGTTCCAGTAGCGCCTTGGTCGCCGACAAGCGCATCTGATCGATATGCTCGTTGATGGACGCGTCCTTCTCGATGAAGGTATCCGAACTCGGCACGTAGGCCTCGGGCTGGTAGTAGTCATAGTACGACACGAAATACTCGATCGCATTGTTTGGAAAAAAGTCGCGCATCTCCGAGTAGAGTTGCGCGGCCAAGGTCTTATTAGGTGCCAATACCAACGTCGGGCGTTGTACGGAGGCGATGACGTTGGCGACTGTGTACGTCTTGCCGGAGCCCGTTACCCCTAACAGAGTTTGAAAAGCCTCACCGCTACCTAATCCGTCAATCAGTGCGGCAATCGCCTGCGGTTGGTCTCCGGCGGGTTGGTATTCACTATGTAGTGTAAATTCGCGCATGCTGAAAAATTCAATTTGGAGTCGGTCAACATCGAATCGACCCTAATGCCTTACCTCAGCGGTCGCCGATACCCAGACCAAACCCTATTGTACCGTCGGCCATTCTCAAAAATCTGGGCCCCAAACCAAATCTTGCAGCGCAACACGTTACAATTGCCGCCATCGAATAGAGACCATTTTGAGGCGAACGCATTGAGTGACCTTGCCATAAACCCGCACCGGTTGGCGCAACGGCTGGCTGCGGTCAAACCGTCGCCAACGATTGCTGTATCAAATCGAGCGCGCGAGCTGCGTGCGGCGGGTCACGACGTGATTGGATTGGGCGCCGGGGAGCCCGACTTCGATACACCCGATCATATTAAAGAGGCCGCCATAAAGGCCATCCGTGCGGGCGCGACCAAATATACCGCCGCCGATGGCACCCCAGAATTGAAAGCGGCGATTGCGGCTAAGCTAAAACACGACAACGGATTCAATTACTCAGCCGCAGAAATTATTGCATCTTCAGGAGCAAAACACAGTATTTTCAATGTCTTATTAGCATTACTAAATCCATTAGATGAAGTAATTATTCCAGCTCCGTATTGGGTATCCTATCCCGATATGGTGCGTCTTGTGGACGCCGTCCCGGTCATCGTCACAGCGGGCCTTGAGCAAGGTTTCAAAGTGACCGCCGAACAAATTGAGCGCGCCATCACCGCCAAAACGCGGCTGTTGATCCTTAATAGTCCCAACAATCCGAGCGGGGCGTGCTACTCGAGCCGGGAATTAACAGAGATTGGCGAAGCCCTGATCCGGCATCCACAAGTCATGGTGTTGAGCGACGATATTTATGAACATGTGCTGTGGAGCGGCGAACCGTTCGTGAACGTGCTTAACGTCTGTCCACAATTACGCGACCGCATTATCGTCGTCAACGGTGTATCCAAAGCCTACGCAATGACGGGTTGGCGTATTGGCTATGCAGCCGCCCCGGAACCCATTGTCGCCGCACTGCGTAAAATTCAATCGCAATCGACCTCGAACCCCTGCTCGGTATCGCAAGCGGCGGCCGTTGCTGCCCTGAGCGGTGATCAAAGTTGCATTGTTCCTATGCTCGATGCGTTTCGCGAGCGACACGACGTCGTCGTCGGTCGATTAAACGAACTCGAAGGGGTTCGATGCTTGAATTCCGCCGGCACCTTCTACGCGTTTCCCGATGTCTCCGAAGTTATCGCTCATTCTGAGAATTGTCGGGACGATATTCAGTTCGCCGAACACCTACTTGAGACCGCGGGCGTGGCCCTGGTCCCGGGTTCAGCGTTTGGGGCGCCCGGATATCTGAGAATCTCGTTTGCCACCAGCCTCGATTTGCTGGAATCGGCCTTAGCCCGTATCGCCCGGGCGCTCGGGGAATAGCAAATGCCTTAAAACAATGATTGCGGTCGCACACCGATCGCGTTATGGTGACCAGACGTTCCGCAGGACGCGGAGCGCATCACACAGCACACGGAGGTGCTTAGATGGACAATACCACGCACAATGGTTGCCAAGGCAGCCGCAATTCTCACCCGTTTCGCTATCGCGGTGTGACCGTACCCGAATTGATTGTCGTCATTTCATTGACGGGATTGCTGTCGGCCGCAACCATTCCGTCTTTTACCCAATTTACTCTCGAACGCCGCATAAATAGTGCGGTAAACGCGTTATATACCGATTTGTTTTTGGCCCGGACCGAGGCGCTAAAACGTTGGCAGTTTGTCATTGTATGCCGCAGTTCGGGCGGCGAAAATTGCGACGGCGACGCGTGGTCTTATGGCTGGATCGTGTTTGTTGACGAGAATCGAAACAATCAGCGGGACGAAACGGAATCCGTGCTCAAGATCCAACAGCGCTTCGCGAATTCGACCGGCGTCAAGTTCGGCGCTGTAACCGCTGACTATTTACGTTACCGGCCGGACGGCACCGGCTGGCCCAACGGCACATTTACGTTCTGTGACCGCCGAGGCGCGGACGACGCGCGGGCAGTCATATTCTTCCAGAGCGGTCGCCCACGAATCTCCCGGACTCGGTCGGACGGTACGCCGCTTGATTGCTCGTGGTTTCCAAATGCTCTGTAACTGCGGACCAATTGCGCGTTTGTATAGCTGCGAAGTACCGGAAGTCTATCTGGAGCTTGTTTTATATGGCTCCCCGGGACGGACTCGAACCGCCGACAAGGTGGTTAACAGCCACCCGCTCTACCAACTGAGCTACCGGGGAATCGTCGGAAGTTGCAGGAATTGTAGCATGTTACGTGCGCGCCTATACCGAGGCGCACCCTTATACGGCCCGTTGTGACAGATTTGTGACACGTTCAGCGGCCTCGGACAAATGCTCCGCCGATAACGCAGCATAGCGCTGGACCATCTTTGCGCTCTGCCACGCCCCAAGGTGTTGCAGGTCATAAGGACTAGTTCCTGACATGGCGTGCCACGAGGCCCACGTCGAGCGTAGGTTGTGCCAAGTAAAATCTCCAATACCGGCACGCTTGAGCGCCTTACGCCAGGCGTGGTTATTCACCCGCGAGATCGGACGTCCCTTATAGGTGAACACTCGGGTAGGGTGTTTGCCTAGACATCAGCTGCGACACGCCTGTGGCTATTACCTGGCCAATCGTCCAACCGACACGCGGACAATTCAGGCGTACTTGGGTCATCGCAACATCCAACACATTATAAGGTATACAGAGCTGGCGTCAGACCGTTTCAACGGGCTGTTCGACTAGGCGGCCGGAACTTCTGTTGCCGGGGCGGGCTTTGCGCCATTACGGGTGCCGTTTTCGGTCGACGCGTCCAGCCCGGGCTCCCCAGGTTATTATAATAAAGTGATTTATCGTGTCGTGGGAGTCTCGGGGGAAGCCGGATGCAACACGCCAGCAGGTGGCACGTTTTTGTACGCTAAAAAGCGCCGTCTAGTATCCTCACTACAACGCCGGATTCCACAGTGATCACCTGCCGATCTCGTTAGATGTCGATCCCCTGTGTCTCAGTGTCCGCTTGTGATATACGCCAAGAGCCCAGCAACTCTGACCGGTTTGTGGCACGGCGATAAGATGTTAAAGTACATTTAGAAGTACGGACGCCCTTCTCAAAACGACAATACGTACCTCCTCGATCAGGCCTTCTCCCGACCGGCGCGGAACCACCGCCAAGGATTCAGGTACAAACCGTAACCCTACGCGGGTGGGGAGTGGAGGTGTTGTGCTATGTGCACGGTGAACGAAATCCGTACGCGTGTCCTGCTCGCGCTTATACTCACCTTCGGCTTTCTCGTAACAGGTTGCGGCGGCTCGTCGGGCGGATCGGCGTCCTTCGAGAACGGTGGCCCTGAAACGGGCACCGTGGCAATCGTCATCACAGACAACCCGACCGATGACTTCGACGCGATCGAGCTTACCTTCATACGGATAGAGCTGCTCGCGGCCGATGGCGAACGCGTAGAGATCTTTTCCGCTCCCGACGGGGTAACCGTCGATCTCCTGAAGCTCGCCAACTTTTCCGAGCTGTTTGCACTCTCCCAGAGTGTCCCGGCGAAGCTCTACGACAAGATTCGCTTGACACTCAAGAAGCTCGAGCTAGTTCGCAAGGATCAGAACGGTAACGACATCGAGCGCATCGCTGTGAAACTGCCCGGCAACGGCAAGCTTGATCTCAACCCGCGCATGCAGTTCCTTGTCAAACCGGGCAGCACGCTGATCGTGCAGCTTGACATCGACGCGAAGAAATCGATTCACATCGTAGGAACCGGGAGCGGAGCCTATCAATTTCGGCCCGTCGTGTTCGTGAAGCTCATCGGCGGGGGTGTGTTGGGCAAACTCATTCGTCTTCGCGGCGTCATAGAAAACCCGGTGTCCGATGGCGCAGGCGGTGACACGTTCAACCTCTGCCCGGCGAACCCGAACGCGCTCGCCGAGCTCGACCGCTGCATCAACGTCAAAGTCACTGATGGGACTTCTTTGTTCGACGGTAATACCGATCCGATTGTTTTTGGGGACCTGAAGGCTGGCGATTCGGCGACGGTAATCGGTCAACTCAGTCGAGACGACGAAGCCTTAGTATTAATTGCCGCTGTTGTCGAGGTCGGTGCGCCGGATACGTTCACTACGCTGACCGGCACCGTCGACACGACGGCGACGAGCATTACCGACACGTTCGATTTCACCCTCGATCCCGCACAGGGCGGGATTCCTGCCGGCACATCGATTCAGGTACAGCTTCAGAACGAAACCAAAGTGTTCTCCAAGCAAGGCCAGGAACTGGAGTTTCAGTCAATCCAAGCTGGCCTGACGGCCGCGGCGGACGGGGTCTTGCTGCTTTCGAACACGGATCCCGACACGCTCAAGTCGACATTGATCGTGCTCGACTTGCTCAAGGCTCAGCTCGTAAAACTGAGTGGTACTGTGGTGGAACCCATTGATAGCGCCACCCGTCAGTTCTTTGTGGAGAACGCCATCGGTGGTCAGGAGTGTGTCGTCGCTGCGCCCGATGCCCGGATCGTCCGTATAACATCGTCATCCAGCGAAGGGCTGACGAGCGACTTGATCGAATTCGATGCGCTCGCGCCGGGGCAAGACGTCAACGTCTTCGGCACCAGTCAACAAGGCGCCTGCCTCGTGGCTGATACGATCGTTATCTTTATCGTCTTGTAGCCCGCTTGCCTGGTGCGTCGGCAAAGCGTCGTTTGCAGCCATTGGTAATCTGACAACGTCTCAAAACAGCCCATTCTAGCCCCCTGGAGGTGGGTCAGCACGAGGGTAACAGCCCGAAAAGGTATCTGGAGCCGATGCAAGAGCAGCGGATCGATCGCCGGCAAGACCGGTGAGCCCATTATTTCGAGTTGATCAGAATAGATCGATTTGGACGTCCGGTGTGGCCTCCATTGCTGCCGTTCGCTCGCCAGCCCCCGGCTCCCACGATAGTATTCCTCTCACGCTCCAATTCTAAGAAGGGCGCCTCTGCATGGAAGACCGTCTGCCTCGAAAACTCGCCGCTATCCTGTATGCCGACGTTGCCGGATATTCTCGTCTGACCGGTGATGATGAGGATGCCACGCATCGGCGCTTACGCGACTATCTCGATCTGATCGCTAAAACCATAGAAGACCACCACGGGCAGGTGATGCATTACGCCGGCGATGCGGTACTTGCCAGGTTTGATGCCGTGGTTGATGCACTCTCGTCGGCGGTTTCTATTCAAGACGAACTTAAGAATCGAAATGCAGACTTGCCGGACGAGCGCAAAGTCCAGTTTCGGATTGGTGTGAACCTGGGGGACGTGATAGAAGACCGGGGTGACATCTACGGCGATGGCGTCAATGTCGCGGCAAGGCTTGAGAGCTTAGCCGATGCCGGGGGCATCTGTATCTCCGAGTCAGTACGAACCGCAATCGGCAAGAAACTAGATCTGGGTTACGAGTTCATGGGCGAACAGCAAGTCAAGAATATCGAAGAACCGGTGCGTGCACATCGAGTGCTTTCGAAGTCGGAGAAGACAGAAATGGACAGCATTCCTGACGAAACAACTGCGCCAGAGCTTCCGGCAAAACCCTCCATCGCCGTGCTCCCGTTTGCGAACATGAGCGCAGATCCTGAACAAGAGTTCTTCGCCGACGGTATTGCTGAAGATCTGCT
>CAXMMZ010000205.1:0-7677 GCA_964194565.1 Arenicellales bacterium
GGAGGCATAAGTTGTAGAAATTCAGACGACCGCATTTGAGATAGTCGTGGACCTCGCGGCGCACGTTGCGTATTCCGATTGAAAGTCCATCACCGGGGGCCGTCGCACCGATGCAGTACGGTACGAAAATAATGAATCGACACTCTCCACGCGATGGCTGGCGCGACGTGGTTGCAACTACATCTGCGGCACCGTCCTGCTAAGCGCGGAAATGTGTTTCGCGACTATGAGGTGTCCAAGCATTATTGCGCCAGATTGATGATCTGGACCCGCCTGTTTACACTGTTGTTCGGATCGGCTTCATCCAATAACGCGGATTCTCCCCTTCCCACCTGCTCCAATCGAGACGGTTCGATAGCGAACACATTAACCAGATAGTTCTTGACACTCTTCGCGCGCTTTTCCGACAACCCTTGATTGTATTCAGTGCTGCCGATGGCATCGGTATGCCCTTCTATCATAAACGTGTACTCACCCAGTTGCGGAGAAGCCAGAGCACCGCCCAGCCTATTCAACACGTCCTGGGCGCCCTCGGTCAGCTCATAAGAGTCATACTTGAACTGAATCCCCAACGACACGGACCTTTTCTTGGCGGGTTCTGACGACGAAATGCTACGCGTGAGGATAGCCGGGTCCGTGGTGAGGGCCTCGATAAGTTGATCGGTGGATGGTGTTTCGTTGCCGAAGTCCGTCACATCAAGTTCCGCCGCATTCACCCAGGTTCCGAGCGATAGGAGCGCAATCGACAAAACCATGATTTGTAGGATAAGCAGCCTTGATTTCATATTATCTCCCACTGCTTGTGTACAAGATTCAATTCGGCGGGAATCACTAAACCCATCATACCTCGTCAAAATCCCGGATATCCACCTAGTTTTCGGTGCAAGTGCGTCGTCGTTTGCAACCCGGTGTCGTCACCACATAGCGACCGCTGGCCTGCTGTTACTTGCGTTCATTGGGCCGGTAATCGGACCTGTAACCGTAATAGTCCCACGTGCTCCGGCACGGCGTCCAGCCCGCGTTCGAGAATCTGACGACCGATATCGGACCTGCCCTCTATGAACATTATTCTTGCTGCTCTCTCATACACCATTCCGATCCTATACATGCCAGCCAATGCGGCTGTATTCTCGGCATCCACCGCCAAGACCTTCGCGTACGCCGTTCGAGCATTTCGACCGTCTGGTTCCACGAAATCAGACGCGGAAAAATAATCTTCAGCCTGGCGCAGTAGATTTTTCAAATCGGCTGATGTTCGGTCGGCCTCCGCCTGGGCGAGCCGGGCCGCTTCCGCCGCCGCCTTTATCGCTACTTCGCAGTGGAGCTGAGTATCGAAGGCTTTATAGGTGATACCAAACCCGCCCGCACCGAGCTTCTCCCCGATCTCATAACGGGACACCAAGGTGCCTCGCTCAAGATATTGACCCGCGATGTCAGCCATACTACTGAAGACTCGTTAACAGAACATACTAGTATATGCATTCGATTCAGTCAGACCAACTGACTGAAAAAGAATCCATTAGAACTCGCGGGTGAGAATACGAAGGATAAGGCACAATTTATCTGGTCGATACGCATCAATTGGGCTGTTTGAGCGCGGAAGGTATCCTTGCTATGGAGTCGGACGTTGGTCGACGAATCGACATTGAATCATTAGGTATGCACATTTTAATAAGTCTTCAGGTTTTAGCGATTTGTTGCCCAACGTGTATTTTCGATATACAGTGGATGCGGTCCATCGATCCGTTCATAGTCAATCCGGCGCATGCGTTCATTTCTCAAAATTCCCGTTCCGGCAGTAATCATTGGCGGCATAACGAATAGCACGGTGGCGGTCCAAATCAAGATCATTCCCGAAGTCATCGAGCGGCTTCACTATTGGTTACGAGACGACTGGTTATCTTTGCCCTTCGCCAAAAAACTGGATTGCCCCGACGTCGAGGCCTACACCATAGACGGATTCCTGACCGCGGGCGATTGCATCGCGGAATTCGATGCGAAAGAACAGAAACGCAAAAAGAGCCTCAAAGATACGATTAGTTTGGATTTGTATTCGCTAAACGGATACTACGGCTGACGCACGCGACCGTCGCTGAATGCGAGTTGACACCGATATCGCGATTGTCCTAGCCGCACACCTGCGCGATGCCACGAGTAGTTTTAGCATTGGATCGTACGGCGCGATAGCCGAGTTTCATCAAAGCGATGACGACGTGGTTGGTCGCGGTGCCGCGGATAGCTTGTCTGTCTCGACCGAGCGTGGCGCTATCGAGATGACGTTGGTCGACGGTGTGCGCCCGGTGGCATACGAAACGCTGAGTAAACGTGCTGATAGCTGGCAGCACGGCGTGGCGTTTTGTTTGCCAATGGCGCAGGCCGGCAGTAGCCGGCGGCAAGTGTTGACTGAGCTTGGTCATGATGTGCTGGCAGTGCGCCTGGCCGATCGAAAGTCGGTCTTGTTTGACCTGGGGTTGGGCGCGACAAACGTCGATTTTTGCGTTCGCAGTGCCGATCCCATGTTGCTCGCAAAGCTTCGCGCCGTCACGGGTTATTCGGTATTTGATCGTGACAACACGATCATGCATGACGTGATGACGGCAAGCCCGCATCGTGTGGTCATGTCGGCACTCGGTCGAGTTGAGGTCTTCCAGGCGATCGCGACTGATCGAACTCCGGAGGGGCCGCATACCCATGTGTTGCCAAAGTTGCTCGCAGGCCGGAGGACCCATTCGGCAAACGTGCCCATACCGAGCGGTTATCTGCCCTGCTTGAACTTGCATCCGGCCAGTCCGGTGTTTGATCGATTCGGCGTCCGCAAACCGTTCGACCGTGCCAGTTGGGAAGCCTTCGATAGGCTACTGAATGTTTGGGGATTGCCCGATTACAATGCGGAGAAGGTACGAACCATGACAGCCCTTAGACAAGGCCGGGATCCCGAACTCTTTGCCAAGCCACCGACCCGACTCGCGCGCAGTGCGATGCGGATTGCACTACGTCAGGCGCGACACTTGAGCGACCGGGTAGAGGTGTAATCGCAATCGTCACGCCGCCAGAGATTGCCGATCGTCGAACTCGCGTCGCATCTGGATCGCCTCAGATTCGCAACTTGAACCGCTGAATTTTTCCGGTGGCGGTTTTTGGCAGAGTATCGACAAACTCGATCCAACGCGGGTATTTGAAGGGCGCCAGCCGGTCTTTGACGAACTGTTTGAGTTCCTCGGCGAATTCCGGCGTTGCCGTAGTGCCCTCGGAGCAGATCACAAAGGCTTTGGGTTTGATCAAATCGTCGTCATCGGCGAGGCCGACGACGGCGGCTTCCAATACCTTGTCGTGGGCGCTAAGCGCGGACTCAACTTCGAACGGCGATACCCAGTTGCCGCTGACTTTGAGCATGTCGTCGCTACGACCGCAATAGTGGTAATAGCCGTCGGCATCGACGGTGTACTTGTCACCGGTCCGGGTCCATGGCCCTTGGAATGTATTGATGCTTTTTTCGCGCTGGTTCCAGTACGCCGTCGACGCTGTCGGTCCGCTGACCAGCAGTTCGCCGACCTCTCCCACCGCGGTGGGTTGGTTTTGCTCGTCAACGACTCGTAACACGTAACCCGGCACCGCCTTTCCTGACGTGCCGTAGCGCACGTCATTCGGGGAATTGCTGAGAAAAATGTGCAGCATCTCAGTGCTGCCAAGGCCGTCTAGTATTTTGACGCCAAAGCGTTGCTCCCACCGTGTCGCGACGCCTTCCGGGAGCGCTTCGCCTGCAGACACACAGCATCGCAGCCGCTCCGAGCCGCGTTCCCGATTATTGTTGTCGTCGGCGAGAATTGCCCCGTATAACGTGGGTACGCCGTAGTAGATCGTGGGTTGGTGCGTGCGCAGCGTATCCATAACACCGTCCGGCGTAGGCCGTCCGGCGATGACGACGCTGCTTGCGCCGACGTACCACGGGAAGGTCATGGAGTTACTGAGGCCGTAGGCGAAAAACATTTTTGCGGCCGAAAACACCACATCGGATTCCTGCACGCCGAGTACTCCTTGGCCGTAAAGCACGGCGGTGTTGGCGAGATCGGATTGCAGGTGCATCGCGCCCTTCGGGGCGCCGGTGGATCCCGAGGAATAGAGCCAGAACGCAATGTCGTCCGCCGTGGTTGGCGCGGCAATCAGATTGGGACCCGCTTCGCCCATGAGCGTCGACAGCTGCGGGTAGTCGGCTTTGGCCTCGCCGGCAACGATCACCGTGTTCAGATGTTCGCAATCGCCGATGATTGCCTCGAATTTATCGAATAACGCCGCACTCACGACCAAAATCGGGGCGCGGCTGTCGTTCAGCATCAGCCGGTAATCGTCTGCGGTTAACAACGTGTTGATGGGAATCGGCACCGCCCCTATTTTGATAGCGCCCCAAAACACGGCCGGAAAATCGATACCGTCCAACATGCATATAAGAATGCGTGTTTCCATCTGCGCGCCTGCCGCGCGCAATGCGTTGCCAGCACGATTCACGCGTTCGCCGAGTCTGGCATAGGTATAGCGGCCGGTTTCGTCGATAAGCGCGATGTTGCCGCCGCGGCCCTGTTCGGAGTGACGATCTATGAAATCACTGCTGGCGTTATAGTCCCTCGGAACTACTACGCTGGGGACTCCGCCTTCGTAGTGTAGTTCTGAATACGTGCCCATCGTCTGCTCCTCCAAATTTGTAATTTTTTCATATCCGTCAGTGCCGCACCGAAAATCTGAATTGAGTACCCAATCAGTCGAAACGTACGTACTCGAAGTCAATCGGCTGCTCGTTAATGCCCCGCGCAGGCGGGGCGATCCAATTGGCAAACTGACCACGTCCCAACACCGGTTGCTCCATGATGGACTGCAGATAGTCGCGGTCGGAATCCGACGGTAACCACTGGGCCGCTTGCCGTTGCCATTCTTCGGCGCCAAGCACCGTACCGTCCGGGCTAATATGCATACCGGCGTAGGCGCCGATCTTGCGATTGAAGCCACGATGCGGCAGGCGCACGGTAAAATACACATCGTACCCTGCAATCGTACGGTTGAGGCGGGCGAGGCCATCTTCGACTTCAGCAACGTAGTCATCGCGTAAGCGCTCGTTGAGGGCATTGAGCGCGGGTTCGTCTCGACGCGTGATGTCGGTCCCGGTCGGAAATGTGACCGCGTAGGTGTCGTGTTCCAGTCGATGATCGTCGCCAATGTGACTCTCGCGGTAGCGACTCTTTAATCCCATGCTGTAGTTTGCCGCGGAGTTACCGGACAACTCCGACCCGAACAAATCAATAGTGACGCTAAAGTGGAAGTTCATATAGCGCTGGAACATCGGTAGGTCGATCGCGCCGAAGCGGCGAATGTCGTCGCTGTCGTGCTCTTGCATCAGCTCGCAGGTGCGTTGCAGTACGCGGGATAAGCCGGTTATGCCGACGAACATATGGTGTGCTTCTTCGGTCAGCATGAACCGGCAGGTGCGCGCGAGTGGATCGAAGCCCGATTCGACCATCGACGACAGCTGATACTTACCGTCACGATCAGTCAGAAACGTGAACATAAAATACGACAACCAATTTGGCGTGCGTTCGTTAAATGCGCCGAGCATACGCGGTCGATCTGGATCGCCGGAGCGGCGCTGCAGCATACCTTCGGCTTCTTCGCGGCCATCACGGCCGAAATGGGCATGCAATAAATACACCATGGCCCAGAGGTGGCGGCCTTCCTCGACGTTGACTTGAAACAAGTTACGCAGGTCGTACAGCGACGGGCAGGTCAGGCCGAGCTGGCGTTGTTGTTCTACCGAGGCAGGTTCGGTGTCGCCCTGAACCACGATTAAGCGGCGCAGCGCGGCGCGGTATTCCCCAGGAACTTCCTGCCACACGGGTTCGCCTTGATGCTGGCCGAACGCGATACGGCGATCCGGCTCGGGCTCAGCCAAAAAAATGCCCCATCGGTATTCCTGCATCCGGGTATACGCAAAGTTTGCCCATCCTTTGCGGTCGACACTAACTGCAGTGCGCAAGTACACCTCTTTGGTGTGATGATCGACCGGCCCCATGTCATGCCACCAATCGAGAAACCCCGGCTGCCACGCTTCCAACGCGCGTTTCAGGCGGCGGTCGCCGGCGAGGTTGACGTTATTGGGGATGCGTTCGTCTAGATCTACAGTGGATGTCATATGCGTCGTTTATCGAATTCGCCTCGCCGCCCGGAGCCAAAGCGAGTTAACGCGCCGTGCTCACCGACCGCATTGGGTCTTTGAAATATCCAGTTTTGCCACGCACTCAGGCGCCCGAAAATCTTCGACTCCAGTGTTTCGGGCCCGCCGAAGCGGAGGCTGGCTTCCATACCGGTCAGTGCGTCCGGAGAAAAACTCGCGCGTTGTTCCAGCGCAACTCGGACTTCATCCTCCCAATCGATATCGTCGGGAACGAAGGTCACGAGGCCGAGTCCGCTCGCCGCCTCGGCATCCAGCATGGCGCTGAGTGATTCATCCAGGCCGGCCGGGATGGTGCCGGCAAAGCGCGCGGCGAGCCGGGTGAGGCCGTTAAGCGTCGGCAACGGGCCGAAATTCATCGCCGACAACGATACCACCGGCGCCGGTCGCGGGTCACCCTCGAATTGGCCATCCAGCATATAACTTCGGTCTGCCGCTAAGACTATTTCTAATAACGTGCCGCAAAAACAGCTGTCGGGTTCGACCAACGCGACGATGCTCCTCGATGTGACGTCGAGCCGTTTTAATGTCCGTTTCCAATACAGGGTGATTTCCCGAACCAGCCAGTCGTCGCGGTAAGACGTTAAGCATCGATCGAATCCCAAGACCCGTTGGCCATCGCCAACCGATGAAAATACCCAGGTGCCGATTTCCGGTTCGTTCGCACGCATATGCAAAATCAAGTCGTCCAGTTCCCGCGCCAGACGTAGCGGCCAAAATTCAGTGCCTTGCTCATGGATTGCCGTGGCCGATTCGGGCGCAGCGTCTGCGGGGCCGTTAATGGTAATGCGTACAATTTGTTGGCCGCGATCGATGTCCGCGTGCAATGCGCCGTAATCGATACGGTCGCGGGTTATTTCGCGTGGCAATGGTGTGAAGCGAGTTCCGATCGCATCGCGCGGCCGATCGGATTGTTCGGCGACATCGCGAGCATGCGCGCTGACGGTGTCGCGAAATCGAGAACTTGGTGCGATGGCATCCACCAAACCCCAGTCCAACGCGCGTTTGCCGCGAATGCCTTCTTCGGTCGTACAAAAATAATCGGCGTGGTCGCGGCGCACGTGGCGTTTGTCCACTAGCCGCGTGAGTCCGCCCGTGCCAGGCAGTACGCCTAATAACGGCACTTCGGGTAGCGACACGCTGGCCGTGCCGTCGTCCATCAACACGATGTAATCGGTCGCAAGTGCGAGCTCGTAGCCGCCGCCGGCGGCGGTGCCGTTGATGGCACATATATACGTTTGGTTGGAATGTTCGGTGGCATCTTCGATGCCATTGCGGGTCTCGTTTGTGAACTTACAAAAGTTCACCTTATGCTGATGCGAGGACTGGGCAAGCATATTGATGTTGGCGCCCGCACAGAATATGCGATCCCGCAATGACGTGATCACCACACAGCCAACCTCCGGGTGTTCGAAACGCAAGCGCTGCACGGCGTCGTACAGTTCGACGTCTACTCCCAGGTC
>CAXMMZ010000206.1:0-4857 GCA_964194565.1 Arenicellales bacterium
CAACTCCCTTGGTGCTCCGAATTTACCCGGATTCGACCGGTTCGTAACCAACATTAGAAATAATACTTATATAATTGATTTATATTATAAATAGCTTCGATATCTGAGCCTGGAATCGGTCCCATAAACGCTCGGCGACAAGGTTACGATATGGGATTGGGAAGAGTGGAATACGGTGTCGAGCAGGTGGATGAATTCGGTGTCCGGGGATCGTTGGACCACAGCCCGAAAAGCCCTACGGGGTGGAGTTTGTTAGCCAGGTTTTCGAGTGCTGGCGCGGTATAGAAAGCGCTGTTTTCAGGCGTTGTTATCCCAATTTTTGTGCCACGTTCGAAATTCAGAAGGGCGGATTCTGTATCGGACAAAATTCCCTTCGTGTAATGATAGCAATTCAGTCTCCGCGACTTGGGTGAAAGTTTCTTGGTCACCGAGTTTGATGTTTTTCTCAACCCACATCGTGAGCCGGCCCACGGCCGATTTTTTGGTAAGCCCCTCACGCACAACGGTGCCCACAATCTCGCGCAGCTGCTCGCGATATTTCAGGCGAAACGGATCCGGTTCCCCCAACGATTGGCGGACCGCTGCGTAACGGGCGGTTGAGCGCTCATACGCCCATGTGAATATGTCCTTCAGCAGGTCAACTCGATTGAGTTCGTAAACACCCAGGATTGCTTCGACATAATCATCTCGTGCAACGTCGGTGAATGACAGTGGAGTGAAGTTTCCCTTAATAAATGGAATGTTCGCCGCCAGTCGGGACACGCGTTTGTTTACGTCGTCGAACGGTTGCAGGTAGGGTAGGTGAACCATCGCAAAGAATGACTGCTCGAATGGGTCGCTAATAGCGTTAATAGTCGCCAGCACCTGATCGAAGCATTCTTCGATAATCTGCGGTATTTCTAGTGGATGAAACACCGATTTTTCGATTCCCACCGCAATGTGCCGAAGCCGGCCGGTTGAATCCGGGTCCGCGAGCAGGTTGTTCGCAAGCAGCGCATGGAGGTTGAGAATGGTGTGTCTAGCGAATCCGATCTCATCCACCGAGCCCACGAGAAACTCGATCGCGTCTTTGTGGTTTAGAATCATCTGCGCATCCAGTTGCTCTTTGTCGTCGGCGGCTTGTCCAAGAGCGATCAAACGACGGGTATCGAGCAGGGAATAAGTGTTTCCTTCCAGTCGGCTTGAATTCCAGGAGAGATCGATCAAAAGTCGACTCAATATTTGCGTGGCGTACGTTCCGGCGGGTTGGTCGCCGGATTCCGATCGCCCGATTTGATGTAGGTGTGACTTTTCGCTTTCGGATAAATAGCTCGTGACGTTTGGAACGTAGGATTCGAGGAAAGTCCGATCGTAGCCAACAGGGACGCGTATGCCGATAGGTTGGCGAACGTAGTCGCGAATCTCCGCGCCACGGCCGGAAAGTTGAAAACCGGATTTGTCTTGCCGGGCCTCGATTCCGGAATGAATGCGCGTTTTGGCATCTTCTCGTTCTTGGGGGAGGCGGTAGATCACCCAGCGCCTCTCACCCTCAGTGATCAGTCGATTTTTATCAACAAGGCGCTTCAACCAGGACTGAAGGGTGCGTCGAGGAGTTTTGGATTCCAGGCGATGCTCGATGTCGCTGATCCCGATTCCTGGTGGATTCGCTGCCACGATTCGGACGATGCTATCCAGGGTGTTTTCCGGAGTTGGTTTGGCCACTGATTGTTTCTTGCGTATAGGGTGTATGCGCAATTAAAGCATTTATATGCGCAGTTATCAAGTCTATACGCATTTATACTTGCGCATATAGCTCGATCGAGTCCACGGCGCAGATCCGCCGCCGTCCATGTCCGAAAAGTCAGCCGAAAAGTCAGCGATAGTGCGTAGAAGTCAACCGCGCAGCCGTGTCAGCTGTTCGCCATATCCGTCAGCGTGCCTGCGTCGTATATCGAATCAATATACACAAGTTACTCGGAGCCGCGCCTAAGGCGTGTTTCCCAGAGTCTGGAACAGGGGTCCGCGCGCGACCGGCCAGACACCTTTTCGAACGGCGCTGCTGTCGTCGAACAACACGTAACTTTGGCCTCCATAGTGCGGCAAGGGTCGTAGCAGAGCCTGCAGGCTTGGTACATCCGGTGCTGTCACCACCAGCATTGGCATGCCGTTGCGGCGGCGCAACGTCCAGACGGCCGCAGTGTGCGTTGCGGCCGGCAGCTCCGGAAATTTGTCCACCTGCAACTGCGTGAATAGCTCCTTGGCGGTATCGGAATCGGCTACCAGCAACAATGGAACCGTGGCGCGTTTGGCTTCTGCCAGAGTATCAAAACGCGGTACCGTGTCCATGAGCCTTGCCGCCAATTCCCGGCCGGTCTCGCGATAAGCAGGGTCCTGCGTTGCCACCAGCGTGATTGCCGCCGGATGCAGTGTCACATCACGCATGATGGGAGGTGCTTCGCTGGCCTGCAAACGACGAAATACGTCACTGTTGGGGTCGATATGTATACTCAACGGTAACGCAGTGGCGATAAATTCGAGCTCTGTAATTGCATCGGCAATGGTCACGCTGTGTCTCTCGACACCAGTGCGCGTTGTCAGCATTACCGGGAGCCGCAGCCGATATTGAGGTTCGCTCTGTCGAAGCTCGACACTGATCTTGAACGTGCCGTCGATACTTTTTACCGTGTGCGCTCCAAGCGCTATCCGTGGGGCGCCTTTGCGAGTCAGCCACTGTTCGAAAAACCAGCGGAGATCACGCTCCGAACTCTGCTCGAACGCGGCCTGCAGCTGGCGCCAGCCGGCTTTTCGAAATGCGTTTATGGTCCAGAATCGGCGTATCCCGTCATCGAAAGCGGTTTGACCGATTTCCGCTACCAGCATATGAAACACAAACGCGATTTTATTGTAGCCGATTACCTGGGCTGCCCGATGGGCCTTCGACCTGAACGCGAGCACCGCATGATCCCGTTCGGGCGGAAGCGCCGCATAGTCTCGCAGCCATTTCACGCGCATCGCACGCGCGGCCTCACTGCTGCGATCCTCGGCGAGCGCGTAGTCGGCCATATAGGTAGTCAATCCTTCTGCCCAGTTACCGCTGGCATAGTCCACCGCGACACCGTTACCCCACCAGTTATGCAGCACTTCGTGCGCCAGAGAACGTGCTCTCATAAACGGCAACGGTAATACCCGTCGCCCGACATAGGTTAGGTTGGGGAATCCGAGTCCAACCGGCAATGGCGCGGAGACGATGTGAAAATCAGCGTAGGGATAATCGCCGATGATTGCCGCGAATCGATCGATGTATTTGGCTGCGGACGCAAGATAAGCGTCGGACAGATCCGTCAGCTCGGTATGAAAATAGGTGCGCAAACGCAGCCCGTGAACGCGTCGTTCGCCGATCACGTAAGGTCCGGCAAACAACGACGGCGGCTCGGCGGGTTGCTCGACGGAAAACGTCGCCTGATAACGTTCACTGTTGGCCTGCTCCGCGACGAGCTTGCCGGTAGCAACGGCGCGCTGCCCGGCAGGAACGCTAACGGTCAGGCGGTAGCGCAGGCGCTCACCCGGGTCGAGCGGTATCCAGGCAGCGTATCCCGGCAGGTACGCTCCATCGCCACCGCTACTACTGTAAGTGCCAGCCGGCACTTCTGCAGGCATATCACGCGGCGGCACCGTGCCGAGTAGCTCGAAGTTGAGCACGTGCTGTCCCTCGTCCCGCAATGCCACACGAAAGCTATTCCCCGACCGTGCGACGAGTACAACCTGTCCGTCGACCAGCAGCTGTTTGACATCCAGCCAGGGGGCGAGGCGAAAATCGATCCACTTACGCCCGGAAACCCGTACCTCGTCAACAACCCGCAGCTCGCCGCTGGCGGGTGTCAATTGAACCTCGATTGAGTGTTGCGGAACCTCGACGGTGGGCACCGCGAACGTCGCAGTGCTTGCCAGGTAAAGCGCCGCCGCTACCAGCGCACGCATCAAGGGGTCGCGTCGAAGCTTTGTGGAAACCTGGCAACCAGCTCGTGCGTCACATCGCCGCGCAAGACACGCAGCGGCAACCAGGTACCGGGCGCCTGGCGACCGATGACCTTAATGAGCGCAGCGGGTGTTTCGGTCGTGAAACCGGCGGCCGATTCAATCACGTCACCCTTCAGCAGGCCGATTTGTGCCGCCAAGCTGCCGGCAACTACTTCAATCACGCGTACTCCGCCGTCGGTGGCTTCAATGATCACTCCGAGACGCGGCCGGGCAGCAGCGGGCTCGTCATCGCTGTCCGCGTCTATGACAAAAACAGCCGTTGCAAGCTCCGAATCCAGAGGATCACAGGTATCGGTTGCACTAAGCGGCAATAGGACCGCGACGTCGTCTATGCCCATATCGGACAGCTGGTGCGGAATTCCGTAACCGTACTCAAGGTGCCCCCGCCCTACGATTCCAACCACTAATGCATCGGGGTCACGGCGATATGCCGCAGCCAGAGCTTCAGCCATCGCACGATCCCAGGTAAGTTGCGCGTCCACAAAGTTCGAGAATTCATCGCTGCGCTTTATGTCGTGCAGGACCTCTGGCCCGGGCTCGGTAATTGCCGTATCTTCGGGCCCGGCACGCATAGAAATTTTTAGCGCATACAATTTCGCCAGTGACGTGCGGTATGCGTCACTCGCCGGCGCCGGATCGGACAACCCCTCGCGCTGCTCTTGTGTCAGTGCGTTCCAGCCATTATCGCCGACCAGCGATACCAGCTCGCGGTCCACGTTCAACGCCACGGTGGGTAGCCGATTGAGGCGCGCAAAATGAAACAATGGCAGATACAGGTCGGCGTCGTATCCCCACACCTCGTCCCATTCGGATTGCTCGAGAAAGGCATCCTCAGTCAGA
>CAXMMZ010000207.1:0-11104 GCA_964194565.1 Arenicellales bacterium
CACATATTGATGAGTGGTCGTACAATCAGCCCCAGCCGCTGGCAGTGGCGGTCGATGCGATCGCCGATCTCGTAATCCAACGACAATGGGTCCTTACTGTCCTGACTGATTACGCACTCAACGCACGCCATCAGGCCCACGCCCCGAACATCACCGACGATTGGAATCTCCGCCAACTCGCCTAATCGTGCCAAGAAATAACCACTGATCTCTTGGACATGCTGCATGAGATCTTCACGCTCCATGATCTCGATATTTTTCAATGCCGCAGCGCACGCGACCGGATGCCCCGAATACGTAAATCCGTTCGAAAATACGGCGGCCTGTCTGACATCCTGGTTCAAATCCGACAACAGCCGATCGGAAATTATGACCGCACCCAATGGCACATAACCGGAGGTAATGCCCTTAGCGGTCGTGATGATATCGGGCACCATTCCAAACACATCTTCACTCGCGAAGAAGTGACCGAGACGACCGAATGCCGTTACTACTTCGTCGGCGATATACAGCACGTCGTAACGCCGGCACACTTCCAGGCAACGTTTATGGTACCCCGGCGGTGGAACGATCACGCCGCCGGACGCCAATACCGGCTCGGCGATAAACGCCGCCACTCGCTCGGGGCCGACCTCCAAAATCTTATTCTCCAGGTCGGCAATTTTCGCATCACCAAACGCCTGTACCGACATTCCGGCCGGCCGCCGATACGGATTCGGCGCCGGAATGTGGTGCACGCGCTGTTGTTCGAAGTCAAAATAATTCTTATCGCGCTCTTTGCCGGAACATGAGGCGGACAAATAGGTGCTACCGTGATACGCCTTGTCCCGCGAGATAACATGTTTCTTATCGGGACGTCCAAGATAGTTGTTGTAAAACATTACAAAGCGCAGCGCCGAATCCACTGCAGTGGACCCGCCAGTGGTGTAAAACACGTGATTGAGATCGCCGGGCGTATGCTCCGCAAGCCGCGCTGCCAGTTCAGCAGCGGGTGCATTAGCAAGCCCCCACGGGCTGTAGTACGGCATGCGGCGCATTTGCTCCGCCGTAGCGTCGACCATCTCCTCGCGCCCGTGACCGATATTGACACACCACATTCCGGCCGGCCCGTCGATTAAGCGATTGCCGTCCGAGTCATAAACATAAATACCGTCCGACTGGGTGATGACAGTGCGCTTGTTATGCCCGAGCCGATGAATATTGTCCCACGGGTGGACGACTTGATTGTCGTCCGATTGAACTTGGGTCGTATTAACCTGCATAGAAATTACCTTATCCTAAATTATGATTGGGCAGCGCCTTGACGCAGCGACGGGGTATCGGCGAGCGCGCGCCGACGCTCCAACTAGGGTTAGTGATTGCGGCCGCAGCAACGGGTCGAGACGATGCCGTGCGACCATGTTAAAAAGCGGCCGGTGGCGTCGCCAAACGTCGCGGTGGATTAAAAAACGGACGCCGCACAACCCGGCAACGCAGCATAAGTTTTTCCCACTTCAATTCTTTCTGCAGATATATCTGCACCCACAAATCGTTCAGCATCGACTCGCGGCCGGCCTGCAATTCGGCGATCGCGATATTACGTTTACAGGTGGGCGACCACATCGCCGACGTGATGTGGCCGATCAGCTCGCGGCGCCGATAATAAATCAGCGACTCGTGGGCCGGCTTATTTCCATCGATGTCCAAGCCCACAAACACGTAGCGTCCTGGGCCCGCATGCTCGGCTTGCAATGCCCTACGACCGACGAAGTGGCCTTTATCGAAATCCACCAACCAACCGAGCCCGAGTTCGAATGGCGAGCGGCCGCGGCTGGCCCGGGTCACACGATCCGCCGGCATGAAATCGGCGTTTGGCAGTAGATAACCCGCCTCGATACGCAAAAGTTCCAGCGCATCGGATCCCATCGGCACCAGTCCGAAGTCGGCACCGGCGCTCATAAGGTCGTCCCATAGCAGTTCGGCTTGATCGGGCGCAATCCAAATCTCGTAGCCCAAATCACCACTGAATCCAGTCCGCGATACGATGAGTTCGGCGCCGCAATAATTCAGTCGCTGCCAACCGAAAGGCCGCAGCGACACCAAATCGTCGAAGCCCATGCGTTGCATTATTGCGTATGAAGTCGGTCCTTGCAGAGCTAGCGCCGCAAAGCGTTCAGAAACATCCTCCACCGCCAAATCGAATCCAATCGCCGAGTCCTGCAACCACGGCAGATGCCGATCCTGAGCGAATAGCAGGTATTCGTTTTCGTCCAATCGAAACAATGTACCGTCGTCCAACACCTTGCCGGCATCGTTACACCATACCGTGTAGGCAACCCTACCCACCGCGAGCTTCGCGACATCGCGGGTCACGAGCCGGTTTAAATATGGCAGCGCGTCGGTGCCGGTAATGCGGTACTTGATCATCGGCGACAAATCGAACAACGTGGCCTGATTTCGTGCCGCGAAGTACTCAAATTCGACATGGGTGTAACAGCGAACGCTTTGATAACCCGCCCAACCGGACCAGAGCGCGGTGCGGCATGCCGCTTGAGTGCGCGAATGAAACGGCGTCGGCAGCAGCGGCTGTAAATAGTGGCGTTCGATCATAGCTGGGTCATGGCCTTGTCGTCGCAAGCACGGTTCGCGCCGCGTTGCGCCCCGCGAGTCCCATCACGCCGCCGCCGGGATGACAACCGGCGCCGCACAAAAACAGACCTTCGACGGGCATCTTGTACTGCGCAGCACCGGGCACCGGGCGCCACATCCAAAAACGTTCCAGTCCTAACTCGCCATGGTGCCAATGCCCTCCGGTCATACCGTAACGTTGTTCGATATCCATCGGCAATAATAATTGCCGTTCAACAATTTTGTCGGGAAGGTCCGGTGCATATTCAGCCAGCGTAGCAATCACACAATCCGCGAACTCGTCTCGATGAGCATCCCAACCGGCCCGTAGCGTGTACGGGGCGTACTGCACGATTGCCGACAACACATGCCTACCCGGCGGCGCCAGTGTCGCATCGTGCAACGACGGTATGGTGATCTCGATAACCGGCTGTTGCGCGTATTCCCCGTATTTAGTGGCATTCGATGCGCGCTCGACGTAATCAATATTGGGCGCGATAACGAGCCGCCCACAGGCCTGCTCGGGGTGCACCCCGGAGAAGGTCGGCAGGTCGTCCATGGCAAGATGCAATTTTGCGGCCGCACCGACCATCGGAACGTCGCGGATGCGGCGTACGAATTCGGTATCCAACGCACGCGCGCCCAACAACGACAACAAGGTCTGCTGTGGGTCGGCGCTGGAAATAACTTGAGCCGCACCGATCTCCTCGCCATCGGCCAAGCGTACGCCAGTGACACGATCTGCATCGCACACGATCGATTCCACTCGGGCACTGGTGCGTATTTCCACGCCGGCCGCCTGCGCACTGCCCGCTAGGGCGTCGCACAACGCACCCATACCACCAAGCGGGTGCATGATACCGCCGTGCGGTGTTGGCGCGCCGGACACCAGACGGTGCAACCATGTAAATACGGTATTCGGAGCGCGCGGTCCGAGCCGCGTGCCGAGCACGGCGTCGAACGCCAGCATCCCTTTGAGCCGGTCATCATTGAGTTCATCGTCGAGCAAGTCGGCGATATTCATGCCGGCGATGCGCAGTAGCTCTCGCATGTCGTCACGACCCAGCCGACGGATCCGCCATGCCGCTTGCGCAAGCGCGGCGATATCGCCGCGCCGATTGCGGAGCCGTGGTGGTGCGCGCGTATATAAGCTCTGCAATACCACAGCGAAACGCGTCATCCGTGCCATGAGCGCATCGAAGCGCTCGCGCTCACCGGGTATCCAATCGCCGGCGCTAACGGTCGGGTCGGAACTGATCGTGAGCGCGTCGCGATCCGGGCTTAGCGCCACACTCGGTAGATCTATGGCCGACCAAATCAGGCCGTGATCCGCCAATTTCAGCTCAGCGCTGATCGATGGATCGAACAGATACGCGAGATGAGCGCACGACGATACTCGGTACCCGGGCGCGAATGACTCGGTCGCGGCCGCGCCGCCGACCTGATCCGCCGCCTCCAGTAACAATACGCGTCGCCGTGCCCGCGCTAAGTACGCGGCGCATACGAGGCCGTTGTGACCGGCCCCAATTACGACCGCATCGTAACGAACGGATTTCACCGTCGGCCGCCCTTTCGACCAACATCACGCAGGATCTCGCGCGCCGCATTGGCGCCTGGTGCACCCATAACTCCACCACCAGGATGGGCGCTGGAACCACACAAATACATTCCCTTGACGGGGCTCCGGTACTGCGCATAGCCGGGCACCGGGCGATTGAACATCAACTGATCGAGGGTCAGCTCGCCTTGAAAGATATTGCCTTCGGTCAAACCGACTTCGGCCTCCAACTCACGCGGCGTACGCACTTCCATATGCCGTATCCGATCTTTGAAGTCCGGACTGTATGCACCGATTGCATCCACCACGGTACTGCCGAACGCGTCGCGATCCGCGTCGGTCCAATCACCGCTCGCCAATCGCGGCGGTGCGTATTGCACGAATACCGTCATCATATGCTGTCCGGGTGGCGCGAGCGTCGGATCGATTTGACTCGGTATCAACATATCCACGTAAGGATCCTTGGACCATGTGCCGTTTTTCCAGTCGTCGTAAGCGCGCTCGATACGTTCCATCGAGTCGGTGATATGCATATCGCCACGCCGCGCCGGGCAATCCGCAGGTATCTGCGGAAACGACGGCATGCCGTCCAGTGCGATATTCAATTTTCCGGAAGACCCACGAATCTTAAAACGCCGTACACGTTGCACGAACTCCTCCGGCAGATCGCGCTCATCCATAACATTTAGAAACGTTCGTTTTACATCGAGATTCGACGCCACCGTTGCGGCATGCAGTTCTTCGCCGTCTTTAAGAGCGACTCCACACACACGGCCGTGTTTGACGATGACATCATTGACCTCAGCGTTGACTCGAATTTCACCATCGTGCGCTTGCAAGGCGTTAGCAAGCGCCTTGGAAATCGATCCCATACCACCACGCGCATAGCCCCATGCGCCGATGGTGCCGTCAACTTCGCCCATATAATGATGCAGCATCACGTAGGCCGATCCGGGTGAATAAGGCCCAAGTGCGGTGCCAATGATGGAACTGCCCGCGATCACTCCCTTGATGACATCCGACTCAAAATATTGATCCAACAGGTCCGCACAACTCATCGTATAAAAGCGGATGGTGTCGTACATTTGCGTCTCGCCCAGGTCGTAAAACGCCGCTCCGAGACTGGCAAGCCCTTTCAAGTCACGCCACTTAAAAGAAGTCGGATCGGGCGGTGTCGTGAGCAAAAACTGTTTGATAAAACGGCACTGCCGGGACATTTCATGGCTGAAACGATCGTAGTTCTCGGCATCGCGTTTGGAAAAACGCGATAATTCGCGACGATTCGCATCGTGATCGGCAAAGCTTGCCAGGTAGCCGCCGTCCCGAGTCATCGTCACCGAACCTTCGTAAGGGATGACTTGCAATCCGTAACGCGGCAGATTCAGCGTGCGAAAGATCTCGGGACGAAACAGGCTACATACGTACGAACAGTTCGAATAGGTAAACCCCGGATACAGCTCGCGACTCACTGTCGCGCCGCCAATATGCGCGTTTCGCTCGAGCACAACCACCCGTAAACCGGCCCGAGCCAGATAACATGCCGCCACGAGACCATTGTGGCCGGCACCGATAATGATTGCGTCGTAGCTTGTCATTTTTTGATGATTTTGTCGTATCGGCGATGCCGATAGCCTAGATCGGATAGTTCACGAAGGCGGCCCATGAACCACGAATATTCTCAATATTTGAATCGGTTAAGTCGCATTTTGAGGCGCCTAAGCGGTTAGGCCTCGGTACGGTTTGTGCTGTTCGGATTCATCCCATCGGCGGTTTTCGGCTTCGCCTCTGGCCGCCCTGCGCACCCGATTTCCCCCGACATCCGAACCCTTCATGAACTATCCGGGCCAGCATACCGGCCACCGGTTCAATACCGCGCAGGCAGGTGAATATTCACATGTGGCTCCTCGCAATGTCAATAAATTGATTGAACGTTCAGCCAATTATATTTGATAACTTATTGCTAAACATGGATTAATTTGTAATTATTTGATATTTTAGATTCTCGATATCGAGCAATTGCAAAATTCCATGGCCGAACCTCAACAACATCGCAGCGGCACGCTCAAACGCCGGCGGCGGGAACAACTCATTCAATCCACAATTGCGTCGATCGCCAAGCGCGGTTTCGCGGATACTACGCTCGCCAACGTCGCACAAGGCGCAGGACTGTCACGCGGGATTGTTAATTTTCATTTCACGAATAAAGCAACGCTACTCACTGAAACGTTGCAATATCTGGCCGAAGAATATCGCAACGTCTGGGCGCGCGCTTTGGGGCGCGCCGGACCGTCGGTAGTGGAGCGTTTGTACGCGCTGGTCATGGCAGATTTTGACCCGGTCGTGTACAACCGCAAAAAAATTGCCGTTTGGTTCGCATTTTTCGGCGAGTCTAAGTCGCGACCTACCTATCTCACGCTGTGCGAACAACGCGATGAAGAACATTTCGCTGCGCTGCGTAATTTGTGCCGTCAATTACTGGATGAAACCGGCGACGCAACGAGCGATGCCGACCTCATCGCGACCGCGATGAGCGCGATGATCGACGGCTTATGGCTCGATCGGTTATTAACCCCACACAAAATGAGTACTCAGTGTGCGCGTGACACCGCAATGGGGTACCTGGACCGCGTCTTCCCGGGGCAATTTGTTACGGACCGGCACGCGCCTAGCCGCGAGGCAGTGGCAACACAGGGAACGTGAATGGAAGGTCGCAGCCAAGATTAATGTGGATCGATAGAGAGCGCCAAATCCGTGGCTGATTCAGCGGCACCACTACCCCTCGATGGCATTACCGTTGTCGCACTCGAGCAGGCGGTCGCGGCCCCATTCGCGACGCGGCAACTCGCCGATCTCGGTGCCCGAGTAATAAAGATCGAACGCCCCGGAAGCGGCGATTTTGCTCGGGGGTATGACCGCACCGTGAATGGGTTGTCCAGCCATTTTGTGTGGCTGAACCGCTCCAAGCAGAGCCTCACATTAGATGTCAAACACCCGCTGGCGGCACAGGTACTGCATCGGTTGTTGATGGAAGCGGATGTATTTGTGCAAAACCTCGCTCCGGGCGCCACGGACCGGCTCGGGCTCGATGGAGCCACGCTAACCGCGCGCAATCCGGCGTTAATCGTCTGCAACATATCGGGCTACGGCGCCAGCGGCCCGTACCGCGACAAGAAGGCCTACGATTTGCTGATCCAATGCGAAACGGGCCTCGTGTCGGTCACCGGCAGCGCGGACGAACCCTCCAAAACCGGAATTTCGACTGCCGATATTGCTGGCGGGATGTATGCGTACAGTGGCATTCTCACCGCACTTTTGCAGCGCCAAGCCCGTGGCGGCGGCACCGTACTCGACATCTCGTTATTCGACGCGCTCGGCGAATGGATGAATTTCCCCGCTTACTACGCGGCATACGGCGGTAGCGCACCGAAGCGTAGCGGCGCAAGCCACGCCGCGATTGCACCGTACGGCCCATTTCGCACTGGGGATGGCAAAACCGTCAACCTCGGCATTCAAAACGAGCGCGAGTGGGCGCGATTTTGCACAGAGGTGTTGGAGCAGCCGGAACTCGGCGACGATTCGCGTTTCGCCAGCAATGCCGATCGCGTCACGCATCGCGACGCCTTAACCACGAGCATCAACGCCGTGTTCAGCGAACTCACGAGTGAGCAAATCATTGCGCGACTCGACGCCGCTCAGATCGCGAACGCAAGCATGAATTCCATGCAGGAGTTCTGGGACCACCCGCAACACGCCGCACGCGATCGATGGCGGGAAGTAGACTCACCCGCCGGCCCAATTAAAGCCCTAAAACCGCCGGTCATTATGCCAAATTTTGAGCCGCGCATGGACCCGATACCCGGTCTCGGCGAGCATACCGAGGCGGTGCTGAGCGATCTCGGTTTCGACCAGGCGGAAATCGACGAGTTCCGATCGAGTGGGATGATTTGAGCCGACGTTAATTGACCGTGTACATTGCCAATCGCGATCCGGTCGCCGACAATATTCCGTGATGTAGCTGGAATGGATACTGTTTCACGCAACGACCACCGTACAGCGCTTCGATACCAACTCACAGCTAAGGAGACAATTTATGACGATTAAAGTGGGCGACCACATTCCGAATGTCACGGTATATGAAATGTCTGACAAAGGACCCGCCGAAATTACGACCGATGCAATATTTTCGGGGAAGAAGGTCGTACTGTTTGCCCTGCCCGGCGCGTTTACCCCAACGTGTTCGGCCAGTCATCTGCCCGGCTACGTGGTACAGGCCGATGCAATACTTGCCAAAGGCGTAGACCAAATCGTCTGCCTGTCAGTCAATGACGCATGGGTGATGGATTCGTGGGGTAAGAGTCAAAACGCAGAAAAAATTCTCATGTTGGCGGACGGCAGTGCGGATCTGACCGAAGCACTCGGCTTGGAGTTGGACCTCACCAAGCGCGGCATGGGTGTACGCTCCGATCGCTATGCGATGATCGTGGACGATGGCGTCGTAACCCACCTCAACCGTGAGGCGCCGAGGAAATTCGAAGTCAGCGATGCCGAATCCATCCTCAAACTCTTATAGGGTTTGGCGCGCGCTTGGTGCGGCGATTAGCCTAACCATCGCGACCGCCACCGCCGCTACCACGGTCGAGCCGCCCGCGCCCGAAGCGCCGAGCGGCTGGACCGATAAAAAATCGGTGGCCGCACAGCAGTTTATTGTCGCCGCGGCCCACCCGTTGGCGGTGCAAACCGGCTATAACGTATTGAAACGCGGCGGCACTGCCGTCGATGCCGCGGTCGCCGTGCAACTCATGCTGAATCTCGTCGAACCGCAATCTTCGGGCATCGGCGGTGGCGCGTTCATGTTGTACTGGGGCGCCGAACAGCGGGCGCTCAGTACATTCGACGGCCGCGAAACCGCTCCTGCAGCGGCAACGCCGGCGTATTTTTTAGACGCCGACGGCGAACCCAAGGAGTGGTGGGATGCGGTGATCGGTGGCCGCTCGGTAGGCGTGCCGGGCACCCTGAAACTACTCGACTTGGCACATCAGTGGCACGGTACGTTACCGTGGCCGGAGCTTGTACAACCGGCCATTGATCGCGCTGAACAGGGATTCACCGTTACACCCCGACTCGCGCGATCAATCGCCGATGCCGAAGGACTCGATCGTTATGATGCGACTCGTGCGTACTTTTTCGGTAGCGACGCGGCACCCCTGAGCGCCGGAACTTTGTTAAAGAATCCAGCGTTCGCCGAGACCTTGCAGGAGGTTGCACAACAACGCTCGGATGCATTGTATCGAGCGCCGCTGGCGCAAGAAATTGCGCGTACCGTCGCAGCTACCGAAGATAACCCCGGCGTACTCACGACCGCGGATTTCGAGGCATACCGCGTCAAAGTACGCGACCCGATATGCACGCCGTACCGTCGTTACACCGTGTGTGGCATGGGGCCGCCCACCTCGGGGGGTCTTACCATTGCGCAAATCCTCGGTATCTTGTCGCATTTCGATATACCTGGAATGGGTTATGGTGCCGACAGTGTTCACTTATTTTCCGAAGCCGCGAAGCTCGCGTATGCGGATCGTGGCTTGTATATGGCAGATAGCGATTTCGTACGTATACCCGTGGCTGGGTTGGTGGAGCCAAGCTATTTGACCTATCGCGCGCAATTGATCGATCGCAACAATGCGATGGATGCCGCCGAACCCGGCAATCCACCGTGGTTAGACGCTCAGCTCTGGGCGCCGGATGACCAGTACGAACTTCCCGGTACTAGCCATTTCAGCATCGTAGACCGCTACGGCAACGCGTTGTCGATGACGACGACGATCGAAAATGGATTTGGCAGCCGGCTCATGGTCGGCGGATTTCTGCTGAATAACGAACTGACGGATTTTTCGTTTCGTCCGGAGCGCGACGGCCATCCAGTCGCGAATCGTATCGAAGGCGGCAAACGACCGCGTAGTTCGATGTCCCCCACCATCGTGCTGGATCCGAACGGTGATCCTTACTTACTGATCGGTTCACCCGGCGGCAGCCGCATCATCAACTACGTCGCCAAGACCATCATCGCGGTATTGGATTGGAACTGGGATTTGCAAGACGCGATCAATCTGGGCCATTTTTCGAACCGCAACGGCGCCACCGACCTCGAAGCCGGCACTCAAGCCGCTACGCTTAAAGACGCGTTGACCGAACGCGGCCACGACGTAAATGTTCGCGATCTTAACAGCGGTCTGCACGGCGTTCTGATTCGCGATGGGATGTTGGTGGGCGGCGCCGACCCGCGGCGCGAAGGCGTGGTGATGGGGGACTGATCATGAAAGTGGGTTAACCACGGTGCGTGAACCGCGATTTCTCTCAATGATGTGGATATTTTCACGCGTCCCAACCCACTAATTTGCCCATTTCGATGAGAAATCAGGCGCTTTATAAAGGTTACGCTGTCCTCTATACTGATTGATATCCAAAAATAGACCGGTCGGCGAATCGGAAATAATCAGAGGTGTCTGCCATGCGAAAGACTATTCTCAGCGGGATTCAAGTATTACTCATCGGCCTGCTGGCGTTCGGTGCCCAGGCGGCTACGATTCACACCGCCGTTCCGGCGCAACAACATCCGAGTCAGAACGGGCTTCACAAAGCCGGGCAAATGTCCAAGGCGAGCAGCGCACTGGCCTGGGCGTTTGGCGAATACCGCGCGCATGTCAATCAACGAAAAACGACGGCGTTCAAGCCGAGCAATCAGTTCCTGCAGTATTTCGCGGGCCGGGTGGCGATTGACGCTCGGGCAACCGGCCAGGGTGGCCAACTGCTCGACGACCTCGAGCAGTTGGGCTTAACGCACGGCGCGCGCGCCGGCGAAGTCGTATCGGGTCTGTTTCCCATCGCCGCGGTCGACGAGGCCGTCGCGTTGTCCAGCCTGCGCTCGATCGCCGCTTCACCGCG
>CAXMMZ010000208.1:0-18711 GCA_964194565.1 Arenicellales bacterium
CTCGACGTAACTTGACACCAAGTCCGCCAAATTGATCCGTTCGCGCGCTTCGTCCCGTAACGCGTCCTCAAGATTTGCCGCCTCAGTCAGGTTGGTTAAGATCGAGCGCAAGCGATTGATACCATTCTGGGCTCGCTCCATATACTTAGAGGAATTCGCCTCAGGCACCTCTTTGTGGAGATTGTCGAGCGAGGAATTGACAACATTGAGCGGATTACGTAGTTCATGGGCCAACGTGTCTGGCATGCCCTCAAGGTACCGAGTGTATTGGGTCAATCGATTTAGCATACTGGAAATACTGCGCGACAAATCACCGATTTCATCACCGGCTTCGTGCTCGGTTTCGATGCGATCGCGACGCACGCGTCCTTCTGGTGTAATAGCGCTTTCCGTCGTATTGCGTAGTCGGCTTATGCGCAATGTGAGTCGTGACGCAAAAATCAACAGTGCAGCCGTGACGAATAAGAACACCAGCACGGTAACGGTTGCTACGTCCTGCAAAGCGGCCCGTTGTAACGCGAGCAGTTCGTTATTGCTTTGTTCCACAACTACTGCACCGAGTACTTTATTGCCGGACCAGATCGGTTGGGCGGCCATTATGATTTCAGCTCGACGGTCCAGCGACGGGCGGCGTCCCGATACCGGAGAGCCGGTCAGCGCAGTGTGAAAGATTTCCTCGCGGCGATAAGATTCCTGTGGAGAAATATCTTCGAACTGCTCTGCCGGGGACTCTAAGACCAACTCAAACAACCGTGATAATTGTTGTTGAACCCAAGATTGTGTTTCGCGCCGCGATCCCCCGTGCCGTGGCGCGCTTCCGCCCGATGATAAGCTGCCCACCACCGCCCGAACACGCTGCTCCGAATCAAGAATCCAGATCCGCGCATCGGGTTTATCGAGACCGTGAAGAATTTTGGCGATTTCCGGTGAATGCAACAGCAGACGACCGACCGATTCCGAATCGACTTCCGGCATTGTGGTAATTATTTTTTCGACTTCGCGTTTTTCGGAGTCGTCCACATCGGCAACTGCAAATGCTAAGCCGGTTTGTGCGCTCAACATATAACGAGGAATGCGCACTTCGACGTTATAGCCTCCATCGGTATCGGCGCGCACCGCCGTGATGGCGTCGATCGGATCGCCGCTGATGGGATAACGCCAATCGTCATCTACTTGGTAGATACTCATCCGCCCCGGCTTGCGGGCGGTCAATACATAACGTCGCAACTGGCCGCCGGGATCTTGTACAGTCAACCGAACGTGATCGCTATTATCCAGGCGCCGAAACGTTGGGTCCCGAAACACCGGCTTGCTGTCGGTAACGATCAGCAGGCTATACAGGAATTGATTGCGGTAACCCAACAACTGGCTGAATCCGAGCGATTCCGGATCGTAATCTGCGGTACAGGCCAAGCGGCGATCCCCGGTATAGCTTTGCAATTGCGAAATCTGCTCACCCCAGTCTTCCGGGTCACCGTCGATTTGCAAGTAGCGCGCGAGCTGATGCGCATACAAATCCGACTCGTCGCCAAGAATTTCTGGAACCCCGGTTTGCGGATTGAATAGTTCGGTACGATCATGGAAAACCGTCGATACGGCACGCGCGGTCAAAAGTAATGCGTCTTCCTGACCATGCTGTAGAAAGACTTTCACTTCGCGCACGTACTTGTAGCCCATCCACGGGATTAATAACATAGCCAGAACCAGCAGCATGAGCTTTGCTCGAATCGAGACACGGCGACGCCAATTCACATTCATCGTAACGGACTTTCGGGCGGAGTTAACAATACGCAGGCTAAGTGCCGAATGGCTACATCGGAAGTGCGTACTTGTGTTAATGCGGCTACTGTATTATTCCGGTTGCCACCGATAGCCAATGCCAAATACGGTTTCAATCATCGAAAAGCTCGGGTCAATCTCTTTGAACTTTTTACGCACCCGGCGCACGTAGCCATTGATCGTATTTTTCTCGACATAACTTTGCCGGGTGACCTGCATCAAGGTCTCGTAGGATTTCACGTTGCCGGGTCGGCGAGCCAACGCCTCTACCAACCAGAATTCCGTCAGCGTAAGGCTTAACGGCTGTCCATCCCACCGTACCGCCATGCTGTTCGGATCCAGCTGCAGTGCGCCTAGATGTACAATGGCTTGCTGGGTTGTGGGTTTATTCATCGTGTCGACGATACGGAACAACGAGCTTACCCGCACTGCGAGGAACTGCAGCGTGATGGGTTTGGTGAGATAATCCCAGGCGTCTAGTCGCAATCCCGACACCCGATCGATATCGGAATCCCGGGCGGTCAGAAAGATTATCGGGAGTCTTGGGCTCATCGCACGCAAGTCGCGGCACAAATCAAAGCCACCGTCCATTTCGTCTTCCAACATGATATCCAATACCACCAAATCGGGCAGCGACTCGCGAAACGCTCTCAATGCATCGCTGCGATTGCCATAGGTCAGTACCGAATAGCCGTGTGACGACAGTGCGTCCGCGTAGTTGTCCCGCTGGTCGGGATCATCCTCGACGATCGCGATGTTTCTAGCCATAAATACCGGAACTCCAGTTGGACAATAGATACGATACACCAAATGCGAGGTACCGTGAATCGCTAACCTGAAAAACCATCGATTTGCCATACCTTTGCATGAGCTGACGCCATGCGCAGGTGCTTAAATGCATGCATGAGCGCCACGAATTTGGAAACGAAAACTAGCGGCGGGATCAGATTGCGGGACCCAGGGCGATGGCAACGCTACGCGCTGGGCGGGCACGCGGACCTGAATACCCAGGCCAAGAGCTCAAATTTGAAGCTGACTCTTCGGAATCGAGGCGATACAGTCGATGGCTAGCTCGCAACCAAACAATCTGGTATTTGTGCCGATTACCGATGAGCTATTGTACGAGCATCCGGAGAGGATCAGCGGTCCGTTGCTGCCCTACCACGTCGACCGGCGCTGCCACCACTGGTTGGCGGTCGAACTAAACCCGGATGACGACATCCATGCCGATCTTGATGGCACTGCACCAACACCAAGCGCCTGAAAACGGCTCCCGTAACACAATCACGTTTGAAGTCCTACGCCTGCTCGGGGTCGGCGTCATGACGGCTGTCGCGGTGAGTTTATTGCTCGTTAGTGTCAGCTATCTAGTACTCACCTAGAGCTTTTAGTCGCGATTATTTCCTGCGCTGGCAGAGACGGCCGCCGTACTCGCGTCGATTCGATGTATCGGCGTCGATATCGCGTAAACTAGAACTGTGACGGTCACAGATACCTACGACGACGGCGTTTGTGTACGATAAAGGTAAACTTCTTCAAGAGAATTGAGTCGTGAGTGTGCTACATGAGGCCACAGCGGTCGGTAACGTAGTGCAGGTTCGAAATTCTCTCGCTAAGAGCGCCGATCCCAACGAATGCGCGCAACACGGCAATACTGCTCTGCATATCGCCGCCGCGCTCGGCGCCGGACCGATCATCGAAGCATTAATTGATGCCGGCGCGGCTCCCAATAGGATCAATGACCAAGGTCTATGCGCATTACATTTGGCAGCGCGGGCGGGACATTTGGACGTCGTTTACCGATTGTTGTGCAGTGGTGCGGACTGTATGCAGCCTGATGTGTCGGGGATTGCGATGGCAAGACACCACGCAGTGCTTGGTTGCCAGGGTACAACCGCACGGTTGCTCGCAGCGGCTGAATCGGTGGAATCAATTGACGGACTGTTTGCGGCGGCGATTACCCGTGGCGCTGCGGACGTAGTCGCGTACTTACTGAAGCAGGGCGACGACATCGCTCTGGAAACCGCGGATGAACAAGGCAATACACCACTCGCGCTCGCGATGGAACACGGGTATGTCGATATTGTTGATTCGTTGTTGGCTTATGGCGCGCAGATCGCGCCAAACCCGAGCGGTGAGCAGCCACTGTTCGCTGCGGCGGCGGCCGGTCGGCCCGAGATCGTGTTGCGGTTGCTGGAACATGGCGCCGATCTGAATGCGGTTGAGGCATCGGGACGCAGTGTTTTACATGCGGCGGCGCTCAGCAATGATCCGGCGACAATAGAGATTTGCATTGCTCGTGGCGCGCCCTGTGATTGTCGTGATGAGGGCGGCAGTACGCCGCTAATATGGGCTGCGTCTCAGCGATGTCACGAGGCGGTGTTTACACTGTTGGAGCACGGTGCTGATATCAATGCGACAAATAGTCAGGGTTTGACAGCGCTGTTTTGGAGTGCCATGCAGGCGCCGGAATCGGTGGTTACTGCGTTGCTCAAAAAGGGCGCCAATTCAATGTTTGTCGATCAGGACGGGCGTACCGCACTACATTGGGCGATACGAAATGACGATTCAAACGTGGTGGAGACATTGGTGGCCGCCGGAGCTGACATCGACGCCAGCACAATGAGCGGTGATACACCGTTGGCGTTGGCCGTGTCACATCGAAACGACAACGCCGTGGTGGCGCTATTGGGTCACGGTGCTGACCTGGCAATTTTGGATAAGGAAGGCGACTCGGCCTTACATATCGCGGCGCGGCAAGGCTCAGAATCCACGATCGAGGCGTTGTTGAATGCGGGTGTCCGGATCAATGCGCCGAACCAGAAGGGTCAGACACCGCTGCATGTGGCCGTGCTGGCGGGCAATCTGGAGGCGGTCGACGTATTGGTAGACGAAGCGGCGGATCTTAACGCGACATGGCAAGATCAGACGGCCTTAGCGATAGCCGAGCAAGGTAAGCATGTAGGCGTTGTCGAAGTCCTGCAGCGCGCTAGCGCCACAAATCGGGAAGAACCCGCGCCCATGTCGACGGATGCCTATAATAAACGTCTATTAGTGCGGCGAATCGACCCCGTTGACGGCGAGCGTGATTAGCCGTTGCCAGCGTTAACGCTTTGCGGCGTTCCTTTTACCCGGTAGCGCAATGACGTATCGATCAACGATGACTCCGTGATGACGTTGAGTTTTGGTGCGTCACGATGTTTTTCGAAGGTAAATATGTGTTCCTGAAATCCGTTTGCCAACAAGGACAAGCGGCGGATCGAAAAACTCGGCATCATATCTTCCAAGACTCTCGGCGCGTATTGCGGAGACGGGCGTAAGTAGGAGAGTTCCGCTTTATAGCGTATCCGGTCACCGCGTCCAAGCTCGAAATGCATCGGTATGTCTGGCATCTGCTTATTGGTGGCAGTGATAAAATATAAGAAACTGCCTTTCTTAAAGTACTGAGACAAATAATCCATCAGACAAATGATGCTATCCCGGTTGAGATAGTTAAAGTAATCCCAGCCCAGTACGATATCGATGGGCGCCACAATTTCAGAAGGTAACATACGCGCAAAATCATCGCGGGTCATTGCCAATGTGTGGCAATCCGCACCTAACTCGACGCCCTCGGATTCCACCCGGCGCTGCAAATCGACGACTTGCAAGCTGCATGGGTAGTCCGAGAAATATTCGATGACCGATTGGTTCGGTGGGCCGAGATCCAGAATTTGATACTTGTGACCGCCTTTCTCCAAACGCTCACGCATTAGCGCGAGGCATTGCGACTCGATTTCACCGGACGACACCGCGGTAACTTCCGTCGGACTGCGCGCGACCCCCATAATTTTGCCTCTTACGCGGTTGTGTTTGGCTTACGACGTCGCCGCCGTTTCACGCGGCTTGATATCCGATACGGGCGCACGCGCTGCTGCCTTCGTGGAATCCTGCGCGCCGCTCCCGGAACCGCCCATATCGATCGAACCACTGAATCGGCAACCGTCTTCCAACACGACTCGCTGCGCTGAAATGTTTCCCTGCACGCTACCGGAGCGGCGAATAGTAACGACTTCCTTACCGGTTACGTCTCCTTCAACGTGGCCGTCGACAATGACCTGCTTCGCGTTCACATTGGCTTTTACGCGCGCATCTTTACCTAGTGTCACGTCGTGGTTAGGGAGCGTAATCGTGCCCTCAATGTGGCCGAGGATTACCAAATCTTCATCGCCAGTCACTTCGCCGCGAATAGAGATAGACGGGCCAATGGTGCCCAGTTCTGCGGAGCGGTTGCGGCCAGCGGCCGGAGCACGGGCGGGCGCGGCTGGGGTCGTGGCTCCCGTTGAAGGAGCGCTCTGGGTTGGCTCGTAGGTCGCGTCTTCGCTGCTATCGGATTTTTTCCACATTAGTCACTACCCTCGGTATGATTACCTAATAAAAACAGTAGGTTAGATATTTATAATTGAGACTCTTATGATCATCGCACGGCACCTTCGCGGATCGCGATCACGGCCCGACAAACGGTCATTCGATCTATGCCGTCCATAGTCAGAAATTCGAATAGGCATTCTACGGCGTTTACAGGAGATTCGACAAGCTTTTCGCAAGTAGGTCGAACGGTTAAATAGTAATCATCATGCACATCGTACACTTAAAACGATAAGCTATTGAAAGTAAGCCGTTATTAAAATATTCGCTCCAAATCACATTAAGTTCAAGATAAGTCACTACTAACTATAGCAGCAACGGCATCGACTTGCGCGCGGTCGGTGTACCTGCCGCAGGCGTTGCCCGTACAATAAGATCCAATTGCCGACCCAACGATTTGAGGATCTGAACGAATGGCAAAATCCGTACTAATCGTCGGCGCGGGAAGTGGTCTCAGTGCGTCGCTCGCGAGGTGTTTCGCGAGTGCCGAGATGCGGATCGTGCTCGCTGCGCGTGACACAGACAAGCTTTCTGAACTATGCGCCGAGACCGGTGCGACGGCCATCACCTGCGACGTGGCGCGACCCGAAGACGTTGATCGATTATTTGCGGTGGCGGAGCAAGCGGGGGGCACCCTCGACACCGTCGTCTACAACCCCAGTGCACGGGTCCGGGGTCGGTTTGTAGAACTCGACCCGGCTGCCGTCGCCAACGCGCTAAATATTACCGCTTACGGTGGATTTCTCGTCGGGCAACGCGCCGCACAGCGGATGTTGCAGCAAGGCCATGGCGCGATTTTGTTTACCGGCGCATCGGCCAGCGTCAAGGGCTACGCTCAATCTGCACCGTTCGCGATGGGAAAATTTGCGCTGCGGGGCCTCGCCCAGAGCATGGCGCGGGAACTCGCGCCACAGAACATTCACGTCGCGCATTTTGTCATCGACGGTGGCATTCTCAGCACCCACAAATTGCACACGGACAGTACCGAGGATTCGTTGCTGGACCCCGACGCCATCGCTCAGTCGTACCTTCACGTATTACAGCAACACCGCAGCGCATGGACCTGGGAAGTCGAATTACGACCGTGGACCGAGTCGTTTTGAATTCGAGTTCGGCGCTGACCTTTTGGCCCAGCTAATTAAGCCAGGGTGTCGCGCCGGACCTAAACGATTCCTTATCGCACCGACTTGAGTTATTCGCCCTCAGTAATGCGTTAAGTGCCGCGGCGAAATCCGCCGTGCTGTCAATGAGCGTGCCGTCTGGGTCCCAGACAATCGTCCGAATCAGCCGCTTTACCGCCATGTCCGTATCAGCGGTCACCCCGGCAAACGACCATGGATTGTCCCTGGGCCTGCTGCTTACTCGGGCCGAAAGAAAATATTGTTTGAGGCCCTGGTCGAGGAGAAATTTCTGCTACGCGAGCACGGATCGGGCACGCGATTACTCATGCAGCGCTTGTTCTCGGGGGCGGGGCTCAGCCCCACTCGCGGCATGGAGATCGGCAGCAACGAAACCATCAAGCAGGCGGTCATCGCGGGTCTTGGAATCGCCCTGATCTCAGCCCATACCGTCGCTGCTGATATAAACGATGGCCGGCTAACAGTGCTGAATGTTGATGGCTTACCGGTTGTACTCGAGTGGTTCGTCGTTAAGCGACAACATAAGCGGCTATCGCCCGCGCCGCAGGCGCTTTGGGACTTTTTGTTGCCGATGGTGTGAAGGTGCTAGATCAACTCGTAAGGGCGAAAGCAGCTCCCCAGCGCTGACAATCAGCGAGCGCGGGAATCGCTGTGTGGTGAATAATTGGTCTGGTAAAAGTGATTAAAAGAAATGTTTAACTATGTATAACAATTATATATATTTATTATTGAATCTGAATTATTAAGTCATTAGCAACGAGAAAAATACAAATCATGATAGATCGTAAATAGTACCAGGCAAGGCTCAGAGTGCTTCGCAAATCGCTGCGAACGCGCGGAGAGTCATACGGTCGAACGTATCGTTAACGGGTTGCGCTTGCGCTGACAGCTTAACGATAACGACCTCGTGTATCGAATCGACATATATCCATTGGCCGTGAATACCAAGCGCGAAATAGGCACCGCTCGGATAGCCGGTTTGATACCACTGATTGCGGTAGCTACCATTGGGCAACAGATGGGCAAAACTGCCGCGACGCCACGCGTCGCGGTTGCCGTTCTGAGTGCAATCTTCGACCCAATCGGCAGGAACTGCCTGTCGATCGCGACAAACGCCTTTGAGCCGCATGAGTTCGCCGAAACGAGCTAGATCGCGCGGAATGGCGCAGATTCCGCCCGCAGTGCGTGACGCGCCGGTACGGTCCACGGTGATATAGGCGTCGGCTTCTGCGCCAACCGGTTCCCAAATGTGTTGATGCAGTAGTGTTGCAATCCGCTGGCGTGATGCCCGTTCTACAATCCACCCGAGCAGGTCGGAATTGGGCGACTTGTAGCGGAATGTGCTGCCGTGCGAATCATCACCGCGCCGCAAGGTGAGCAAAAAGTCGTGCAAATCGATGTTTTCGGTGTCTGCTGGGACGGGATTCCAACCCGTAGCCGCACGATAACGTGCGAACTGCCCGTGCTTATCGAGGTACGATTCATCGAAATCGATACTTACCGTCATGTCGAGCACGTGTTGCACTGTGCAATCGCCGTACGCACTGTCGCGAGCTTCCGGTACGTAGTGCGTAACGGCGGCCGCAGGATCGAGAAAATATTGCGCGACAATTGCGCCTGCGAGCGTAGCAGTAATCGATTTACTGACCGAAAACACGATATGGGGTGCAGACGGGGAATAGTGCTCGGCACACCATTCCAGTACCGACTGCCCACGGTGCAACACGAGGAATGCATCCGTGCTGGTATCGGCAAGAAAATCCTCCAGTGACAGATCGCCACGGTCGGCATCGAAGTAACGAAAATTTTGCAGCGAATCAGTCGTACCGAGCAGTGCCTGAGGGGCGCCGGACGCGGCAATATTTTCGGTCGGGATGATTTCGCGAATATGATGAAATGCCCAGCGCTGATTCGGTGGCTCTCTCCAACTGCCGAGACTGACCCCAAGCGGCCGCTCAATCATCGTGGTGCGGAGATCGATACGCGAGAAGAGGGCGACAGCCAGTCATTTCGCAATGTGTCGTTGGTCGTTGGGGACGTTATTTAACATAATATACATTATGCGCATATTCGTATCATCAAGCCCCACATGTATGGTATCGCTAATAACGATATTCCCGCCTTTGCAAGGCACGTATATTAAGCGCGTGTCGGAATAATGGACCAATACGAACAAATACATTGACGGGCGTGGTAACAGGACAAACGACCTCCGGGAACGCTGACACGACCGGTATTTTCTGCCTACTCGGTGCTCTGTCCTTGTTATCGGCCAGTGACAGTATCATCAAGTGGTTGAGCCCAACCTACGCGCTGCACGAAATCATGTTGGTGCGGGCGTTCGTCGCATTGCCAGTGACCTTGTTCTTCATGAAGCTTGAAGGCGGGTTCCGGAATTTGTATACCCGGCATTTGGGCTTGCACATTGTCCGCGGCTTGTTTCTTGTCCTCGCCAATATGTGCTTTTTTCTGGGGCTGGCTACGATGCCGTTTGCGGAGGCGGTATCGTTGTTTTTTGTGGCCCCGCTGTTCATTAGTGCGCTTTCATACTTGGTGCTCGGCGAAACGGTAGGGCCCGTTCGATGGATCGCGGTACTGGTCGGACTGGTCGGGGTCATCGTGGTATTACGCCCTGGGTTCGGAATGGTCTCTTTGACCGGTGTACTGCCACTATTCGCGGCCCTTGCGTACGCATGCATGCAAATACTGACTCGACGACTTGGTGCCGGCGATAAGGCATCGACATTAGCATTTTACATCCAAGCGACATTTATCGTGGTAAGCACAACGATAGGCCTTAGCATCGGCGACGGGCGATTCAGCGGCACGGCGAACGCGACATTAGCGTTTCTCGTCCGCGCTTGGGCTTGGCCGGTGTATTCGGACTGGATTTTGCTGGGCGTCTGCGGCCTTTTGGTGGCGTGTGGCGGTTACTTGATATCGCAAGCGTATCGCTTGGCGCAAGCGGCCGTTGTGGCTCCGTTTGAATATGCCACCCTGCCCTTTGCTTTATTTTGGGGCTATCAGCTTTGGGGGGATTGGCCCGATATCATTACTTTTATCGGCAGTGCGCTGATCGTTGGCAGTGGGTTGTTCGTTTTGAGTTACGAAATTCGGCGCGCGCGTGCCGCGGGCTCGTAGGGTTACAATTTGGAGATCACTCGGCGCGAGATGGTTGGTTCGGAGTCAAGACCAAGCCTGCGGCCCCGTTTAAGGAACCTCTTTAGAAGACTGGCTGTCGCGATTAATACATCAGCCACCAGCAGTTAACGCAAACTGGACAGATTAGCGATCAGCGCAATTTTTTTACGCTCAATTTCGTCCTGAATTTTGTGCGCCAAATCCTGATCATGAATCAGGCAGTCGACACAGGCCGTGGAATGCTGAGCGCTGGCTTCGAGCACGGCGTTCTCCATCGCCTTGGCAATGATCGCGGTCACTTTTTCGACTTCGTCGTCGGACAACGACGTGCCGATAGCCTTACTGGCATCAGTTGCAGCCGTATTGGCTACCTTGGTTAAATTCATATCTCGCTCCTGCTGGGCAATGTGGATTAACCGGATATTATCAGAAATCTATCCCGCGTTGATTTTTAAACGGTTCCTGGGGCACCGTTTTTTTCTCCGATTTGACGAATTCACCCTCTGATTTGCCAGGAGTGCTAGTCCGGCAGCCACTTCCTTGCGGATTATTTTAGCGTGAGTAGGCCACGGCCAAGTACGCGATAATTAAAACCCATGAAAATTTGGCGGATATGCTGTCCGCGATTTTACTCGGCCTTTGACGGCATCACCGATGTATACGCCAAACTCGTCGAACTCGCGCTCAGAAATATAGCGTCGTAACATCGTGTGGACGGGAGGATCTGCGATCTTATCCCATGGAATCTTGGCGAACTCGACAAACTCCAAACCATTTGTAGAACCGCTGCTAGCGGACGTCGATATATTGGCTTCACCGCGATAGTAGACACAATGTTGCTTGCCATCGTCGTAGGCCGCAAATAGAAACGGAATATGTGCATCGATCCCCGCGATGACCAATTGCCCCAGCAAACTACTGGAATTCTCCTCTGGGCCTAAACGCGTAGACACCGGTAATCGTACCTCGCCCGTGTTGCTGTCCGTGTAAAGCAACAGTTGCTGATCGCGTTCAATAATCGCGCCGACTCGCAGCGTGCCGCTTTGTTCCGCGAGCTTGAGGGTATCCTGCGACATACCGAATGACACGTAAGCGCCGCGGCAGTAACCCAGTGGCGGCGCCGCATTATGGTCGTAGGCGACGACCCGTCCGATCAGGATTACATGATCGCCGGCATCAACGGTGTTATACATAGCGCAGTCCAACCAAGCCGCGACGCCGTCCAGTACCGGTGAGCCGGTGGATTTTGTCTGCCACTCGATAGCCGAAAATTTCTCAGCACCGGCCGTCGCAAACACGGCGGATGTCTCGCGCTGCTCCTCTGCCAGGATATTCACTGCAAAGTGTGGGCATTCCATAAACGTATCGAACCCGCGTGCTGTTTTCGCAAGGCATACCAACACCAGTGGTGGATCGAGCGATACCGATGTAAACGAGTTGGCCGTGAAGCCATGGGTCCGGCCTTCAGCGTCGCGTGCGGTAACGATCGTGATCCCGGTCGCGAAAGCGCCAAACGCCCGTCGCAGATCTTTGGAATCGAATTTGGTTTGCTGCATGGTGCGTAGTTACCGCATCAATCCAGTTCTCAGCACGACACATCAGCGCCAATAATGTCGGTAAGATGGCCGCGCTTGATATAAAGAGTACAGCCGGTTGCTGAGAACGGTTCATGTTGGCTGCCCGGTGGGTGCCGCAACCACGTTCCTTGCGGATAGCGGCCGTGCTCATTTTCGAAGCTCCCGTTGAGCACGAATATTTCCTCGCCACCCGATGCTAAATACAGCGGCAGCCAAATCTCGGCGCGCCAACACTGTAACGAAACGTGTTCGGCACCGGAGTGGTACAACGCCATGATCTCGACACCCGGCTTCGGACCCGACTGCCACGGCGCCGTCGATGTATCAATACAGACGCGAGTCTGATCACTCTGTGGCATTTGTCGTAGTTTTACAAAAATAGTGCAGCCGCCGGCACTTGACGGGCGGTGCGTGGAGCCGGGTGGATTGCGAATATACGTACCAGGGCCGTAATCGCCGTGTTCGTCCGAGAAGATACCGTCCAATACAATGAATTCCTCGCCGCCACCGTGGGTGTGGGGCGAGAAAAAACTATTCGGCGCATAACGCACGATGCTCGTCGCGCGCGCGACCTCATCGCCGACCCGGTCTAACATGCGCCGTTCGACGCCCGGTAGCGGACTCGCGACCCAGGGCTCGTCCTCCGAGGACACCACAACACGCTGCGAGAAATCGGCGTTAATGTTCATGAGAAAGTTTTAGCGCGATTCCCCCGCCGCTGCCCGAAAGTTAATGTAAAGCCGCACCGCATTGCTTGCGAAATCCGCCATATTGGCATCGGCATCGGCCTGTAGCCGGGATATCGCTCCGCTCCCGAGTGCGGCTTCGAGTGCCTGTTGATAGGCCGGCACCGCGCCCCAGTTTGCGATCGTATCGGCTTCGATTTCAACATGATATTGCATCGACCACGCGCAGCGACCGATACGCATAGCCTGGATTGAACAGAGGTTCGACCTAGCCAGCACGATCGCATCGTCGGGGGCCTGGGCGACGCAGGTTGAATGCCACTGCAGGCACTTCTGCTGCTTGGGCATGTCGCTGAAAATCTTATCGTTAACGCCCTCCTCCGTTAGTGCCACATCGAGGATGCCAATTTCCGCCGGCCGCTGTGGCCCACAGGTGCCCCCTAACGCATCCGCCAGCAATTGATGCCCTAAGCACAGTCCGAGATACGGACGTTGCAATTCTCGCACCCAACGCCGAATCGCTTGTTTTTCAGCAATTAACCATGGGCAATCCTCGACGTCCCATACATCCATTGGCCCGCCCATCACCCACAGTGCGTCATAGTCTTCAAGCCGGGGAATCGGTTCACCCGCATCGAGTTCTACGGCGTCCCAGGTGACATTGTCCTCGGCGAGCAATTTTCGGAGGATGCCGGGATGTTCACAATCAATATGCTGAAAAACGAGTAAGCGCATGGTTTCGAATTATTGCCCGGTTAACGAAGGGTGGTCACGTCAATCGTCGAAGTCGTCGCGTAAATGCTCTTGAATAAATTCTACCGCTCGGGTCGACGGCCGTAATACGGCAGGAGCATGAGGGCCTTGTTCGGCAAGCGGTGTCGCTTTACGCCTGAACATCCGGTATACACCGAACAGGCCAATCCCGATATGAATTGCGGTCAACACCCAAAAGAATCCCGCATCGCCCCACATGTCCATCGCAAAGGATACTGCTAATGGTCCAATTATCGCTCCGAGCCCAGCCGATAGCATGAGCCCGCCGCTGGCCGCGACCATTTGTTCGGGAGCGAGGTGATCGTTAGTATGAGCGATGCACAGCGAATACATCGGTAAGCACATCCCACCGAACAGTCCGAACGTGCCGATTAGGGCCGCCAGTGGCCACCCCGTCGCGGCGGCACACAAGGCGGCACTGGCAGCGGCGAGGGCAGAAATTATAACGAGTACGCGGCGCCGGTCGAATGCATCGGACATTCGACCGATCGGCCACTGCACCAGCACGGTGACCAATAGTGGCGCCGCCATAAAATACGATAACTCCACCGTGGACAAACCGATCCGGCTCGCGTAAACCGGCCCCAACGAAAACACCGCCGCACTGGCCATACCTACACCGAACATGCCGGCTACCCCTAATGGTGAGATTTGGTATAACTCACGCAATTTCAGTTCGTGTGATTCTTCAAACCGTGGTGCGGGGCTTGCCGAAATGAGCAACGGTACCACAGCAACCGAGATCAACACCGAAGCCAGGACGAACAATGGATATCCTTGTGAATCGGATAGGTTAAGAAAGAATTGGCTGATGCCGACCGCGACATAGGTCAACACCATATACAAAGACAGTAACTGCCCACGGGTTTCGTTAGCGGCCCGGTCGTTTAGCCAGCTTTCTGCAACGATGTAGAGCCCCGCGAAACAGAATCCACTGGTTAGGCGCAAAGTGAACCACATCACCGGATTCAAAAACACGGCGTGCACCAAAACTACTGCCGAAGCCACGGCGGCCAGCGCCGCGAACACGCGGATATGGCCGACTCGGGTCACGATTTTCGGGGTCCACAACGAGCCGCCGAGAAACCCCGCGTAAAACGCTGACATAACTAGCCCCGTGGTAGCCGTCGCGAATCCCTCCTGGAATGCCCGTACGGCCAGCAGCGTACCCTGCAAACCGTCGCCGAGACTCAGAATCGTAAACCCCAGCAGCAGCGCCCAGGTCGCACCAACCGCACTGCGAAATGTCGTGCCCGTTGGTTGCACGCCTACGAGGACTCCTTGGTAATTTCATGTTTGCGGCGGATCACGAATGCATCCAATTCCTCGGCGATGGCCGCGTCGAGTGCGGGTTTCTCGTAATCTCTGAGAAGCTGTTTCCAGATACGGTTTGCCCGCTGGGTTGCGTTTTCCGCACCGGACTCATGCCAGGTTTCAAAGTTACGCCAATCGGACAGTAACGGTTGGTAAAACGCTGTCTCGTAGCGTTCCAGGGTATGGGCCGCGCCGAAGAAATGTCCACCCGGACCGACTTCGGCGATCGCATCAAGGCCGAACGCATCCGAATCAAAGGCGGGTGGTTTTAGAAATGCCGAGAGCATTTGAATCATCTCTACATCCAGGATAAACTTTTCGAACGACGCGGTCAGGCCGCCTTCGAGCCAACCCGCGCAGTGTTTGACCAAATGCGCATGCCCGAGCATCGCCGGCCACAATGACATCTGCGACTCATAGGCAGCCTGTGCGTCTACGCTGTTGCATGCCGTCACGTTGCTGGTTCGAAACGGCACGCCGTAGCGTCGCGCCAACTGACAACCAATCAACACGGATTGTGCGTATTCGGGCGTACCGAATGCGGGTGATCCGCTTTTCATGTCGACATTGGAGGTGAAACCACCGTAGACCACGGGTGCACCGGCCTGTACGCATTGTGCGATCGTGATCATCGCAAGCGCCTCGGCATTTTGTTGCACACTCGCGCCCGCTATTGTCACCGGCGCCATCGCCCCGGATAAGGTAAATGGCGTGGCCGCGAACGGTTGGCCGGCCGCGGCGAACGCGGTCAAACCTTCGGACATTGGGCCGTCCAGTCGTAACGGTGAATTCGAATTAATGACGGTCAATGTCGCGGGTCGCTTACGTAGCCCGTCACGATCGGTACCTAACATGATGGCTGCCATGTCGATCGCGTCGTCGGCACGGAATGCGCCTAAGCCATAACCGGTCCACGGCTTATCGGTCAATTCAATAAAACTGCGATACATGTCGAGATGCCGCGTTTCGACCGGCAGATCGGTGGGCTCCACGGCGCCACCCCCTTCGACATGAATCGCATTTAACATATGCACGAGACGCGTAAAATCGCGCATATCCGCAAAATTCGCAGCGCGCCGACCCCGATCGATGTCGGTCGCGAATGCGGGGCCGCCGACTGCGCAAAATACGGTTTGATGGTTGCCGACTTTTACCGAACGCTGCGAATTCCGCGCGTGTAGAGTAAATTCGGCCGGCGCCAACGCGACCTTCGCCTCCACCAATTCGCCGGGCAAGCGGACCCGTTCGCCATCGATTCCCGCGCCATTACGGCGCAGCAACTCTCGCGTCGGTTGGTGTAAGACTTCGATGCCGAATTCCTGCAATACCCGAAGTGAGGCTCGGTGTAAGGCTTCGATAGGCTCCGCATCGAGAATCTCAAACACCGGGTAGGGGTTGTGTACTTCCGACCACGGACGCTGATTGACTCCACCGGATTTACGGGATCCGCTGCGAGCCTGGCGCCGGCTTCGCCGGTTGGAACGTTGTTCGCTCATAGCTGCCTCCGTTGAAAGTAAAACACCGCTAATACGCAACTCATAATGTTGCCCGCTCGCGCCAAAATGGCAGCTCCGTAGAGACGACGCTATCAAATTCTCGGGCAAATCGGTGGCCGGCGTAAATCGCGTGCACGATGGCACCGGGTACCGCGCAGTCACCGAGCGCTGTCACCGCGTGACCACCGGCCGCGGTAAGGACACGATATAATGCGTCTTCGGACTCTCGCATCGTAACCGGTACCAGTGTCGCACACGCAATCTGTCGTGTTCGTTGCGTGTGTATACATGCGATACGGGCTTGCGCGCCGTCGAATTCCTCAAGCACGTGCCCGACTACTAGACTTACACCGCATTTAAGCAGCCGTTCTTGAATAAAACCTTGTTCGTCGGTCATCAATGTCCAGCTCGAAGGTATCGCGTGCGGCGTCACTAGAGAGACTTCAAGGCCTGCCGTCGCTAGCTGCTCAGCCAACACACCGCCCATGTAATAATGGTCATCGTCGTAAATCAGCACCGGACCGATCGCTTGCGATCCCGCCATGATTTCATCCGGGGTTAGCGTGTTCGTCTCGCCGCACCCTGGCACGCCGAACGGCGTATGCGTACCCCGACCGTCGCGGCGCCAACGCGCCCCGGTGGCGATCAGGGTATGACCGGCATCGAACTCGGCTACGTGTGACGCGTCGATATGGCTGTCCAGGAAAATTTCGACATTGGGCATATTCTGCAACCGGCCGATGCGCCAATCCCGAACCCGCGCCCAAGTCGATAAACCCGGTAACCGCGACTCTTGGTTGATGCGGCCGCCCAGTTCGGTAGCGGCCTCCGCCAGGGTGACGGCGTAGCCCCGCTGCCCCAATGCGCGAGCCGCCTCGAGACCGGTCGGTCCGCCACCGACCACGAGTACGCTTTTTTCCGATGCTTTTGGCGGTATGACTTCGGGGTGCCAGCCGCGCCGCCACTCTTCGCCCATTGTCGGGTTTTGCGTGCACCGAATCGGCACGCCCTCATTATTGCCAGATCGGCAGATATTGCAGCCAATACACTCGCGGATTTCATCGAGCCTCCCTTGTTCAATCTTCAACGGTAGGAACGGATCAGCGATCGAGGGTCTGGCTGCGCCGATAAAATCCAACACGCCGCGTCGTACCAAGGACACCATACGGTCGGGTGAAGTATAGCGACCGACACCAACGACCGGTTTCGTGGTGAGACTTTTTACGAAACCGATATAGTCCTCCTGAAACCCTTCCTCAGAAAAGCGCGCACTGCGTGAGTCGTTTTCAACCCCACTCACATTCACGTCCCACAAATCCGGCAGTTCGGCTAGCATAGCCACCACATCGCGACCTTCGCCTTCACAGGTTATTCCAGCGTCGCCCTGCAATTCGTCCACCGCGAGGCGAACCGCGACCGCACAACGATCGCCGACCGCTTCCTTGGTTTCCTCGATCAGTTCGCGCAGCAGGCGAACACGATTCTCAAGGCTACCACCGTACTCGTCCTGGCGGCGGTTGTGGCGCCGCGATAGGAACTGGAATGGTAAGTAATCGTGCCCGGCGTATACATAAACGATATCGAATCCGGCAGCCCGTGCTCGCCGCGCAGCAGTAACGTGCCAATGCCGCAACTCGCGAATATCGTGTTTGTTCATACTCCGAACTTGCACTGGATGCGCGTGGTACGGCATCGAGTCAGAGGGTGCGAGCGACATATGCCGCGACAATCGATTATTCACATGCATCCCACCGTGCCATAACTCCACGCCTGCAAGTGCGCCGTGTTCGTGCACCGCATCGGTCATGAGTTGGTGGTGGCGTACGTCTTGCTCATCCCATAACGTGCAAAACGCGTACGGGCTATCATCGGACGACGGATGAATCGAACAGTATTCGGTGCAGACCACGGCCCAACCACCTTGCGCTTTAATCGCGCGCATCGCCGCCACCGTTTGTGGCATCGTATATCCCATGCCAGTGCAGTGCGGTACCTGATAGAACCGATTACGGGCGGTGACAGGGCCAATAGGCACTGGTTCGAATAACAAGTCGTAACGCGAATCACGTGGCATAGCGTGGCCTCGAGATTACAAATTGAAAACGGGATCGAAGCCCCGTTTTCCGTGTGGGGAAGAAGGATACGTCAGGCTTCGATAGCGTACCGTTCCAAGAACAGATACTGGGTTGGATGTTTTTCAAAACCTTTCACTTTATCGCTGGTCGGAGAAAATACCGAGCGCCATGCCGGCTGCACGATCGGGCCGTCTTCCTGCATGATCTGCCCGAGCTCCTTAATCAATACACGCCGCTTCTCGACATCCAGTGTTCCTTCGGCTTTGGTTAATAGCGCATCGAATTTCGGATTTGCGTAGTGCGATTCATTCCAAGGCACGCCG
>CAXMMZ010000209.1:0-5333 GCA_964194565.1 Arenicellales bacterium
TTGCGGGTCGCCGTGGTTTTGAGTCGAGTCGTATCCGATCCGGTAGAAGGTTCAGTCACCCCGAAAGCTTGCAGGCGCAGCTCACCGCCTGCGATTTGCGGCAGATAGCGATCCTTTTGTTCTGTGGAACCGTGCCGCAACACCGTACCCATTGTGTACATCTGTGCGTGACAGGCTCCGGCATTGCCGCCAGATCGGTTGATTTCTTCCAGAATGACCGACGCCTCGGTGACGCCTAACCCCGAGCCGCCATATTGTTCGGGTATTAATGCCGCCAGCCAGCCCGCACGGGTGAGGGTGCCGACGAATTTTTCTGGATAACGATTTTCGCGATCCAGGTCGCGCCAATACGAGTCAGGGAAGCGCGAGCATAGATCCTTGACCGCGTCCCGAATGTCTTGGTGACGGTCGGGGTTCGATCGATCGAAATGGGTTGTCATGGAGCAAAATCATACCACGCACCCAAAACCACTCGCGATTCGTCGGCGGAGTAGCTCTTCGTGAAAAATCCTCCTCGACTCACTGCACAACTCAGTCGAGCAGTCCGGCCTTACGATGTCCGTCGAGATTGTTTGGTAATTCTAGCGGTACCTTGCCTATCGAAGTCACCGAGCTGCAAATCCACGTATACTAACGTGTGATTGTCCGTCGTAGCTGTACTGTGGTCGGCATTCATGTAGGGTTCTAATACGATCAAAATCCAAATCGACCGAATCATTTTGCAGAGTGTGAAGTAATGAACGACGATATTGTCTATCTATCCGCTACCGAGTTGCTCGATAGGTACCGATCGAGGCAGGTATCACCAGTCGAAGTAACTCGAGCTGTGATCGACCGAATCGAACGCATGAATCCAGCGGTCAACGCGTTCTGCTGGGTGGATGCCGACTCGGCGTTAGATGTCGCACGTGCCTCAGAGTCCCGATGGCAAAGCGGTGCACCGATCGGAAGCTTGGACGGCGTGCCAGCCACCATTAAAGACCTGATTCTGACCAAAGGTTGGCCGACCCGACGTGGCAGTTTACTCATCGACCCAGATCAAGAGTGGCCAGACGATGCGCCGGCCGTAGCACGGCTACGCGAGCAAGGCGCCATTATCGTTGGAAAAACGACGACGCCGGAATTCGGTTGGAAAGGCGTTACCGATAATGCGCTGACCGGAATTACCCGCAATCCGTGGAACACCGCGCTCACGCCGGGAGGCAGTAGTGGTGGTGCGGCTGCGGCGTGTGCATTAGGTATGGGTGCATTGCATATCGGCACGGATGGTGGTGGCTCAATACGAATACCAGCTGCATTTACTGGAATATTCGGCCATAAACCAAGCTTTGGACGGGTTCCGGCGTGGCCGCTTAGCCCGTTCGGAACAGTTGCGCATCTCGGCCCGATGACGCGTACCGTGGCGGATGCGGCGCTGATGTTGACGGTGTTATCGGCGCCCGATGCGCGTGATTGGCATGCGTTGCCGGCCACCGGCCACGATTACCGAAACGGTTTGGACGCCGGGGTGCGAGGCTTGCGCATCGGTTTCAGCGCGGACCTCGGTTATGTAACGGTTGACGGTGAAGTGGCGGCCGCGGTGCGCGACGCGGTGACGGTGTTTACCGAATTGGGTGCGCATGTGCAGGAGGTCGCGCCACCGTTCGAAAATCCACTGTCGATATTTCAGACGTTTTGGTATACGGGGGCGGCTAATTTATTACGGCGATTTAGCGAAGCGCAACGTCAGCGTATCGATTCCGGCTTGCAGGACGTGGCCGCCGCAGGGGATTCCTACACGTTGCCGGATTTTCAAGAAGCCGAACGGTTGCGGGCCGAATTGGGCGTCCGCATGAATCAATTTCATTTGAATTATGACTTACTGCTTACGCCGACATTGCCGATTCCGGCTTTTATCGCAGGACGTGAAATCGTGTCGCCGTCCACGCAGCAACGTTGGTCGGACTGGACACCGTTTACCTATCCTTTTAACCTAACTCAGCAGCCGGCGTGTTCGATTCCGTGCGGATTTACCACGTCCGGCCTGCCGGTCGGATTGCAAATTGTCGGCCCGATGTTTGAGGACGGCTTGGTGCTGACGGCGGCGCGGGCCTTTGAAAGCGTGCGCCCGTTGGTGCTGCCACAGACTGCTATGCCGGAATCGCCCGCGGCCTAGCTTGCGACGCGTTCGGCGGCGGAAGTCGCAGCGCGTCGTTGATGTCGTCGATGTTCTCGAGTTCCCACACCGCGGCGATGATGCTATCGATCTCGGCCCGCGTCGCACCGTCCGCGAATGCGGCTAGCGATCGGGTCTTGGTTTCGACTTCCTCACGGGTCAACGCGTTATCCGGGTCGCCTTTCGGTGTTGCGACCGTGTGTTGCAATGACCGACCGTCGGCGGTATCGACCTCAACTCGAGCCGACCATTGTTGCGGGTACGCAGCGTCGATATCGGGGTCGTATATCATCTCGGTACAGCCATGCAGGCGCCGTAGTAGTGGGTCGTGCAGCGCGTGCTCCGTAAAATCCGTTACCGCGGCCGAGCGCCGCGCAGCGATCAGCGCCAAAACAAAGCCCATGGAAAATTTAGATTGGTGAATATTGCGGGGTTCGACCACCGCTCCCAAAACATCGATGGCCGCGCCATAGACATAGGCCCGGACTTGCACGATGTCGTCGGTAGACAGATCGTAATCGGTAACGATGGCCAACATCGCATCGGCTGCCGGATGGGTATGTCGGCACGACGCATGAAATTTGAACGAGGTTTCGCTGACGGCCCATCGTTCGCCCCAGCCATTAAGCATCGATTCGACATTGGCCTCACCCATTAGCCCGGCAGCGAGGCCTTGTTCGCCCTCCAAAATACGTTGTGCCGCGGTCAGCCCGTCGCGCGCCGTATAGGCCGCCAGTATTCCGTTCGCAGCGGCTTTGGCGGTGTGTAATTGTTTGGAGTCCGCCGCGTCCCGCAAGAACTCCCAGAGCCCTGCAGCTTGGGTTCCGGCGGAGCCCAATGCATGGCTGAACTGCGGGGCCGAAAGATTCAGTAGATGTGCGACCCCGGCCGCGGCTGCCAGCGTGCCGGCGGTGCCGGTAGTATGAAAAACTTTGTAATGAGATCGGCCAAGATATTCGCCACTACGCACTCCGGTTTCGTATCCTGCCACCGCGGCCGCGATCAAGGCCCGCCCTGATACGCCCAAGGCTTGGCCGGCCGCGAGAACGGTCGGAAACACCACGGTTCCGGGGTGGAATACCGAACCGTTGTGCAGATCATCTTGTTCGACGACATGGGACGAGGCGGCGTTCACCAAGGCTGCAAAATAGGGGCTTGAGCCATTGCGGCAAGGCAGCAGTTGACTCGGGCCCCGATCTGGACCCATGGTTGTTGCGAACGCCTTTAGCGCTTGCACCGGCCGTGCGTTACGCCCGGCTAGCGCGGACGCGAACCAATCGATAAATAAGGTTTTGGTATCGCCAACCACACGATCCGGCAACTTGTCATACTGCAGGTCGATCAACCGTTCGGCGAGCTGTGCACTAAGCGAAATGTCGTTCATGTCGGCCAATTGGCGTCAGAGGTAGTGGTCGAGCATTTTATGCTAGTCTCATGTGGATAGTTAGTGCATCTAGGTGGGAGTTACACATGAAAAATTTGTGGGTTACGCTGACTGGGTGGGGATTAGCCGTAATAATGACGACGACTGCTAGTTGGGCGTTGACTGTTGAATCTGGCGATTTGCAACAATACCTCACCGGTATCGAATACGGCCAGAAAGGCGATGCTAAATGGCAGCAGCAGCCGGCGCAGAATCTCGTGGATTTCCGTAGCGCGTTTGATCGCTTCTTGGATGGCGAATACACGTTGGCGGATCGATAGTGAAGTAGATCACAATAAAACCAGCATACAACAGTATGCCAGTGTGTAATCGCAGATATTGCCCGGGAAGCCTCGTTTTAGGTTGGAAATACTGACCGAAATGTCAGCCGGGAGCGCAGATGCGGGGGCCGTTATCCGACCGGCACGGTGTTACACGCCGCAGTCGAACGCGCCGGTGATTTTTGGCGCCGGACTCTCGCCAGCCCCGACCAATTAGTGTCGGAAGAGCGCGACGATGTGGCCGAAAATTGAACCCCGATCTGAGGCAAAAGAAGCGGTTCTCGGGGGCGGCTAGATACGGCCTTGGTGTTCGGCCCGCGTTCGGGAAATTTCTGGCAAGTCTGTCTTAGATCGCTCATCAATGTATTACGATGTGTCGCGCCAACCATTTATGATGGCCGCTGAGCTGAGTATTTATCAACTCCCGTAAAATACTACGGGTGCGGGCAATCATGCGTCGCTGTAAATCCGTAAACTCGTCCTTGCGGCCGACCAGATACAAATTCCGGTCCAGGGCCGGACCGGGCAAGGCAATGCTGCGAATCGTGGATAAATAGCTGCGCACCTGCAACAGGCACAGTGGTGTGGTAATGGCCCAGCCGAGTCCCGCCGCCACCATCGACAGCACTGCTTCGGTGCCGTCGAATTCCAAGCGTTGCGGCGGTTGCAACCGCAACCAACGCAAGTGGCGTTCGATTTGTTCGCCGATCCGCGAGCGGCCACTGTAGCGCACGAAATCTCGCGCCGCCGACAACGACTCCAACGAATCGTAGTTTTGTCGATCGCGATTGTGCACAACGACCAGATACGGTTCCTGATATAACGCGTGGTGTTCGAGTCCCGTAACATCCTCTAATGGGGTTGGTGTCACGATAAAGTCCAAATCCCGGCGCAGCAGGTCGCTTTCCAGATTCGGTGAAATCCCAGACCACATCGACAACTGTTCGGCTTGATCTTGAAGGGATTTGATTAACTGCGGGCCAACCGTGACCGAAAACGAATCGATCATGCCGATGCTCACCTGCGCCACAGTCTGCGTATCGGTCATCCGCAACCGGCGTTGCAGTGCGCTCATGTCTGCGAGCCCACGTTCCGCGTGTTCCTGTACCACGGCACCCGTCGTCGTTAAACGCAGCGGCCGTATGCGGCGGTCTAGTAAGGTCGTGCCAAGGCCGGATTCCAGGCGCCGTACCGTATGCGATACCGCCGGTTGAGTCATACCGAGGCGATGTGCCGCGGCGGTCATACTGCCAGATTCGGCGACCTCCACAAATACCTGTAAGTCACCGATATCGAATCCCAATGGTTTCATGAAACAACATTATAATTATTTATGTAATATATAAATATTATGCATATTTTCTCAACATCGCAACGACATATGTGTAAGGTTCGCGGCATGAAGCGCTATTCGATATTTAGCTTGGCCCGCAACGCGTGGTCGCGCCAACGTGACTGGCAACCGGTTTGGCGT
>CAXMMZ010000210.1:0-31574 GCA_964194565.1 Arenicellales bacterium
ACACTTAGTACTCTATCAAGGTAATATTGACGGATGCAGCGAACCGAGAAGCGGTCAGCCGCTAGACGCGCGACCGCGGGACTAGCGGTAGCTAATTCGAGGGAGCGCAACAACGGGGATGGCCGCTTATCGGCTCGCCCGCAGGGAGCCCACCCCATCGGCCAATGCGGCGATGCCTACAGGGATGTAGGTAATGAGCGAGAGCACGCCTACAGGGAGGTAGGTGGTAGAGCAATGCAGGGAGCAATTGCCGAGGGACGCGGTAGCGTTGCCGCCCTTGGCAAGGACCGGGCCATTGCCGGCGGGCGGCGCCTTGCCTTGACCGATGGGGTGGGCTCTGCACCCGTCAATATCAGCTTGATAGAGTACTAGTGCGTCCCACAATACCTCGATTCGGGCTGCGTTCAAAGCGCTTGGCCGCAGAGCGCAGGGTGGTGGCGCATCGTAGCTTCCCCTCAAAAGTCGAGTAAAATGTTCCAGGCTGTGGCGAAATCACACCCAGACTCGTTGTGCCGCAGCGCCTACCGCTGCACACTGACACAACATGCAAACTGATTTCGACCATTTAGAAGAATTGACGGCGCATGGCGATGGCGGTGCGACTGCTGCGCTGCTGCACGGCTTTGCGATGGGAATGGCGTCGAGCGGTACGGTTCAAATCGACGATTATGCGCATCGCGCGCTTGCCGGCATGGACGACACGATGATCGCGGCCATATTATCGCCATTGCAGACATTGTTCGCAGAAGCCCAAAACCAACTCGCAGCGCGGCAGTCGGAGTTATCGTTGTATCTTCCGGCCGACGATACGCCACTTGCTGAGCGTATTGATGCGCTCGCTGATTTGTGCCAAGGATATGTGCTGGGACTGCTGGCGAATGGCGCCCATAAGCTCGAAACTTTGCCCGGCGACGCGGCGGAGATCGTGCGTGATATTATGGCGATTTCCGGGGGTGAGGTCGGCGCCGACGACCCGGAAATGGACGAACGCGCCCTGGCCGAACTCGAGGGGTATGTCCGAGTTGGCGTGCAAGTGGTGTATGAGGAGATTGATAGTCCCAAATCCATCGGCAGTCCGACGCATTAAGAGAATTGTGATTCGGACCCATGCAATATGAAGACAGATTTCAGCGATGAATAACGCGGTTTTTGCAAGACGCCGGCGCGGCTTGATGCAACTGATGGGCGAAGGTGCAGCGGTTATTCCGACCTCGCCGCAATACATTCGCAACGGTGACGTGCATTTTTTGTTTCGCCCCGACAGCGATTTCTATTATCTAACGCACTTCCCTGAACCCGAAGCCGTGGCCGTGTTGTTACCTGGCCGGGAACACGGCCAATTCGTTCTGTTTTGCCGGGAAAAGGACCTGCAACGGGAAACTTGGGACGGTCGCCGCCAAGGCCTCGAAGGCGCGACCGAGAACTATGAAGCCGATGACGCTTTCCCGATCGACGACATCGACGACATTTTACCCGGCCTGCTGGAGAACCGCAGTAAGGTTTTTTACAACATGGGGCGTCACCCCGAATTCGATATGCGCCTAATTGGGTGGGTCAACGAAGTCAAGGCCAAAACCCGAGCCGGGATTTCCGCACCGGGCGAATTTGTCGATCTAAACCATATTCTGCATGAGCTGCGTCTACTCAAGCGTACCGAAGAAATTCGAGTGATGAAAAAAGCAGCGCGAATTTCTGCCGCCGCACACTGTCGGGCAATGCAATTTTGTAAGCCGGGGAAAAAGGAATACGAAGTTCAGGCCGAATTGGAATATGAGTTCCGTAAAGGCGGTAGCCGACGACCAGCGTATCCTGCGATCGTAGCGGGTGGCGCCAACGCCTGTATTTTGCACTATATCGAAAACGACGCCGAGCTGCGCGATGGCGATCTGCTCCTCGTCGACGCGGGGGCTGAGATCGATTGCTACGCGGCGGACATCACTCGAACATTTCCGGTAAACGGGAAATTCAGCGCCGACCAAAAAATATTGTATGACATTGTGCTCAATGCGCAGCTCGCCGCGATCGACGCCACCATACCTGCAAACAAATGGAACCAACCCCATGACGCGGCGGTACAAGTGCTCGTGGACGGCCTTATCGGCATCGGTTTGCTCGCTGGGAATGCCGACGAAATTATTGAAAATGGTGACTATCGTCGCTTTTACATGCACCGCACCGGACATTGGCTCGGGATGGATGTGCACGACGTCGGCGACTACCGGGTCGAGGATCAGTGGCGATTACTGGAACCGGGGATGACGTTAACGATTGAGCCGGGGTTGTATATACCGGGCGACGACGATATTGATCCACGCTGGCGAAATATTGGAATACGTATAGAGGACGACGTTCTCATCACCCGTGAGGGCCACACAATATTGTCCGATGGTGTGCCCAAACACCCCGGGGACATCGAAGCCTTGATGGCACAGTGATCGAACCCGGCCGATGTGCGAAGAGTTTGATGTAGCAATCGTCGGCGGCGGCATGGTCGGCGCGAGTCTCGCCTGCGCTTTAACCCAAACACCGTTGCGCACGGCACTCATCGATACATTTGCAGCCAGCGCCGCCACGCACCCGAGCTTCGATGAACGCACCGTCGCGCTTACTTATAGCTCCCGACTCATATTCCAAGGACTCGGAATTTGGAACGCGGTATCGCCGCACCACGTTTATCCGATCCTACGCATACATGTCTCGGATCGTGGCCACTGGGGCATTACCCGCCTCGATCACCTGCTGGCGGGCACCGCAGCACTCGGCTACGTCGTTTCAAACCAAGTACTCGGCACGGCATTGAACGAATGTCTCGTGGCTCATTCGCAATGCCGCATTCTGAGCCCGGCACGCGCCACCGCCATAGACGTCAGCGGGGATCATGCCCGACTCACTGTCGAGTCCGACCAAACGAGCCGCACGATTCACGCCAAGTTGGTAGTTATCGCCGACGGCGGCCGTTCTCCGCTAACGGACGATTTGGGATTCAAAAATTCGCTCACGTCTTATTCGCACGTGGCATTAGTCAGCCGTGTGCACACGGACCGTGCCCATGACGGAACCGCCTACGAACGTTTTACCGGCAGCGGCCCGCTCGCGTTGCTGCCGATCGACACGAAGCAATTTGCGTTGGTGTGGACGCTCAATGAAGAGGACGCGGAACGGCTGCGTACCGCACCCGAAGTCGAATTCATTACGGATTTGCAGAACGCGTTCGGAGATCGCGCCGGAACATTTTCCAACCCCGCAACGCGGTACAAATACCCGTTGGCGTTCAGTAGCCTTACCGATCCAGTGCAACACCGCGTGGTGGTAATCGGCAATGCGGCGCATTCCGTTCACCCGGTTGCGGGCCAGGGATTCAATCTTGGCTTACGGGACGTCGCCGCACTGGCGGACACACTGCACGAAGCCCAGCGCCACGATAACGATGTTGGATCAATGCCCGTGCTCGACGAGTATTGCCGCTGGCGTCGGCGTGACACCCGTGCCGTTGGCATATTTACTGACGGCCTCATCAATGTGTTCGGGAGTCGTTTAGGTCCGCTCGTTGCACTACGGAATCTCGGCCTGACCGGCATCGAATTATTGCCACCGCTGAAACGAGCGCTACTACGGCGGACCATGGGTCTGCACGGCCACCGCTCCCGACTCGGTTTAGGTCTGCGCCTTAGCGATTGACTATACTTTTTTACAACACCGATAGACGACAAGGCATGCGCACATATCGACCGATCCTGCAATGCAAATACCGGCACAATGCAAAAAACCGACTATGACGTAGCCATTGTCGGCGCGGGAGCCGTCGGTGCGAGCCTGGCCTGCCTGCTCGCGCCGATACCGCTGCGTATCGCGCTTATTGATTCCAAGACGCCACCAGCCTATCGGTCGGATCGCTACGATCTTCGTGTGATTTCGGTGAACCGTGCGAGTCGCCGTGTTCTGCAGTCGTTCGGCGTCTGGGCTTCGATCGAAGCACGGCGCGTCAGCCCATTCCGGCACATACGCGTCTGGGACGACGGCGGCGAGATCGCATTTCATTCGGCCGAGCTTGGTGAGCCGGAGCTCGGACACATTATCGAATTGAGCGCGATGCTCGAGGCACTGCACGCCCGCATTGCGAACGAGCCACAAATCGATCTGTTTTGTCCGGCAAAGATTGACCGTATCGCCTATCTTACAGACGCGGTAACCATAGCCTTGGAGGGCACGGGCCCGCTGCGCGCCAAACTTATCGTCGGTGCGGATGGGGCGCGATCTCGGGTGCGGCGAACGGCGGGTATCGCGGTATCGGCTACGAGCTACGCGCAACGAGCGATCGTAGCGCAAATAGACACTGCGCTGGCGCATGAACACACAGCGCGGCAACGCTTCCTGCGCACCGGTCCGGTCGCACTGTTACCATTAGCCGACGGCTCGTCATCGATTGTATGGAGCTGCGATCGACTCCGCGCGCGCGAGTTGCTGGTAGCGAGCGCCGCGGACTTCGCGGAACAACTCGCGGCCGCATTGCAACAACGCGTCGGCAACATAACGATGCGCAGCGAGCGCCGTGGGTTTCCGTTATGGCGAAGCCATGCCGACCGATATATCGCGGCCCGCACCGCGCTGGTTGGTGATGCGGCGCACGTAGTTCATCCATTGGCTGGCCTGGGATTGAACCTCGGTATCATGGACGCCGCGGCACTTGCCGAAGTGCTTAGCGAGTCGCTGGCCGGCAAACGCCGCGACGCGGGCGCCTATCCGGCGTTGCGCCGTTATGAACGCTGGCGCCGGACGCAGAATGCGATCGTAATAAACCTCATGGACGCCTTCAAGCACAGCTTCGGTAGCGATAACTCCGCGCTCACGCATGTGCGAAACCTCGGATTACGCATCGCCGACGGGGTGACACCCATGAAACATTTACTGATGCGCCACGCGATGGGCCTGGCTGGAGACTTACCTCGAGCTGCGCAGGCTGACCATCCGCAATCATAATCGGCGACTATGGATCTGCTTCACCTCGGCTCACTGTTGATCACGCTCACGGCGCTCTTCAGTTATATCAATCATCGATGGATGCGTTTGCCGACGACGATCGGCGTGATGCTGATCGCTCTGGTGTTTTCACTGCTGCTTATCGTTAGCGGTTGGGCCGGACTGTGGTCGGTGGACGAGATGGCCGAGCGCATTCTCGCACAAGTGGACTTCAACACGACGCTACTGCACGGCATGCTGAGCTTCTTGCTGTTCGCCGGCGCGCTACACTTGAATCTGACGGATTTGGCGCAGCAGAAATGGGTGATCGGCACGCTGGCCACAGTGGGGGTGGTCATATCAACGCTGTTAGTGGGCAGCTTATCTTGGTTGTGCTTGAAGGCCTTCGGGCTCGAAGTTTCGTTTATCTATTGTCTGTTATTCGGCTCATTGATATCACCTACGGACCCGATCGCGGTATTAGCGATACTTAAGAGCGCCGGCATCGCTAAATCACTTGAAACCAAAATTGCCGGTGAATCGTTGTTTAACGACGGGGTCGGCGTGGTGATCTTTCTTGTGCTATTCGGCATCGCCACGAATCCGGCCGAAGTTACGATTGGCGGGGTGGCGCTATTGTTTATGCAGGAGGTGATTGGCGGCCTCGGCTACGGACTGCTGCTCGGCTATGGCGGTTATCGACTGCTCAAGACTGTCGACAACTATCAGGTTGAAGTATTGTTAACGCTGGCGCTGGTGATGGGTGGGTATACATCTGCCATGGCAATGCATCTATCCGGCCCGATCGCCATCGTCGTGGCGGGACTTTTCATTGGCAACCAAGGCCGCACGTTGGCAATGTCGGACACGACCCGTCAACACCTCGATACATTTTGGGAGTTGGTGGACGAAATTCTCAATGCAGTGTTGTTTGTGCTCATTGGCCTGGAAATTCTTGTGTTAAATTTCTCACCGAAATTTATTGTTGCGGGGCTCATTGCGATTGCCGTGGTGCTGCTGTCACGCTTGATTAGCGTTGGCGTTCCAGTCACAGTACTGCGGCTCAAGTATGATTTCAGTCCACGGGTGATCCAGATCCTGGTATGGGGCGGCATTCGTGGTGGTATATCGGTCGCGCTAGCGCTGTCGCTTCCGCCAAGTCCCGTGCGCGATCTCATCGTGACGGTGACCTACATCATTGTAGTGTTCTCCATTGTCGTTCAGGGACTCACGATCGGTCGTTTGGTTAAGCAGCCCCTCCCCAAGTCGTAGCGGCTGGCATCTTCTCGGTTCGCTGCACCCGCCAATATCAATTTGATAGAGTACCAGACCAGGTTACACTACGGCGGCATTCTACTTCCCATACCTCATGTCGAAACGCAGCGATCTACAAAATGCAGGTCTGCGGTCCACGCTGCCGCGGCTGCGTATCCTCGCGATCTTGGAAGCGTCGCGAGTGCGGCACATGACCGCAGAAGACGTACACCGATCCTTAGGAGACGCAGGCGACGAGGTTGGCCTCGCTACGGTGTACCGGGTGCTGACGCAATTTGAGTCGGCGGGCCTTGTCATTCGCCATAACTTTGAGGGCGGCCGCGCGGTATTCGAACTCAACGACGAATCCCATCACGACCACATGGTGTGTGTGGAATGCGGCCGCATATTCGAGTTCTTCGATAAGACTATTGAACATCGCCAACGGAAAGTTGCCGAAAGCGCCGGATTTCTAATCGACGATCATTCATTGTATCTGTATGGAGTCTGCGCCGGTATGCGCCGCGCCGGGAAATGCTCGATGCCAAGCAACACCGGTGCGCACATACTCGAGGTCGGCGAACCCGCCGGTTAGCGCGGATATATCACGAAGGCGAAACGTGAACGAATCGTCAAGGCTAGCCCGGATATTTCACGAAAGGGGACTATGCATCGTGAATCTCCCCATAATTTGAACCGTTACCGGTGGTTTTAAGGTACGGGGCCGCCGCACAGTTTGTCCTGTTCAGATTCAGGAAAAATCGGGCGTTGTATTCGGCACGATCCCCCTCGATCCATAGCTACGGCTATGCATCCGCGGACGATCGCACCGACTACTTAGCCCGATTTCCCCTGAAGTCCGAACCCTTCATGAATTATCCGGGCTAGGAAGCGGCTAAGCGGTGACCGCCACTCCGAGTTTATCATGGGGGATTTCGCTACCGCTCTATCCGCCCCAAATCGCGACAATATAACCGCAAAGCCGCCGATATTTCTAACCTGTGGCGCGATCGGGTCGTTGCATCGATCGACTTAACCAAAACACCGGGACGATACCGGCCGCAACAATCGCCAATGCGGCGCTCGAGGAATCAGCTAAGCGCTCGTCGGCCGCTAATTCGTATGCACGTACGGCTAAGGTATTAAAATTAAATGGCCGCAAAACCAACGTTGCGGGCAGTTCCTTCATAACATCCACAAACACCAGTAACAACGCGGTGAGCAAACTGCCGCGCAGCATCGGAATATGAATACGGCGCACCACCGCCATTGGTGTATACCCGAGCGAGCGGGCGCAGTCGTCCATCGTCGGACGGATTGCGGCAAGCCCTGCCTCGACGGCGTTAAACGACACGGCGAAAAACCGCACGATGTAGGCAAAGATCAATGCCGCCACCGAGCCGCTCAGCAGCAATCCGGTTGAAATTCCGAACTGCGCTTGGACCCAGGCATCGAGATGATTATCGAACCACGCGAAAGGCAGCAATACGCCGATCGCAATTACCGTTCCGGGCACCGCATAACCAAACGCGGAAATACGTACCGCGCCGCGCACCATTAAGCTCGGAACCAAGCGTCGACCATAGCCAAGAAAGCACGCCAACAGTACCGTAACGACGGCGGTAACCGCCGCCAGTAGCACGGTATTCACAACGAGTTCGAGAAACGCGCCGTCCACCACGGTAGGCGCGGTACGGATCGACCAGATCAGTAGTTGCGAAGCCGGTAATACAAACCCGAAAAGCAACGGCGCCGCACATACGCACAGCGCAGCCAACGCGCGACCCCCGCTAAGACGTATGAGGAGTGGCGATTGCGGGCGATGACCGCCGTGATGATAACGGGCGCGGCGGCGCGACCAGCGTTCCAGGGCCAGCAGCACAAACACAAAGGCTAACAGCACTCCGGACAGTTGCGCGGCGGCGGTGCTATCGCCCAAACCGAACCAGGTACGAAAAATTCCGGTCGTAAATGTGGCGACACCGAAGTACTGTACCGTGCCGTAGTCGGCCAGCGTCTCCATCATCGCCAGCGACACGCCGGCGACGATGGCGGGACGAGCAATGGGTAACGAGATATTGAAAAAACTAATCCACGGCCCGTAACCTAAGGTCCGACTCGCATCGATAATCGATCCCGACTGTTCGAGAAACGCCGCGCGGGCCAATAAATAGACATACGGATATAACACCAACGACAGCATCACGATGGCGCCCGGTAACGAACGGATTTCCGGGAACCAATAGTCTTGGTGCTGCCACCCAAAAAACGCCCGTAGTCCGGTTTGCAACGGCCCTGCGTAGTCCAACATACCGGTATAGGTGTATGCAATGATGTAGGCAGGTATGGCCAACGGTAACAGTAATGCCCACGCAAACCAGCGCCGACCGGGAAACTCGCAGGTGGCGGTCAACCAGGCGGTGGCCACACCGATAATGGCGGCACCGAACGCCACGCCGCTCGCAAGCATTAAAGAATTGACCACGTAATCCGGCAGCACGGTGGCCACTAAATGTGACCATACCTCACCCGGGGGCTGCGCGACAAAACTCGCGATGACGATCACCGGTAGTGCAATAAAGAGGCTCACGGCACACACCGACGCCGCCCACCAGCGCCGGCCCCAACTACCGGCCATTGAAGTGCGATGGATTGGAACGCTGGTCAATGCGGCCGCCGCCACCGTTGCGTCACTCCCGACTGCGGTTAGTCAGCGCCAACCGGCTCGATCCATGAGCATAACGGCGCGGGTATTAAACTCGCCGAGTCGGCTGACATTAATGGAGTCGGCTTTGAACTCTCCCCAGGCCGCGACCGTCGGGCTCGGCGCGAGGCCCGGTTTCACCGGATACTCGTAGTTGGCTTCCGCGTACCACGTCTGCGCCGCGTCGCTGACCAAATACTCCATCAATTGCAAGGCGTGACCCGGGTTAGGCGCGGCGCGCGTCATCGCGATTCCGCTAACGTTCACATGTGTGCCCCGCCCGGATTGGTTTGGCCAGTGGATTGCGACTGCCTGCGCGGCGCTACGCTCATCGCTGTCATCGCTGTTGAGCAGATGCGCGAGGTAGTAGGTGTTCGCGATTGCGATGTCGCACTGGCCTGCCGCAACGGCTTTGATCTGATCGCGATCACCGCCTTTAGGGTCACGAGCGAGATTGGCAACCAGTGCCGCGACCCAATCCTCGGTCGCATCCACACCACGCGCGATGAGCATTGATGCCACCAACGATTGATTGTAGATATTGTCGGAGCTGCGCACGCAAATCCGCGCTTTCCATTCGGGGTTCGTCAAATTTTCGTAATCGTTCAGTGCGGCGGGGTCGACGCGATCTTTCGCATACATGACCGGGCGGGCCCGCATCGACAGTCCGAACCAGTATCCGTCGGAATCCGTGAATTCTGCCGGTACCGCGGCCGTCAATACCGCGGAGTCGACGGCTTGTAGCACATCGGCGGTTTTGGCACGGTGCAATCGCCCCGCATCGGTCGTGATCAAGACATCGGCCGGCGAGTTGGCTCCCTCGCGTCGTATGCGCTCTAGTAGCGCGTCGGCTTTACCCGTTACGAGATTGACGCGGATTCCCGTGTCCGCGCTAAAAAGATCCAATAAGGGTTTGATCAAAGCTTCGTTGCGGGCCGAGTACACATTGACCTCGGCCGCGACAGCAGGAGGCATGTTGAGTAGTGCTATAGCGCCCGCAACTATTAGAAGACCGGGGCCAGGCTGGTGATACATTGGCTTATTGATCCTCGTTCTCAAATGAGAATGAATGCTATCTATGATTGGTGGAATTGTAAATAGGAATCATTCTTATTTATCTGATGTAGATCAATTGTCTGCCAATTCGCGTTTGCAGGCGGGTGACCCTATCCCGGTTGTTGCTCAGCGTGGCGGCGCAACTGATTTCGACGTTGAATATCCTCGGTTGGTACGCCGGCATCACCGATACAATCGATTTATACCGCGACACGATCGTGGTTCACCCCGGCGACTGCGATGAACTACCCGAAGTGGATGCCCTCAGCTCACCCGGATTGCGCTATCGGGATGGTTCAAGAACGGTTCGGACCTCACGAGAGATCGGGCTATCCCGGGTATTTCACGAATGCGGCCCATGGCCCTGGAATATTCTCAATATTTGAATCGGTTACCCCGTATTTTAGGGTACGGGGCCGCCGCACAGTTTGTCCTGTTCGGCAACCGATCGGCGGTTGTCGGCTTCGCTTCTAGCCGCCCTACGCTTCCGCGCGGCGTGACACCACGAAGCATTCGTTGTTAAACCACATCCCTTGGTGCTTCTCTAACATCTGCGTGGTGACGTCGAGATACGCGCCGTGCTGCATTGAATCGGTGACGCGCTGCTCATCGATTTGTGCGACATAAGTCGCCGCATTCCAGGCCGCCAATAGGGTCGAGGTCCCGATACTGGAGACCACGTCATTGGGGTTGAGTTGCAGGTGAAACTTAAACTTCGGTTGCACATTGTCCGCTTGCGAAAAATCGAGATCGTCGAGGCGACCCGTTAGCTGATTCTCTAACTCCCTCAACAGAATTTCAGTGGACGTCGGGAACGGGGCTTCGTCGGGCCATAAGGCGTTGATGATTTCCATTCCCGGATCGTTACCGCAAGATTGGATGCCGATCATGCGTCCCCCCGGCGCCAGACTGGACGCGAGCGGCGCCAACACGCGCCGCACTTTCGACTCCGCCGGCAAGCGTGCCCGATACGGGTGCGATGCGATGACGAGATCGAACGCATCGGCCGGGGTGCCGCGCCGCGGAATGACCGCATCGAGCGCAAAGGCGTGATCGGACCGGTACAACACGAGCACCGATGGTTTGGAATAAATAGGAGAACCTTGCAGCGAGCGGCCGACGATCTCCCAACCTTCATCGACAAACTGTAACGCGTGGTTGATTTGCTCTTCGTAGCCGTGCGACGAGGTTCCTTGTAGCGCGACCTCGCGCCAGTTCAGCCGCTCGATATCGCTGGAACGCTCTGGCAGAAACGAGGGCGCTTGCCGGTACGGCAGATTGTTTAGCACCAACACCAGATCAGGATGCTCGCGAAAACGATCCGCCAGATTGCGCATTGCAACCCGAATCATTTCCGCGCTGTATTCTTTGATTGCGACCAAGTACGGCAAATGCGGCCAACGATGGTGGAACTCGCGCAGCACAAGGCTCAACTGCGTACCCTCGCCGGAGCCGGCTTGAAATAACCGCAACGCCGGCGGCTTAGGATTTAGGTGCTTGAGTTCGCGGCCAATGCGCTTGGCGGTGTCTTGCTTTTCGCTGCACGTCATCGCAAACAACAGAAATTTTTCGCGATTATCGAAAAAGCGAAACTCGTTACGGTCTTCCATACAACTCTCAGCTCGATCAGTGCCGGCATCGTCGCGGCGGCATAGAGTCTACCGTAGTTTCGGGGTGCCCGCGGAACTCGGGAACTTCGGTATACTCTGTGGGCCATGTCTACCGCCGTCAATCATCCGGAGCGCCCGTTCCGATTTTTCGATAACCGCGAAAAGTATTTGCTATTCGTCACCACCTGCGGTGAAAAATGGGCCATCGCCGAACGCGTCGGCTTGGAGCTGCCCTATATCGAACCACACCCACCGGCGCTGCGATTATTCGATGCCGGCACCGGCGATGGAACCGTACTGACCAGTGTGCTACGGCACATGCATGAGGAGTTTCCCACCGTACCGTATTTGATCGTCGGCAAGGAGATCAGCGTCGAGGATGTACGCATGACGCTGGAAAAAATGTCCGATCGTTTCTCCGAGCATCCGCAGATGGTGATGGTCATGACGAACATGCATTACGCCGAAGCGCCGGTGCTGTGGCCTTCGACGGCACAGAAAGCTGAGCGAATAAACTGGTGCGAAGTCGCACTTGAAGGCGAGACCGCCCACGAGTTCGACGCGCAAATCGCAACGCTGCAACCGAAGATCAATGACTGGTGGCAAGTCAGCGTTAGCGAGAAGACCGGCAACCCTCTGTATCGGAATCCGTCCGTATTGGTGCTGTACCGGGCCGACCAGCGGTTCCGCCTAGACAGTGTGATTCCACAAAGAGCACCGTTACCGCGTACCTACGACCTGGTTATCTCCGCGCAGCCATACCGATTGAGGCAGTCGGCCGAACGCAAAGTGCGAATGGTATTGGAGCCTTTGGCAAAAGCACTGCGACCGGGCGGTCGCCTCATTACGATCCAGGGAACGGGACAAGATCCCGGGATGGAAATCATTCGCCGCGTGTGGCCAGACCAGGACCCATTCCACACCCCGGGCCCGATGTTAGCGGAAACGCTGCGTTCGCGACTGCGCGCATCAATGCCGGACCTCGACTTCTGGTCCAGCAACGACAAACACGCGTTATTCCGGTACTCACTGTACGTAACCCCAAAGGAAATGCGTGGACATATCAGTACGTCGACGTTGCTGGCTGCCTGGAACGCCGCGGTGTATGTTGCGCAGATTGATGACACGCAGGTGGCCGAAGCGATGTCCCACAGCCGCTACCTGGATGCGACCCGGGAAGTATTGAGCCGCTACGGCGGCTTGTGGTTTATTAACGAGTCGTTTGTAGTCTCCCGAAAACGGTAACGAACTTCGTGTCGTCCTGCCTGTTAGCGATTGACCAAGGCACCACGAGTAGCCGCGCCATCGGCTTTGATACCGACGGTCGGGCACTGGCGGTCGCACAACAAGAATTTTCACAAATTTACCCGAACGACGGTTGGGTCGAACACGATCCTAATGCTATCTGGCAAACTACGGTGGCGGTGTGCAGGGAGGTATTGGAGCAGCTCACTGCGGCCGGCCATGAGCCGGCCGGAATCGGTATTACCAATCAGCGGGAAACGACTGTGGTCTGGGAACGCGACAGCGGCGAGCCGGTCTACAACGCGATTGTTTGGCAGGACCGGCGCACAGCGCCGCGTTGCGCGCAACTGCGCGCGGATGGCATGGAGGCCACGGTCACCGCGAAAACCGGTTTGTTGTTGGACCCGTATTTTTCAGCGACGAAGCTCGAATGGATTCTCACCCAAATACCGCGCGGCATTGAACGCGCCCGCAACGGCGAGTTGTTATTCGGCACCATAGATACGTTCCTGATTTGGCGGTTGACACAAGGTGCGGTGCACGCCACCGACGCCACCAATGCCTCGCGTACGATGTTGTTCAATATCCATACCCAACAGTGGGATGATGAATTGCTCGCGTTGTTCGATGTGCCCGTCGAAATGTTACCGGCCGTGCGCGATTGTGCTGCGGACTATGGGGTCGCGACGTTGCACAATCGGCGCATACCGATCTGCGGCGTGGCCGGGGATCAACAAGCCGCAAGTATCGGTCAAGCGTGTTTCGAACCTGGCATGATCAAGAGCACCTATGGCACGGGTTGTTTCATGATGATGAACACAGGGCGCACGCCGGTCACCTCACAACACCGCTTACTTACGACCGTCGCCTATCGATTCGATGGAGCCACACACTACGCACTGGAGGGTTCGATTTTTAATGCGGGCACCGCAGTGCAATGGTTGCGCGACCAGTTGCGGGTCATAACCGATGCGTCGGAAACCGCGGCGTTGGCCGCTTCGGTTGAATCGTGTGGCGGCGTCTATCTGGTTCCCGCGTTCACGGGTTTAGGGGCACCGCATTGGGATGCCGATGCGCGCGGTGCGGTGCTCGGAATCACTCGAGATACCGGTATCGCCGAACTCGTGCGCGCTGCGCTCGAGGCGGTGTGCTACCAGACCCAAGACCTGATCACCGCGATGCAGAGCGATGGCGCGGGTAAACCGACCGCACTGCGAGTCGACGGCGGTATGACCCATAACGATTGGTTGCTGCAATTCTTAGCGGATATGATCGATAGTAAGGTGCAACGCCCAGAAGTCGTGGAGACGACGGCGCTCGGCGCCGCGTACCTCGCCGCGTTACAATCGGGCCTGATTGAATCGACCGATGACATCGCGGCACGCTGGCGTTGTGGAATCGAATTTGAGTCCAGTATGGAGCCCGCACGACGCGAGTCGCTGTTGCGTGGATGGACACAAGCGGTATCACGAACGCGCACAACTTAGGGAACACCGAGGCATGACACTCACATTATCGCGCGGCCTGTACGTATTGGGATTTCTGGTGTGTGCTACGTTGATCGGAGTTGCACTGTACTTCGAACACACTGAAGGACTCGAGCCGTGTCCTTTATGTATCGTCCAGCGCGTAATGGTCATACTGATCGGCGCCGTATGTTTGATCGCTGCCGTGCACAATCCGCGCAGTGCATGGCGCCGCCTATACGAACTAGCAATCATTATATTTAGCGTGGCGGGAGCGGCCGTCGCGGGACGCCATGTATGGATACAGCATCTTCCCGAAGATCAAATTCCCGAGTGCGGACCTGGGCTTGAATTTATGCTCAAGCGTTTTCCTTTACAGAAGGTGATTGAGAAAGTGCTGTCCGGCTCCGGCGAGTGCGCGGAGGTCGTTTGGACCTGGTGGGGGCTCAGCATTCCAGGCTGGACCCTTGTCATCTTTACTGGATTTGCAATCGTCGGCTTTGTGTTGCTGTTGTCGAGACGTCGCTTCAGCTGGGGGCGCCGTCGGCGCCGTTAATTCGCTTATACCGCTACGCGCGAGGCCGCTTGCGTCCAACCCACATGCGGATGCACCGCATCGACACTGACGAGAACTTCCATGCCCAGCAAGCGCCGTATCGAGGTCATACTCGGATCGGCGAAGTCATCGCGCATTCGTCGGAGGTGGCTCGAGTTGATATACAGCACGTTGGGCCGGAACCCATGCTCACGTTCAAAATCAGCTGCGATTCGACATATAAAGCTTAACATTGGCTTTCTCCCAGCGGCGTCTGCACCGTCTGTCGGTTACCGTTTAGACCTATATATGGCGCCTGAAGTTGCGTACACCAGCAATATATTGTGCTACGAAACTATGCCCTTAGTATAGCCCAATAGTTCGAAGATTGATTTTTGTCAGGATTTAGCGTGGCACTCCCCCGACTCCGACCAACTTCACCTCTAACGTGTTGTAATTTAAGGGTTAATCGGTCTAATCGCGATTTCGCTAACGGCCCTCGCCGGGCGCCCTCACAATGCTAAACATATGCGATGAGTCCCGCCGCACCGTGGTCGGCTCAATAAGAAGCCGGGTGCAATGAGGGTAGCGCCGAATCTGAGATAGCCGCGGTGGGCCTAGCAATCCTCCACAGCGGTGCGGTGGCTGCCCATAAAGCCGCGCCATCCCAATTGCCGGGCAACGCCCGATAGCGCGCGGCCTCAAGCTCCCGGATTGCCACGATAAGTTCCGCGTCGCCGACCCGTACCGCGAGCCGGCCGAGATTGCGCGGCGGGTCTTCGGGCCATAACTTCGCGCCGCAACGCAACAGCAACTCGGCCGCGCATTGTGAATCGTTGGCGCGGCACGCCGCGTCAAGGTCCTGCCGCAGTTTACGTATTGTGGCGTCTTCAGGTGCCGCCGAGCCGGCCGGCACCGGGCGGCGACTGCGATACCAGACCAGCAATGTGCCAAGCCATAGAATTAACAAGGTAAGGCTTAGCCAACGCCATACGTTTTGCTCCGGATCCGCTTTACTCCGTGCGACGGTCACAGCCGCATCGGTACCGGTCGCATCGCTCGCGACTGCTGGCGGGTCGACGACGATTTGCCGAGCAGGGATTAGCGCGACTTCCTCGCGGTCATCGATCACGTTCCACCATGGAATCCGAATCTCCGGTAGCGTTACCACCGCAGATTCGCCGGGCACGATCGCGACGCGTTGTTCACGGGTTCCGGTTATCCATTCACCGTTCCAACCAGAGTCTGTCAACGGTTTGTCAGGATAAACTTTGAGCCCCGCCGGCGCGGCGGTCGGCGCATCGGGTAACTGTGCCGCACCGAGTCCCAGTGCCTGCAAGGTGATACTGCGCGTGATCGGTTCACCGGCCCGAAACTCGGGAGGATCCCGGTCCCAACTCTCAGTTAGCGTCAGTGCGCGCGCCGGTAACCATACACCGTCGAAACTATCGGGTTTCGGACGCACCGACATCAATATCGGTTCGGAGCGCGCACGTACTCGTTCGCCGAGTTCGAAAAAACGATCGAGCGTAGCGTTGCGTTTCGAGCGATCGGCTACGCGGCCGACGAAGCTCACCTCTCCGATCCTAATGTCACCGCTGATCTGCGGGAACACCGCATATCGCCGTTCGACAACCCGGTAGCGACGACCGCCGCGCAACGATTCGTAACTCGTGTCCTTGCCGACACGTTCGGCCAATGCACTTTCGATTTGCGGCTCGGCTAATGAACCTTCGATAATGTCGACCGCCGAGTACAACCGCAACGTAAGCACCACCTGTGACTGTACATAAGGATCGCTGCGATCGAGGTCGGCTTCGAGAAACAAATCCGCCGCGCTATCGCCGCCGGCCGCCGCCGGCAGTACCCGCAATGACAGCGCCGCTGTCTTGAGTCGACCGACGGCTAGTGGCGGGATCGCAATCACGCCATCGCGGTTCGGCTCGAGTTCCACAAACCACTGCGTTTTATTGGTTTGTTGGCCGTTGATAACGCTTATTTGCGTACTGGTCGAGGTCCCCAACACCGTGAAATCTTTTTGTAACAACCGTAAATCCGGATTTTGATCGTTGCCCGCGCCGGCAGTTTCGATAACCAGACGTACCGTGTCACCGAAACGGATTGGATTGCGCTCCAGGTAGGCTGTCGCAGGTTCCGCAGCGGCCGGCCAAGCCATCGAAATCAATGCTAAGCCTACAAGTACGCGAAACGCATTGAGCATTGGCGTTACCACTGCGCGGTCGCCGTCGGCCGCGGGGCACCTCGGCGCCGATATTGCCGAGCGAATTTGCGCCGCAGTAGACCACCGGGGTCGTCCGGAATTCGACGTAGCCATTGCTCAAGAGCCTGTTGCCGTTCGGGATCCAAGGGCTCGGTGTCGTCCTCATCCGCGGCGACGGGCGCTACGCCGGGTTCGTTTTCGGTGGATTCGTCCGCTGATTTATTCGGCGATGCATCCAAGCGTGTCGACCGCTCTGCACCGTCAGGCTGTGAGCCGTTGTCTCCCTGGTCGGATAGATCGTCAACAGACATCGCTTGGTCCCCATCGCCTTGCCGACCCGTTGTGTCCCATTCTGATGTCGATGCACCGTCCGCGAGGTCTGCGGATTGATCTCCCGATTCCGAACGGCTCGAATCGGTTTCCGAGTCGTTGCCTTCCCCGGTCTTATCGGTATTCACACCTGACTCGGTTGACGGCTCGCCAGAACGGCCGGATTCGCTGCTCTCGGTTTGCTGCAAAAGACGTTCGACGAGGTCGTGGTTATGCTGAGCGTCGTCAAAATCGGGCGCTTGCCGCAACGCGGCTTGGTATGCCTGCAACGCTCCTTGCAGGCGCCCGGCTTTAGCCAAAGCGTTACCACGATTGTAATGCGCCGCCGCATTGTCCTGCGCGGCAAACGCATCGGCCGCGGCCGGAAACTGCTGCTGGCGGTAATACGCGCCGCCACGCCACACCGGGTCGCGAGCCACCTCGAGCGCCCGCACCGCATCGCCGCGTGCGAGCGCATCAGCGGCCTGCTGATCGGAGCGCCGCCACAGATCCTGCCACTCGAACGCGTGGGCCGGTAGCGGCAACCCGAACGGCGCGACAGTGACCGCGACAATAAGTATGAGCACCCAACCGCGGCGGAACGCGAGCGCCGCCAGCGGTAAGAGCAGCAATACAAACCACGGTCCCTCGTCGCGATACCGGACTTCAGTGTGGCGCCGGTCGCCGCTCATCGTAGTCGGTACCATGACCGGGTCCTGCAACAGCACATCGATATCGCGATCGTCCGCCGTCATACGGACGAATCGACCGCCTCCGACTTCGGCCAGCTCCCGTAGCGACTCGAAGTCCGTCCCCGGCAACACGATCGCGCCCCGTGCATCTTTTAAAAAGCCGCCGTCCGCCAGCGGTATTGGTGCGCCGGCTGCGGTACCGGCTGCAAGCACAGAGACGCGAAATCCACGCGCGGCGATGGCCGCGGCTGCGGCGCGCATGCCCGGCGCCGTACTATCGGTGATAACTATCGCCTCGCCGCTCGTCGCGCGTGCGCTGCGTAATAGCTCCTCGGCGCGCCGCAACCCCGCCGCGGTGTCGCCGCCCTGCACCGGCACCACGTCGGTATCCAACACGCGCAATACGTTCAGCAGTGTGTTCGCGTCGTCGGTCAACGGCGATACCGTAAACGCCGCGCCCGCAAAAACCACCAATCCGGTCTGACGGTCGGCACCGCGTTGTAGCATATCAGCTGCCTTAAACTTGGCGCGAGCCAACCGCGACGGCGTGATATCGGTAGCGTCCATGGAACGCGATACGTCCAGCACAATGACCCGTGCCGTGAGCGTACGAAATACCGGTTGCTCGTCCTGCTGCCAGGCAGGTCCCGCCAACGCGAACACCACCAGTAACCACGCGATACCCAGTAACAGGTACGGCGCGCGCACAACGCCGCCACTCGGACCGACCAGTAGATGCGGCAACAGATGCGAATCGCAGACCTCGCGCCAACTGTCACCGCCAACTTGGCGTCGCCACAACCCCATAATCAACAACCAACCTAACGGCAGCGCCAACCACCACCACGGCCGTAAAAAATGAAATACTGCTTCACTCATCCGCGCCTCCACGCCGCGCCGAGGTAACGGGTGGAGATGCCGGACGGCCCGTACATCGACGTCAGACCGGGCCGCATCCACCACAGCACGAGTAGCACGAGAATGCCGAGCGGGTAGTCGTACAACTCGGTAACGGGCCGCAATAACTCGAGGTCGCCCGCAGCGGGCTCCAGCTTATCGATGATGGCGTAGATCTCATCGAGGGCGGCGCGGTCGCGCGCTCGAAAATACCGACCGGAAGTCAGCTCGGCGATAGACGACAGCGTCGCCTCATCGAGGTCGATCGACGGATTAACCCGGCGCACGCCCGCGAAGGAGCGCACCAATAGTTCGTCGGCACCGACACCAATCGTGTAAATTGTGAGTCCCGCGGACGCTGCGAGTTCGGCTGCACGTAACGGCGCAACCGCTCCAGCGGTATTAGCGCCATCGGTAAGCAGGATCAATACGCGATCGGCATCACGGTGTCGTAGCCGCTTCACCGCCAAACCGATCGCATCGCCGATCGCGGTGCGCTCGCCGGCGAATCCGATTTCGGCTTCCTCCAGCAGCGCTTCTACAGTAGCTCTATCGAACGTCAACGGCGTCTGCAGATAGGCACGGGTGCCGAATAGAATTAGGCCGAGCCGGTCACCCTCACGGCGTCCGATAAATTCTCCGGCCACGACTTTCACCACCTCAAGGCGCGAAACCAAGTCGTCGCGCGTTTCCATATCACGGGTCTTCATACTTCCGGAGATGTCTACCGCAAGCATGAGATCGCGTCCCGTGACGGGTAAACCGACGGGCTCGCCGACCCACTGCGGGCGCGCCGCTGCAACGAGCAGCAACAACCAACCCACCGCCATTGTCACGTTTACCCAGCGCGGTGCAGCAACGCGTGTGGCCGAGCCGATGCCCTGTAGCGCCGCGAAAAACGGGATTCGCAATGCGCTACCGCGGTTCGCACGAGCCCGCGGCCATAGCCACCAGACCGCGAGCGGCAGCGGCGCCGCTAATAGTGCCCATAACCAGAGAAATTTCAGCACTAGCGGCGAACCCTATAAGTCATGGGGTGTTCGGAATTGCTTATCCGACAACACACGATCAATCCAACGCCGCGCAAGGTCGAACACGGGCGCGGTATCGGCCACACCATTCAGCCGATACGGTCCGCTCGCCAAAATCGCGCCGGCGCCGTTGCTGAACTCCTCGGTCTCGCCCATTCGATCCAAAAACGATAACCACTCGTCACCGTTGAGCGCCGCCACACTCGCGCGCGGAAAACGCGACAACGCCACACGTCGCAGTAACACCGACAGCTCAGGCGGCACTGGACCGGATTGCGGTGCAGCCTGCCAGCGATCGCGAATCGCTGTCAGTTGCTGCAACGCTTCGCGCCGTGGCACGCGGCGTTGCCGCGCGCGTCGCCAGTAACGCACAACGACAATCGCCGCCAAGATACACAACGCAGTCAACAACCACCAACCCGACGCAGGCGGCCACCAGCCAGGTTCGGCGGGCAGATGAATATCTCGCAAATCCGAAAGTGCGCTACCGAGTTCGGGCTGACTGAGTCCTCGAGCCATGGGCCTAACCCGGATAATCCATGAAGGGTTCGGAGTTCAGGGGAAATCGGGCTAAGCAGTTGGGACGATCGTCCGCCGATTCATAGCCGTAGCTATGGATCAAGGAGGATCGTGCCGAATACGACGCCCGATTTCCCCTGTATCCGAACAGGACAACTTGTACCGAGGCCCATTCACTTAAAACCCCGAGTAACCGGTTCAAATATTGATACGATTTCTGACCCATCGTCCGCCTTCGTGAAATATTCGCGCTACAGGCGAGACCCGACGAGGCCGCTTTGCAGCGCGGCACCCACATCATCGGCCGTGCTCAATTCAATGAGCCGTATACCGCGCCCACCAATAATTGTGCGAACCGTGCGCGCCGAGCCCTCGAGCGTTGATTCGTATTGACGGCTTGCATGCCCACCGGTCTCTATGTTGGCGACCTGGGCACCGTCACTAATCGCATATCGACCTCGTGGCGGCGCGTGGTATTCAAGCGGATCGCGCACCCAGCACGCGACAACATCGTTATGCAGGCAGAGTCGCGCGAGATGACGTTCGGCGTCGTCGCCGAGCGTATAGAAGTCACTGATAATGACGATGAGGCTACCGGGCTTGGCGACGCGGCGCGCGCGCAACAAAGTGTCATCCATGCTTATCGGTGTCACGCTGCAATCCTGCGGATTCGATTTCTGTACCAACGCCCGCAACACGCGCAATACACCACGACGGCCGGCGGCGGGCCGTATTTCGCTGTGGCCTTCCCCCGCCGCGATCAATACGCCGATACGATCGCCACGGGCGATCGCCGACCAACCGATCTGAGCGGCCGCTTGCGCCGCGATGACCGATTTAAACGCCACCTTGGTGCCGAAAAACATCGAAGGAGAAAAATCCACGGTGATGAGCACCGCGCGTTCGCGTTCTTCGCGAAACACTTTGGTGTGAGGAATGCCCGTGCGCGCCGTGACTCGCCAATCGATCGTGCGAATGTCATCACCGGGTAGGTACCGGCGCGACTCGTCGAAATCCATTCCGCGACCGCGAAACCGCGAGCGATAACCGCCAGCTAGGTGCGCCCGCGGCTCGCGGCGGGCGTCGAGATCGAGCCGCGCGGCCTGCAACCTGAGTGCAACCAATGCGTCGATATCGATGTGCGTGCCGTCCGCCATCGCGATAGCTATCTAAGGAACCGCTACGCAGCGGATAATTTCGGCGACAAATCGATCGGTATCGACCCCTTCGGCCTCTGCTTCGAACGTTAACAACACGCGATGCCGCAATACGTCCGGGGCGACTGCTTGGATATCCAGCGGCTTTACGAAATCGCGATTGTCCAACCATGCATGCGCACGTGCGCAGCGGTCCAACGCGATGGTTGCGCGCGGGCTCGCACCAAAGCTGAGCCAACGCCCGAGCGCCTCATCATAGCGCTGCGGCGTGCGGGTCGCGAGCACTAGCTCGACAAGATATTCCTCCAGCGCCGGGGCTAAATACAGCTGCAACACCTCGTGCCGGGCTTGGAGAATTGTCTCCTGGGATACCGCTTGCGGGGGTGGCTCGACCGTGTTGTCCACGCCTCGCAACGCTTCGTCTCGAGCCAAACCCAAAATCGCGCGCTCGGTATCGGCGGCCGGATAATCGACTCGAACATGCATCAGGAAGCGATCGAGTTGCGCTTCGGGCAATGGATAAGTGCCCTCTTGCTCGATAGGATTTTGGGTCGCCATCACCATGAACAGCGGCGGCAATGTGTAGGTCTGTTTGCCGACGGTTATTTGCCGTTCACCCATGGCCTCGAGCAGTGCCGATTGCACTTTAGCAGGGGCACGGTTGACCTCGTCGGCCAATATCACGTTATGGAATAACGGGCCCGGCTGAAATACGAACGAGCCGTCCTGCGGGCGATATATCTCGGTCCCGGTCAAATCCGCCGGCAACAAATCCGGTGTGAATTGAATGCGGTGAAAATCGCCGTCAATACATGCCGCGAGCTCTCTTACGGCTTTGGTCTTGGCCAGCCCCGGCGCGCCCTCGACGAGCAGATGCCCATCCGCCAACAACGCGATGAGCAGCCGCTCGACCAATCCGCTTTGGCCGATTATGCGTTGCTCGATATGGGCGCGAATTCGTTGCAGCTCGGCTTGGCCTGGCGAGGATTCGATGGATGAAAGCGCTGGATTGTCGATGGAAGGCACCGCGATTGAGTCTCAGTAATTCAGTGGCGCAATTGTAACCGCTTATTGCGATGTCGAATCAAGCCAGCGGATACGCCATTGATCCGGTATCGCCTACATAGGCTTGCGAATTCTTCAATGCCAGGTAACTGCGTCCGGTATCGGTGACGCGAACGGCACCGCTCACTGTTACTATAAGCGGTCGCGGCAGCTTGGCCGCCGCCGATCGGACCGAGCCCACCGATTACGCCACGGCGCATGTTTCACGGCACGAATAGTCATTACGAAGTTAATCGCATTTAGGACGCAGTCGCCCGTTGCTTATGCACGCTAACCGATATACCCGGAAGTGCAGCCACCGGCTGCTGCCTTTGTGGTGGCTGGCCGCAATGATGAGCATGAGTGCGCGCGCGGCGGAAGTGCAGATACCCATCACGCTTGACCACGAATTTCTGACCCAGCTCATTACCCATACCGTATACCGTGATGCAAACGACACCATGCGAGCGTGGGACGACGGCAGCGGATGTAACCACCTGACATTATCGGAACCAATAGTCGATGTGCGCGGAACGCACCTGCGCTTGCGTACCACAGGCGACGGCTACACCGGTACGCCGCTTCAAGATCAATGCTTCCTCGCGTTCCAATGGGACGGCGTGCTGGAGGTATTGCTGACGCCGGTGCTGGAACGCGATGCGGCACAGATTCGCTTCAACGTAGCCGAGTCCACGCTATACGACCGCGACCGGCAACGCAGCCTGACCCATACCTTGTTGTGGAAGTGGACCACCGGCTATGTGCATCCACGACTCGAAACGATACGTATCGATTTGCGACATGCCATCGACGAACTGCGCGGCATACTGGAGGTATTCGTAACCACCGACGATTTGCGGCAACTGCAAGCGATACTGACCTCGCTCACAATTGCGGAATTACACGTCGAGGCAAATGGAGTGGGCGCAGTCGTGAGCTTTACGATTCCCGATGGCGTCGCCGAGTCTGTGCCGTTACCGAGCGCCGAGGCGCCGCTCAACGCCTCGGAAATGGCAGAATGGGATGCCACCTGGCAAGGCTGGGACGCATTCGTTACATTCGTGATCAAACAGGCCGCGACGGCCGCGCAACGGCCCGAACTGCGCGATAACTTGCTCGATGTATTGTTGCAGTCGCGCTACGACCTAAGCCGCATGTTAACGACCACCACGGCGGGTGGCCGCGACCCGCTGCGTGAACTGTTCGTGGACACCTGGCAACAACTCGCACCGTTGTTGCGGCAACTGAGCGGCGAGTTGCCGGGCGAGGCCGCGCTGCAGTTCTTGACGTTTATAGCGGCGGCCGATGCGCTGCGGGCCGTGGACCAGCTCGGCGCCGCGGTGGGCATCGAAATATCGACCGACGGCTTGCGACGCATGGCGCGTATCGTCGCACCGGGCACGGCCGACCCGTTACGCTACGACATCAATATCGACATCGAATTACGCGAGTTATTTAAGTTCGGCGCGCCGTTGCCTCGACCACAGGATCAGCCCGATGTCAGCAGCAGCCTCATCGGCACCGCCTGGGCCGCTGCAGTCGATCCCGATCAGCAACTCAATGGGTGGGCGCCAAACCACGAAGACGCACATATTTACGCGCCGTTGGCTCGAGATTTATTGCGGCGCTCAGCCGCGCAAACCCTCAGTAAGCGTCCGCTCGATGGCGCCTACCGGGATTTATTCGTAGCGCTGGTTTTTGCGACGGCGTGGCAGGAAACCTGTTGGCGCCAATACGTCCGCAAGGCCGGTAAAATTGTACCGATACGGTCGCAGGCCGGAGCCGTGGGTATCATGCAGATCGTACCGCGGGTGTGGCGCGGCTTTTACGATCCGGGCGAACTTGAACGTGATATCGTGTATAACGCGTCCGCCGGCAGCGAGATTCTCGCGCACTATCTAATCGATTATGCAATTAAACGCGGCGAACATGTCGCAACCGGCGATGTCACAAATTTAGCGCGCGCCACTTACGCGGCTTATAACGGCGGCCCCCGGCATCTGCGGCGGTATCGCGAGGCCGATACCAAAGCCTCACTGCGCGAAATCGATGACGCGTTTTGGCAGAAGTACCAAACCGTCAGTGATGGTGACGAGTTGGCCGTAATCCAATGTTACGGCGGCACGACTTGAATGTGACGTGCATCACAATCGTTGGTGGCGCGTTGGACAAGGGCTAAAGTATATCGATGAAGATCCTGCTACCCCTTCTGTTTATCATCCTCGGTTTGGCGGGATTGATGACGCTGCTGTCAAATCGACCCGATGCGGCACCGGCGGTAGCGGCGGAAAAAGTCTGGGCGGTTGCGATACAAAGCGTGCAGCGCCAGCGGTTGTCGCCGGTCGTGAATCTGTTCGGACGTATCGAGTCGCCCCGTGAGGCTCGGCTCTCGGCAGCGCTCGCGTCGGACGTACTCGAAGTCACGGTTGCCGAAGGCCAATACGTTACCGCTGGAACGGCTTTAGTCCGCCTGGATGATATCGATGCGCGCAATAGGCTCAGCGAACGTAAGGCCGAGGCTGCGGATATCAGCGCCCAGATCGAGAGCGAGAACCAGCGTCACCTAGCGGATCAGGAAGCACTTCGCTACGAGCAATCGCTGCTCGCATTGGCGCGCAAATCGGTGGAGCGCGCCGAACGCCTCGCCAGCACACAGGTGGGGGCAGAATCACAGGTCGACGATGCGCGCCGCGCCATGCTGCAACAAGAATTGGGCGTGACCAGCCGCAAGCTTGCAATCAATGACCACACCGCACGGCTTGCGCAACTCGACGCGCGCCGCGACCGCGCGCGGTCGCTACAGAGCCAGGCCGACCGCGATGTGAGTCGGTCGCAGATCGTCGCACCCTATGACGGACGCATCACCTCAGTGCATGTCGCTCGCGGTGATCGGGTCCGAGTCGGTGACGGCTTGGTGGACCTGTACGATGTGGGTCGCACCGAAGTGCGCGCGCAAATTCCGACCCGACATCTCGCTCGATTGCGGAGCGCGCTAGATGAATCCGATACGATCCACTCCACGGTAACGGTGGACGGCCGCACCCTCATGCTGCGCCTCAATCGCTTAGCGGGGCGAGTTGAGATTGGTAGCGGTGGCGTCGACGCATTCTTCCACTTCGACGACCAACGACCCGGGTTGGAACTCGGCCGCACCGTCGATCTGCGGGTTGAATTGCCGACGGAGTTCGACGTTATCGCGGTGCCGCTCACGGCTCTGTATGGTCGCGACCAAATCTACAAAATGGACAACGGCCGACTGAAAGGCGTGCGTGTGGAACGCGTTGGCGATTATGTTGACAGCGACGGCAATAGCCAAGTGTTGATTCGCAGCGACACGATCAGCGACGGCGATGAACTCGTGATTTCACAACTTCCCAATGCCGTGGACGGCCTGCGCATCGAAGTGCGAGCCAAATAGCCCGCATATTGCACGAGACCGTTCGATAATTTCCACAAGGGATTGATTCCGTTGGCGACTTGAGCACTTTTGATGGAGACACTTTGGATTTCGCATACACTGTCCGGTTTTTGGCCGGATTTCACTTCGTCTGGCTTGCTCTTCGGTTAAGTCATAGCCGTAGCTATGACTTTCCCTCCAGAGCGGCGCCAACCAATGCGAACTCTCGGCCAAAATTCCGGACTCTCATGCAATATGCGGGCTAGCCTGGAACCAATCCCCACATGGCATTCGAACAACGCACCGACTTGATGGGCCGGTTCGCCGGCCACCGAGTGGCGGCTAATCTATTGATGATCGTCATGATCATGGCCGGTATCGTCGGCCTTACGCGCCTAAATACTCAGTTCTTCCCCACCTTTTCGCTGGATTTCGTAACCGTAACGACAATTTGGACCGGCGCCAGCGCCGAGGACGTCGAGCGTTCAATTACCACCCCGATCGAGCGCGAGCTACGCAATGTAGACCACGTCAAGGAAATGACATCCACGTCTGCCGATGGCGTGTCGGCAATCGTTTTAGAGATGAATGAGGACTCCGACATCGGCCTTGCGGTCGATCAAATAAAGGAGCTTGTGGATACGGTTCGCAATCTGCCCGCGACCGCGGAATCGCCGGAGGTGAGCCGTGTCGTGCGCTACGAACCGGTTGCCCGCGTGCTCATCACCGGCGCCACCGAGACCCGGGAATTGCGGCGTCTGGCGCGGCGTTTCGAACGCGAACTGCTGGATCGCGGCATCGCCAAGATCACTATTATGGGTTTGCCGGAAGAAGAGATCGCGATCCAGGTACCGAGCGCGGAACTCCAAGCGTTGGGAGTATCGCTGAATCAGATTGCGAGCCGGGTCGCGGCTTCGTCGCGGGACGTTCCGGTCGGCGTAGTGGGTCGCGACGACACCGCACGGCAACTGCGATTTCTGGATCAACGTCGTGGTGAAGTCGCATTCGAAGATTTGCCCGTCGTCGCCGACGACAGCGGCCGCTTGGTGACGCTCGGTGATATCGCCACGATCTCGCGCCGCGCCCGAAATGGGCAGATCTCGCTGCTGCACGAAAACAAACCGGCGGTGGAATTGTGGTTACGGCGCTCGGAAGCCAGCGACAGTTTGGAGTCCGCCCGCACCCTCGAGGACTGGTTGGAAGTGACCCGACCGCAACTTCCGCCGGGAATTAGCCTCACCGTCTACGACAAACGTTGGGAGTTACTGCAGCAACGCATCAATCTGCTATTAAAAAACGGCGGCACCGGCTTGGTCCTGGTAATCCTGATTTTATTTCTATTTCTTAGCAGCCGGGTGGCGGTGTGGATAACGATCGGAATTCCAGTGTCGTTTCTCGCGACGTTAGCGGTTTTGTATCTGATCGGCGGATCCATCAACATGGTGAGCCTATTTGCACTTATCATGGGCTTGGGGATTATCGTCGACGATGCGATCGTCGTTGGCGAGGATGCGATGACCCACTACCAGGCGGGTGAAGGCGCGTTGCAAGCAGCGGAAGGTGGCGCGCGACGGATGTTCGCACCGGTCATGGCATCATCGCTGACCACGATGGCGGCATTCCTGCCGCTTATGATCGTCGGCGGCATAATCGGCAACATCCTGGTGGCGATCCCAGTCGTGATTATTTGCGTAATTATCGCCTCGCTGGTCGAATCGTTTTTGATTCTCCCGGGTCATCTGCGCCACGCGTTCTCGCGGACTGACCGCAATCGAGTCAGTACAGTGCGCAAGAAACTCGATGACGGTTTTGTCTGGTTTCGAGAGCGCATATTCAGAATCATCATCACCAAGGCCGTCGAATTTCGTTGGGCGACGCTCGCCGCGGCGCTCGCGGTAACGATGATGACGCTCGGTCTGTTACGCGGCGGGCACATTCAGTACGAATTTTTTCCATCGCCGGAAACGACCATCCTGTATGCCAACGTCGACTTTGTAGCGGGCACGCCGAAACAACAAGTTGTCGACTATTTACAAGTCATGAAAACTGCGATGCACGAATCCGAGCGCGAGCTTGGCGAAGAGCTATTGAGTACCGCCGTCGTTCGTCACGGCTATGCGCAAACCCCGGATGAGGATCGAGGCCGGCGCGGCGATCAATTTGGCTCGATATTGGTGGAGCTTACCGAGCCGGACACCCGGACCATCCGCAACACCGAATTTATCGCGGCGTGGAAGTCGCGCCTTGTGGAAGTGCCGGGAATCGAGAACTTATCGATCCTGCAACCAAAAGCCGGGCCGCCCGGGCGCGACATCGATATACGAATCGTCAGCGACGACGCGGGCTCACTAAAAGCCGCGGCCGACGCGTTACTCACTACCCTGAGCGGCATCGGCGGCGTGTACGGGGTCGAACACAATTTGCCGTTCGGGCGGGAACAACAGATCCTCAAGTTGAGTGGAACCGGCAAAGCGCTCGGATTATCGGTGGACGACGTTGCCCGCCAATTACGCGCTGCGTTCGATGGCGAGTTGGTGCAGATTCTGCCGGAAGGCACCGACGAAGTGGAGGTCCGGGTCATGCTACCCGATGCCGAACGCAATCGGCTACGGGGGCTCGAAAGCCTGGACATCATCCTTCCCGGCGGCCGCTCGATTCCGATTTCCAATGTCGTCGAATTCACCTCGCGGCGCGGATTCGAAAGTTTGCGTCATGCCGATACGCGGCTTGCGGTGACGGTAACGGGTGATGTCGACGCCACGGTCGCCAACGCCAATAACATCGTGGCTGAATTAAGTACGTCCGAACTGCCCGCGTTGGCCGCGCAATATGACGTGGAGTTTTCGTTCGAAGGTCGCCAATCTGATCAGCGCGAAACCCAGACCGACATGAAACACGGCGCGCTGATCGCACTCGCGTTGATCTATCTCGTGCTCGCTTCGGTATTTGGTTCTTACGGTTGGCCCCTCATCGTCATGGCCATCATCCCGTTTGCGGTGGTGGGGGCGATTTGGGGTCATGTTGCGATGCAGTTGAATCTCACCATATTGTCGATGTTCGGGTTATTCGGCCTCGCCGGCATTGTCGTGAACGACTCGATCATTTTGGTGGTGTTTTATAAGCAACTCCGAAGCAACGGTATGCCAATGCATGAAGCCGTAATCGAGTCCGCGTGCCAACGTCTGCGCGCGGTGCTATTAACGTCGTTAACGACGATAGGCGGGCTCACGCCGTTGTTGTTCGAGACATCTCTGCAAGCACAATTTCTTATTCCGATGGCGACATCGATCGCATTCGGACTCGGGTTCGCCACGTTGCTAGTGTTATTGCTAGTGCCGGCGTTGTTGTACATCCACGAAATCATCGCCGAAAAACTACCGATATCTCGCCAGTTCGAGCCCGCCTCAGAGCCTTAATTCCGTCGTGCAAGCGCTGCCGTTGCGACGTCTCCGCGCTATACGTGATCGGCGGACAGAGCGAGAGCGAAATCCGCCATCATAATTTTCGCGTTTACCGAATCACAATCCGGTCCCGAGTTCGTTTCACGGCGCCCGCCGTAAACGCAAAAATCAAAACGATTAATCCGGCAGAACGACCTCGCTTTGCGATCTATCGGGACTGATACCTAGTTCGAGGATGGGCTCGGGGCGACCCCATACACTGTCCAGTAACTCATGGAGACCTTGGTATTCTTCCGCGTCGGCGATGGCATACGCGTTGGCGTCGTATTGGGCACGCATCTGGTGCGTCGGCTGACGCGCCTCCCAAGACGTGAGGGCCGCCACAATCTGTTCTCGGGCGACTTCGCTGATACGCCGCCCGGCGGTGAATGCCGGACCCGGAGTGCCGTCGGTCAAATACAAAACCCTAACTTGGTTTTTATCGATCCGTGCCAATGCCTCCATCGGCACGATGCCGGCGTGACAACGCCCGTCAAGGGTTGCCGCGTATGATTCACGCCAACTCCCCATTGGCAACAGAATCGGCTGACGCAACGGGTTCTCGAACTGCTGCAGAAATCGTAACGTACCGAGGTGCGGCGGCCCCTGACCGCACAAGGTGCGCCCCGCGAGGTCGCGATACTCGGTAATCTCCTGATCGTTCTTTCTGCCCAATACGGCAAATACCACTTCACCCGGAATTTTCACAAGCGGGGTATGACCGTAGTGCTCGATACGGTAACTTACAAAATGCGGATCGTCGAATACGATGTCATAGGCATCGTTATGCAACGCATCACGATAGCTGAGCCAGTTGTCGGGGCGGCGATAGGTGATCGTGAATCCGACCACGGTCGACAGGTAGCGCGCGATCGGCTCGTAGATTTGGCGGCTTTCTTGTGGTGACTCCCAAGGTGGTGTAGAGAGAATAAACTCTTGTTGGGATCGGGCCGGAATTGAAATTACGAACAACGCCCACAATCCGAGGCACCCACTCAACACGCCCGCAACGCGGTACCGGTGATTAGGGCGATAGCTTGCGCTTTTAGAAATCAAATTCGATCCAAAGCGGCTGGTGATCCGAACCCTGCGCGGCGGTATCGACGCTTATCGAGCGGAGACACGCTCTCAGGCTCGTCGACACAAAACAATAGTCCAATCGCGCGGGCCGGGAATCGACATCTGCTGTGGTTCCGGCCTCGAGTTCATGACCGAGTGCGGTCCACGCATCGAGAAATCCGGCCGGGTTCGTGACGCGGCCGCCGTACGGCGACATCGGGCCCACCAACTGTGTGTATTCTTCCGAATCCGGCTCAAAATTGAAATCGCCCATGATGATCGCCTCCGCAGGCATCGCAGACTCGATACCTTGGTCGCCGAGACCGTCCACCTCCAGCGCGCCCGTTATCGGCCCGCCCTCACGCACCGCACTGTGGTGAATTTCCAGCAACTTCGCGACCTGTACCAAGCGCGTCATCGCAGTGAGATGCGTGAGATGCAGCGCGTAACAACGTAACAAACGTCCACCAATATCGATCACGCCCTCCAGTGCCGAACGTTGAATACTCAGCGGCCCGAGACTCGCATACTTCGGAAGCAAATGATTTCGCGTAGACACAATCGGATAGCGCGATAGCAGCATGTTGCCGAATTGACGGCGGCGCTGTTCGACAACACCATCGTCACTGACACGATCGTCACTCACATCGACACCGGCACCGTACACCCAGTGGTACTCTTGTAGCGACTCGGCAAGCCGCGTTGCCTGGTCGGTATCGCCGGTGCGGCGCCAAAATCGTTCGACTTCTTGCAACGCGATTACATCCGAACCCGCGACCTCGGCGGCGATTCTCGACAGGTCGAGCCGGCCGTCCTTGCCGGTACCGTACTGAATGTTGTAAGACACAAAATTCACGAAATTGCGAACTCCGCGGTGATACGGCAGCATATGACCACACTGTTCAAATTAAACTAGTTAACCAGATTCTAGAATGAAGACTATCATGTTGCGAAATCGATTGATGATGGGCCTGTTACTTAT
>CAXMMZ010000211.1:0-9090 GCA_964194565.1 Arenicellales bacterium
TCGTCGAGCCGGCGACGCCCCGATATTCCTGTCTCGTAGTCGTGATAGTGACCGATCTTGAGTTCCGGGTATTTCCAGCACAGATACCCCTCACCAGTGTCGAAATCGACGAGCCACAAACCCTTTACGACCAGACCGAGCCGTTCCATCTTACTGACCCAACGCTTCACAATAACTTCGTAATCACGCTCCACGGTAACCAACCGGGGATCAGTCGACAGTAAGTTCTCCAACCTTTGTCGAACCGGGCGAAGCTCGTCGAACGCGCTGTTGGTAATGCGCTGCACCAATGGAAACAGTTGTCGCGCCTCGTCGAGCGTGAAGATGCGCGAGTCTCGGCAGGAGCCGATCTGGGTGATGCTATACGCGGTCGAATTCATAATTCCTGCAAACGTAAATGCCTTGGTCTGAGCCCTAGTGACAGTATACCCAAAAAATACACCGCTGCGCCGACACTTACCCACAGCACGAGGCGTCCGACCCGTACCATCACACTGTCTGCGCTCCACTGCGCCGCGTCGCCGGCACCCCACCACAACACCGCTGCCATGGCCGTACTGGCCACCGCAACCCGCAGCAACAGCGCACCCCATCCGGGCATCGGCCGATACAAATCGGTGCGGCGCAGAGTGCGTAACAACAGCATCGCGTTAGCAATGGCGGCAATCGAAGGTGCCAAAGCCAGCCCAACGTGACCAAGTGGCCACACCAATACCGCACAAAGGGTGATATTCACGATCATTGCGATGATCCCGACCCGCACCGGAGTGCGGGTGTCTTGGCGCGCGTAAAAACCCGGCGCCAACACCCTAACCATGACAAATCCGATCAGGCCTAACGCAAATGCCACGAGACTGCGGCTCGCCATGTCCACATCGTGAGGCGTAAAAGCACGGTATTGAAACATCGTGATCAGTAGCGGTTTAGCAAGCACGATAAGCCCCACCATCGCCGGTGTCGCGATTAACGCCGTAAAACGCAAACCCCAGTCCAACAGCTCTGAAAACCGCTGCATCGACTCCGCAACGTGGTGCTCCGACAATTTCGGCAACATCACGGTGCCGAGCGCAACGCCAAAAACTCCAACCGGAAATTCAATCAAGCGGTCTGAGTAGTACAGCCAGGACACACTGCCCGTGACTAAAAACGACGCCAGCACCGTATTCACTAGCAAGTTGATCTGTGCCACCGAGGTGCCGAATACGGCCGGCGCCATGAGCCGAAACACGCGTGACGACCCTTCGCGCCCGGCACCTGCTTCAGTCGTCGCACCGAAACCGAGCCGGGGGCGTGGCAACACGGCGTCACGGCGTAAAAACGGCACCTGGAACGCGAGCTGGATTATCCCCGCCAACAACACGCCCGCCGCCAGCGCTACCGCGGCGTTGGGGAAAACCGGAATCCACATCAGCGCAGCGAAAATAAGACATAAATTGAGCCATACCGGGGTCACCGCCGGCACCGCGAATCGACCGTACGAGTTGAACACACCGGCCGCCATCGCCACCATCGAGATAAAAAACAGATAGGGGAACGTCAACCGCAACGCATCGACCGTGGCGGCAAATTTAACGGGATCGTCACGGAAACCCGGTGCCACGATACCGGTTATTGCGGGCGCAAACGCGATGCCGATCACGGTCAGTATCAGCAGCACCAACCCTAACCGCCCTGCCATGGTATCAATAAACGCCCGTGCCTCCGTTTCCCTGCGATTCGCGCGGAACTCGACAAGCACCGGCACGAAGGCAACAGAAAACGCGCCTTCGGCAAAGATTCGACGGAAAAAATTTGGAATCCGAAACGCCATAAAAAACGCGTCGGCGAGCAGCGTCGCCCCGACCGATTGCGCCAGCACGATATCGCGCAACAAACCGCTGACCCGAGAAAGCAGCGTCATGCTACTGACGGTACTGGCAGATTTGAGGAGTTTTTTCGACATTATAGGATTTGATCGCGCCGCTATTCTAGCGGGGATATCCGCCGGCAGCCGATCTTTCTATCGAAACACAATGTGGCCGTTTGACCCACGTCGCCTCACGGCATACAGATATTCCCGAAAGCCGTATAGAGCGACAGCGAAATCCGGCGCTTTGGTTCCCGGGTCAACGAGCCTATTACTGGCTTTCGGCTTTACCGTAGGCCGGATCGAGCGCAGCGAAATCCGGCAGGTTTTGTGGGCAATCCGTAACTCCATTGTCGGCTTTCGGCTAGGCCTGTAGCCGTATATGGCCTACGGCAACGCCACACTGCGGGAAAACCATGACACTGAATGACAAATCAATCGGTCCGCTGCAAACCTTGATACGGCACCCTAAAACCGGGATAATCGCCGGCCTTTATGGCATCACGAAACGAGGAAATCCGTTGGCCAATAGTCCCCAAGCACGTAAACGCGCCCGTCAAAACACGATCCGGCGAGAACTCAATATGAGCCAACGCTCGGCCATGCGCACCACCGTTAAGAACTGTCAGAAGTCCCTCGCTGCTGGCGATAGCGAGGCCGCTGCGAGTGCGTATCAAACTGCGGTTGCCGCGGTGGATCGGGCCGCCCGCAAGGGACTGACCCACAAGAACAAAGCCGACCGACTAAAGAGCCGCCTTAATACGCGTTTGCGTGCGCTGTCGGCATCGAGTTAGTCGTCCCAATCCCTGGTAAATCTGTCGCTGCACCGCAGCGACCGGCGTACTAAATAACCACCATATTGTCACGGTGGATGAGTTCCGGCTCGTCCACGTAACCGAGCACGGCCTCGATTTGGTCGCTCGACTTACCGATGATTCGCATCGCCTCGTCCGCGCTGTAGTTCACCAACCCGCGCGCGACCTCGTCGCCGGTCGCATCGACACACGCCACAAGCTCACCGCGTTGAAATTGTCCGGCAACGGCCATCACGCCCACCGGTAGCAAACTGCGACCCGCGCGCCGCAACACCCCCACCGCACCGTCATCCAAGGTTAATCGGCCGCGCACGTTGAGTTGACCGGCCAACCACTGCTTGCGCGCCACGAGCCGCTCCGCGACTGGGTTCAACAATGTCCCCAATGAGTCACCGGCATGCAGCCGTACCAGTACGTCGTCTTCATACCCGGAGGCAATAACCGTCGCGGCGCCGGAACGCGCCGCCTTCGCGGCCGCCAGCACCTTGGTGCGCATTCCTCCCCGGCCCAGCAATTTACCTGTCCCTGCCACAGATTCCAGAGCACGATCACCTGCCTGCCCTTCGACAATGAGCTTGGCATCGTCGTGCTGCCGCGGGTCACGGTCGAACAATCCGTCCTGATCGGTCAGAATTACCAGCACCTCGGCTTCGACAAGGTTCACGACGAGTGCCGCGAGCGTATCGTTATCGCCGAACTTGATCTCGTCGTTCACGACGGTGTCGTTTTCATTGATGATGGGCACCACATTCAGATCGAGCAGCGTCCGCAATGTGCTGCGCGCATTGAGATAACGCACACGGTCGGCGAGATCCGCCTGGGTCAGCAGCACCTGCGCGGTATGCAACCCGAATCGTTGAAACGCGGATTCGTAAACCTGCACCAAACCCATCTGCCCCACCGCCGCCGCCGCCTGCAATTTATAGAGCGCGTGAGGGCGCTGCCGCCATCCTAATCGTTGCATCCCCTCCACAATGGAACCCGACGACACCAATACGACATCGACCCCGGATTCGCGCAACGTTGATACTTGTTTTACCCAGCGCGTAACCGCGGCGGTATTCAGGCCGTGATCGACATCGGTGAGCAGGGCGCTGCCGATTTTGACGACCCAACGCCGCGCCACTCTCAAGCGTTCACGCGACATCGGACTGCTGCTCAAGATAATTCATTATTGCCGCCGTCAGCTCCGCGCAACCACTTCCGCTCAACGCCGAAATTGTAAATACCGGGCCTTGCCATTCGAGTTCAGCCACGATGTCATCGCACCGCGACGTTTGCTCCGAACTCTCGAACAAATCCGCCTTATTCAATACTAACCACCTCGGTTTATCGGCTAATGTGTCGCTGTATTTCCGTAACTCGCCAACCACCTGGCGCACCGCCGTGACCGGTGCGAGATCGGGCTCAAAGGGCCGAATATCCACGACATGCAGCAGCAATCCCGTGCGCCGCAGATGCCTCAAAAACTGGATCCCGAGACCCACACCACTGGCCGCGCCCTCGATAAGCCCCGGAATATCGGCCATCACGAAGCTCCGGCCCGCATCGAGGCGGATGACCCCCAGATGCGGATGCAAAGTCGTGAAAGGATAGTCCGCCACTTTGGGGCGAGCCTCCGATACCGCGCGTAGCAAAGTGGATTTGCCCGCGTTCGGCAACCCCAGCAAGCCGACATCCGCCAGCACTTGAAGCTCGAGATTTAGCCGCCGCTCATCGCCCGGGTGACCCGGAGTCGTCTGCTGCGGCGCGCGGTTTACGCTGGATTTAAATCGCGCATTGCCGATACCGCGGCGGCCACCGGCCGCGACCAGCAGCGGTGTATCGCCGGTCAAGTCGCCAATTGGCTCATCGGTATCGGCGTCCGCAACGAGGGTGCCCGCTGGCACCGTCACATAGAGGTCGTCGCCACCCGCGCCGGTGCGATTTTTGCCCGCCCCAGGGCGCCCATCGGCGGCTTTAAAGCGTCGCGTATAGCGGAAATCGGCGAGGGTATTGAGGCCCGGCGACGCCACTAGAAACACGCTGCCACCGTGGCCGCCGTCACCGCCGTCCGGTCCGCCTTTGGGGATATATTTTTCGCGTCTGAAGCTCAGACAGCCGTTGCCACCACGCCCACCGATGACCGTGATTTCGGCTTCATCGACGAATTTCATGGTCGCTCTTACTGGGCAGCTTCCCGGTGCGGAATCACGATCGGCATCGCCAATTTTTGCTCCTGCAAAATTGGCATACATTACGTCCCTGTACGAATCGCCGATTTCTGCTCCTGCAAAATCGGCATACTTTACGTCCCTGTAAATAAAAAACCCCACTTTGTCGCCAAAGCGGGGCTGCTCAGGCGATCGGCGCCCGATTTATTCGGGAGCCACGCTTACGGTGCGACGCTTCTTCGGGCCTTTGATTTCGAATAACACCCGCCCGGGTGCGGTGGCAAACAACGTGTGATCCTTGCCCATGCCGACGTTGCGGCCCGGATGAAACGCACTGCCGCGCTGCCGCACGAGAATATTGCCCGCTAACACCTGCTGGCCGCCATAGCGCTTAATACCTAATCGTTTTGATTCAGAATCGCGACCGTTGCGGGAGCTGCCGCCTGCCTTTTTATGTGCCATCGATTATCGTACCTGCTCGTTTTGCTCAGGCGTCGTCCGCCAACGCTTTCGCTTGCTCTACCCAGTTTTCGCGCTCGATGCGCCCCTTAAAACTCAGTTGCCCGTTTACTCGCTCAATCTCTGTATCGCTGAGCGCCGCGATCTGCGCGAACGTGGTAATACCAAGATCGTAAAGTTTTTCTTTAATCTTTGGGCCGATCCCATTGATTTTAGTGAGATCATCGCCTACGCCGGACTCGTCGACCGGCTCAGACTTCGGGGCCGGAGCTGGCCCAGCAACCGCGGCGGCGACCGGCTTCGATACCGTCTCACCGCCGATGCTCATGATTTCCAACTCGGTGAAGTTTTGGCGGTGCCCATAGGTACGCCGGTAATCCTTGCGGCGTTTCATCTTGAACACGCGGATTTTGTCGCCGCGGCCGTGACCCACCACTTTCGCTTCGACGGTGACCCCGTCGAGGTGCGGCGCACCAATTTGTACGTCGTCGGTATCGGCCACCACTAACACTTTATCTAACGCCACGGTAGCGCCCGCATCGGCCTTGAGCGATTCCACCTTGAGGCGATCGCCGACGGCCACACGATACTGTTTGCCACCGCTTTCAATCACCGCATACATCGTATTACTTCTCCCCTGGGAATCATTCGGTTTGTTCGACTGGAAACTTCCAAAAAACAACACAAAAACAGTAAAATGCAAGCGGCGGATTTTAGCCACAGCCAACGCCGAGGTCAAACTCGGAATTGGGAATATTGCAAGTTGGGCCTAAGCCCGGCATGCTGGGAGCTTGTCCGGCGGCCGCAAGCCCAATTCATAACCACCAACAAGCACATTCAGTATAAGGAATGCCCTTTTCGTCATCACAAGCCTCGGCCGCGCATGCCGTACCGCTGACCGCCCCCCAACAGGCCGGGCCGGACCTGTGCGGCCCCATCGACCTGGTACGGGTCGAATTAGAAGCCGTTAATCGCTGTATCGCACAATATCTGGAATCCGACGTCGCGCTGATCCGACAGCTCGGCGCGTACATTATTAACTGCGGTGGTAAGCGACTGCGGCCGATGACATTGCTGCTGAGCGCCAAAGCCTTTTCCGGCGACGGTGCCACCTGTACCAAGCTCGCGGCGGTGGTCGAGTTCATTCACACCGCCACGCTATTGCACGATGATGTCGTGGACCGATCTGAACTACGCCGCGGCCAAACCAGTGCGAACCACGTCTGGGGTAACGAGGCCAGTATACTGGTGGGCGATTTCTTGTATTCGCGGTCGTTTGAAATGATGGTGGAAGTCGGTGATATGCGGGTGATGGAGGTGATGGCCAAAGCCACCAACACAATAGCCGAAGGCGAGGTCATGCAGTTGCTGAATTCGCACTCGGTATCCGTCGACGAAGCCCAATATCTCGAAACGATCCGCCGCAAAACCGCGACCCTGTTTCAGGCGGCCGCGCAACTCGGCCCGGTCATCGCCGGAGAGTCGGCGGAAGTGCAACACGCCCTGGCCGATTACGGTTTGCATTTAGGGATCGCATTCCAGTTAATCGACGATGTGCTGGATTACAGCGCGAAAACCGAGGACATCGGTAAGAATATCGGCGACGACCTTGCCGAGGGCAAACCCACGCTGCCCGTCATTCATTCCATGGTCGAAAGCGACCCCGCCCAGCAGGAATTACTGCGGGACGCGATTGAAGCCGGTTCGAGAGAGAATATCAATGCGGTATTGCATGCGATTGAATCCACCGGGTCGCTTGCGTACACGGCGCGCCGAGCCAGGGAGCAGGCACAGATTGCGCAACAGGCGTTATCCACAATTCCCGACTCGCCCTACCAACGGGCGTTACTGGAACTCGCCGACTTCGCGGTGGATCGAGCGTACTAGCTCCCACGCCGTACACAAATTGCGTCGCAACATCAATCGGGGTGTAGCTCAGCCTGGTAGAGCACTGCCTTCGGGAGGCAGGGGCCGGAGGTTCGAATCCTCTCACCCCGACCAATCTTTTCAATACGTTGGCCGCCCACCTCCACCGGTTCTAACACGCAACTAACACGCAGATCGTCCTTATTAGTCAGTTGTCGTTTCACTAGTGGCTGAAGTTCCAAGAAGTATCGGTCAATAGCTTGAATCGCTAAACTCAAGTAGTCAGGTGCAAACTTGGCATACCGCTCCGTAACACCTTCCGTCTTGTGCCCCAGGAAACCGGCTACCTCCCACGCCGGTACCGCCCTCTTTCTCAACTCCGTTGCCATGGTATGGCGCACAGTGTACGGAACCACATCAGCACTCAATCCGGCTCGCTCCCTGAGTCGTCGGAACCCTTTCTTGACGGAGCCGAGGGGTTTCCCACGCCATGCGACCAACACATCGGCTTGTCCGGTCTGGAGCCAGGGAATTAGGGTGTCGGTGATGGGCACGGTTGGACGCCGCTTTTTTGTTTGTTCTCGTCCGAATGGGTTGAGATGAATTAGCCGATTGTCCATATCCAACTGAGACCGCCGCAGCTCAAGGATAGCTTCGGGTCTGGCAAGCGTATTGAACGCCAGCAACAGATACATCAGCATATGCTCGGCATCCACGGCGTTGAACAACGCAGCTGCTTCTTCCAAGCTCAAGATTCGTTGGCATTCCCTCCCCTTCGAGCCGGTTAATATGTAAGGAACCGTGCCGATTTCTCCGCATTTACGCGCTCGATTTAGTGCGGCTTTTCCAACTCCGAGTATTCGACCGATGTATCCCTTGGAACAACCCTGTTCCTCTAAGTGATGAATGAACTGCTCCTGCCGCTGGACTGTCAACTCAGAAACTGTAGCCCCCGCAAAATAGTCGGACCATTTTCTCAAGGCGTGCCTCGCGGATTCCGCACTTCTAAGACGACTTGCATGATTCTCGTAATATCGAACGAGCACAGTTTCTAGGAAAAGCGCGTCAAGAGGCTCCTGTCGGAGCGTCTGATTCGTTGTTACCCAGTCCGCAAGTGCGAGTTGGGCTTCCCGAATGTCCTCTGTGCCAAGCGATGCACGTCTCGTTTGTCGAGTATTGGCGTCGTACCACGTGCGGCACCAGTTGTCTGATCCCCGCCGTTTGGAGAGCCAGTGCTCGCCGATCTGTCCGGGGTGTTGCTGCTTTTGCATGGATCAATCCTCTGATTATTCAAGTATCCGGTAATCTGGTCTTCGGTAAATTTTATACGTCCGCCGATCCGAGTATATCCAAGGCGGCTTCCAGTGTACTCACGGCGTACCGTGTCAACGGATACCCCGAGATATTCGGCCACCTCCCGGATGGTATAGAGTTGTGGGAGGGTTACAGACTCACTCATCCGTCTGCGCCGGAATCATCTTGGCCAAGAGCGCCATTTTCTCCCAAGGTGGCCAACTCTGTGGCGTCCTTGGGAAGATGCCAACGCGAGCCACTTCCAAACGATCCCTTCCGCAACCTGGCCCGTATATCTGGTTTCATGCAGATAAAAGACGGTTCGGCAAGGAGACACCGTTGCAGCTTCCACTCGTTAAGCAGGGCACTATGCATTGTTGAATCAACTAGTTATCGTCCATTTCAACACTTCAAGGGTTCAAGGATTCAAGGGTTCAAAGATAGGGTTATCAGGTACGGTTCCATACAGAACCCTACGTGATGTTTTCATGATGCTTTCTTTCCTAAAGCATCGAGGCTTGCCTGCCAGTTCTGAGCTTTCTCTTTTAGCCGTGCCAAACCTAAAACATGGTCTCCAGTGAGGGACATAAACTTCGGTCTAAATACACTGATAACCTTTGCATCTTGGCTATCGGAAACGCAGACATAAAACCCAGAA
>CAXMMZ010000212.1:0-11359 GCA_964194565.1 Arenicellales bacterium
CGCGTCAAAGCGCATGCCGAGAAAGGAAAGGCAAACACTGCGGTGATTGATCTACTCTCGCAGATGTTGCGGGTCTCAAAAGGCGAGGTTAGCATCCGGTCGGGCCACACCTCTGCGCTCAAAACGGTTTGTATCGATCGCTTATCAGACTCCGAGGTCAACGATCGGCTACCAAAACCCGATGCCTAGAAACTCGAATAATATCGCCGCATTTATCTCGAATGGCTCGATAACATAGGAAGACTGCCCGATGAATGACAGTGTTTCGCATTTTGCTGAAGGTGGATGTACGTGTGGTGCAATACGCTACCGCCTCACCACCAAACCGCTGTTCGTGCATTGTTGCCACTGTCGTTGGTGTCAAAGAGAAACAGGCGCCTCATTCGCACTAAATGCAATGATAGAATCGGATAGGGTAGTGCTATTGCAAGGCGAGCCGGAGGTGGTGCACACACCATCAAACAGCGGCAAAGGGCAAATGATAAGTCGTTGCAGAACATGCCATATCGCACTTTGGAGTAATTATAGCGCGGCCGGCGATACAGTTCGTTTTGTCCGGGTTGGAACGTTGAATAATCCTGACTTGCTCGCGCCGGATATTCATATCTTTACTTCGTCTAAACAACCGTGGGTAGTGCTGCCGGAAAATGTACTCGCAGTTGACAATTATTATGATCGTAATGCCTGCTGGCCTAAAGAAAGTCTCGAGCGCCGTGACGCATTGCGTAATTCTACGCCGGGTGCAAGTCGGGTTGCGTCCTAAGCGCCGGTCCTAGTATTAGGAGGATAATGTGAAACTTGATGGCTCATGTCATTGTGGGAGCGTGCGATTCAGTGTAGTCAGCGCCCAGCCGTACCCGTTCAATCTGTGTTACTGCTCGGTTTGTCGTAAGACTGCCGGTGGTGGGGGATATGCTATTAATCTCGGCGCCGATTTCCGAACGCTTCATGTCGAAGGCGATGATTGTATTGGCATCTACCAAGCCAGAATTCAGCGGCAGGATACCGGTGATTCTGAGATCAGCACGGCGCGGCGGCATTTCTGCACCCGCTGCGGTAGCGCGCTATGGGTGTGGGATCCACGCTGGCCGGAACTAATCCATCCATTTGCGTCTGCCATCGATACCGATCTGCCACTGCCTCCGGTGCGCACCCATATGATGTTGAGCTCAAAGCCGACCTGGGTGGCGGTTTGTGCCGGCACTTCAGACGCGCACTTTGATGGCTATCCGTCGGAGTCCCTGGCCGAGTGGCACGCGCGTCGCGGGCTCGCCGTCGGGGACTATTGACGCCGCATCTTTGATAAGTGGGTCGGCGTAATGTCGTGGGACACGAAGCAGAACATTGATTCGACCGTAGAATCGGGGAATCGCTTCCCAACATTGCAATGAACCTTTAATCCAATTATGACAGATAAGCAGGTATACGAAGGCGGGTGCCTATGTGGGGCGATACGATACCGATCGAGTGCGGCGCCGTCTCGTGGCGTGATATGCCATTGCTCGATGTGCCGCAAGCATTCTGGGGCTCCGATCCTTGCGTTCGTACATTTCCCGAAGACGTCGTTTAGTTGGTTGAATGCAGAGCCGAGTCGATATCGATCCTCCCAGTTTGCTGAGCGGGGGTTTTGTTCGTCCTGTGGCAGCACCATCTCGATGCACGAGGAGGTGCTCAGCGATAGCGCGCAGGTCGCCGTCGGAAGCCTGGATTACCCAGACCGGGTGTGCATAGATGACCACGTTTGGACCGAAGCGCAGATTTCATGGTTCGACGTAAACGACCAGCTTCGCCGATACCGGCAAAGCAGTGCCGCCGTGCCTACCAAAGCAGATCAGTAACAGGGATAACTACAAACCATTGCTCGCGCGTACGATATTCACGCCCTTCAGCAGGTTCAGCGCCTCGCGTAACTGATAATCGTCGGTAAATAACGCGACAGCCCTTGAGTTCTTTGCCGCTGGTGGCTCCTTCGCCGCGCCGTTTTCGTTATCGAGGTGACCGGCCAGATCGGCCTCGCGCAACGAACTGTCCGTGTCGTCGTCCTTCTTTGCGAGTTTCAGATCCTCGACAATCACATCCGGTTCAATGCCTGTGGCCTGGATCGAACGATCGCTCGGTGTGTAGTAGCGCGCCGTTGTTATCTTCAAGGCCGCGCCGTTTTGCATAGGAAGTATGGTCTGCACGGAGCCCTTGCCGAATGTTTTGGTGCCCATGATGATCGCGCGTTTATGATCTTGTAACGCGCCGGCTACGATTTCCGAGGCAGAGGCCGAACCTCCGTTTACCAACACAATCATAGGAACACCGTCCGCATAGTCGGTCGGGGTGGTGTTAAAACGCAACTCCGAATCTTCGCCCCGGCCTTTGGTATAGACGATTGTGCCGCTGCGCAAGAATGTGTCGCTGACCGCCACGGCACCGCTCAGTACTCCGCCTGGATTGTTGCGCAGATCTAGAATCAGCCCTTTTAGCGGGCCGCCAACTTCCTCTTTCATTAAGGTCAATTTCTCCCGCAACGCCTGATCGGTGCCCGATTGAAATTGGGTAATTCGAATGTAGCCATAGCCATCGTCCAACATGCGGCTCTTGACGCTGGTGATGCGTATCACAGCACGTTCGATCGCGATCTCGAGCGGTTTGCTTTCGCCGTCGCGAATAATCGTTAATACGATTTCGTCTCCAGGTTTGCCGCGCATCATCCGCACCGCTTCATTGAGTGACATGCCCTTAACCGGAGTGTTGTCGAGGCGAATTATGAGATCTCCGGATTGAACTCCAGCGCGATGTGCCGGTGTATCGTCAATCGGGGCGATTACTTTTACGAAACCGTTCTCCATGGTGACTTCGATGCCAAGGCCGCCGAACTCCCCCTCCGTCCCGATTCGTACTTCCTTAAAGGATTCCGGATCGAGATACGAAGAGTGGGGGTCGAGCCCTGAGAGCATGCCTTGGATGGCATCTTGGAGCAGTTGTTTATCGTCGACGTGTTCGACGTAGTCGGACTTGATTTTGCCGAACACCTCAGCAAAAACCTGTAAATCCTCGAGTGGTAACGGCTGACCTGTGTCCTTGCGTTCGGCGAATACGGACTGGTCGAACGAAATACCGACCCCAGCGAATACGCCAAGTGCCAGGATTAATAGGTAACGCGTACTTTGATTCATGTTGCTTACTCCGCGATCGCTTCGCAGCGATTATCCGCGCCGGCACCACGCCAGCGGATTGGTTGGTTCTCCGTTATAGCGAACTTCAAAATACAGCCCCGGATCCGACAATCCGCCGGTGGTACCGACAAAAGCAATGGTTTCGCCGGATGCAACCCAATCCCCGAGCTGCTTGTCTAGCGAACTATTGTGGCTGTACAAACTCATATAGCCGTCGCCGTGATCCAGTATCAATAATAACCCAAATCCTCGTAACCAGTCGGCATAAACCACGCGGCCGTCGAAAATCGCGTGCACCGGCTCGCCTTCGGCAGCGGCCAATAGCAGGCCCTCCCAACGCATGCCGCTGCCAGTTTTGACGTCACCAAACGCAGACTGCACTTTGGCTTGTAACGGCATCGGGAGTCGTCCTTTCATGCTGGAAAAGCGTACGACGGGTTGACTCTTCGGTGTTTGCTCGGGTGCCGGTTTGGGTTGGCTAGGAGCGGATGGGGCGGCTTCTGAAGGCCGAATCGCGAGTTCCTGCAACTTTGCCACCAACGTCGATAAGCGCGTCGCGTTCGCCTGCAGCCGTGCCACTTCCTTGGCTTTACGTTGTACGTCCTTGGTAATCGACGCGAGTGTATTGGCACGCTCGGTGCGCGCTGCTTGGAGACGCTGACGTTCTCTATCGAGGTCGGCGTTGAGCGTAGCCAACTCGCGTTCTTTGTTTAGGACACTCGCATCGAGTTCGTGTAATTCGTCCGCCAATGCGGTGATTTCCTGAATCTGCTGGACCCGTGATTGGGCGAGATAACGATAATAAGTCATGATTCGGCCGAGGCCGTTAGGATCTTGCTGGCTCAGCAATACTTTCAAGTATTCCTGGTTGCCGAGCAGGTAGCTTGCACGGATCAACTTTTTGAGTTGATCCTGGTGCCCGGCGAGTTGGGTTTTGATCTCCTCCCGGCGCTCAGATAATTCAGCGCGTTGTGCTTTGTGGATCGCGATGTCGTGCCGCGTGCCTCGCTGCCGTTGACGGTTCGCGACGATGTCTCGCTCGATGGCATCGAGGCGATTACGTTGTTGATCGCGTTCGGCGTGTTCGTCGTCCAGCTCGGCGAGCAACCGGTCGATGTGCCGCGTCAATTCCCGAAGTTCGGTCCGGCGTGCCTCGATCTGGTAACTGTCGTGGCCATCTGCCAAGGCTCCTGTGGGTACGACGAGCCCGGTCCCGAAGCAGAGGATCAGACACAGACACAGCGGCGCGCGCCCACCGCAGCAGGCGGCCAATTTGGGTGCAGAGTCAAGCACCATGGGCGTGAAACCGTGGATTGGTCAGAACTTTACTGTCCTTATCAATTTATTAGTGTATAATTTAACATTAATAAAGAGGTAAGGTGGCTAGGCGTTTTTGGGGCGGCGAAAGACACAGTGGTATCCCAGATAGTTGACGGGCAGTTGGCAGAAATGCACGCTTCATCGGCGTCCCGTACGGTTGAATTGCTGCTTGCAGACGAGGAAGATCTGCAGCACGCAGCGCGCAGCCTAAAGGCGATGGCGCACCCCTTGCGATTGAAAATCTTGTGTATTCTTGGTGGCGCCGAGGAGGCCAGCGTGCAGGATCTTGTCGATCGTGTCGGCACTTCGCAGAGCAACATTTCGCAACATCTTTCCATTCTCCGTGATAAAGGAATTTTGGCTTCGCGCAAAGACGCCAATAAAGTCTATTATCGTATCGGTGACCGCAAGATTCTACGGCTGATGGGAACCATGCGGGACGCACTTTGTGCCTCACGTTCGGGGTAGCCCCGAAATGTTATTGCCCTGAAGTCTTCGCGAATCCACGATGGAAGTCGAATTCCTACAACAAAACTGGTTGCTGTTCGTCGCCCTAGTCGTAATCGTCTTGCTGATCTCCGTGGATTCGATCCGCCGCCGCTCATCAGGTTCGGGAACGGTATCCGCGGTCGAACTTCCGGCGTTGATCAATCATGAGTCGGCGGTTGTCGTAGACATATCCGAGCCCAATGATTTTAAACGCGGACACGTTCCAAACGCGATCAATCTGCCGCTCGGCCGACTGCAAGAAGAAATTAAGAAACTGAGTAAATACAAAGGCAAACCCATCGTTGTGACCTGTCGCGCCGGCAACAAGTCCGGACAGGCCGCGGCGATACTGGCGCGCAATGAATTTGACAAAATTTATACGCTGCAGGGTGGGATCGCCGCGTGGGAAAAGGAAAACATGCCTCTGGAGAAGTGAGTCGTATTCTGATTTCTGTTCAGAGGTTCCTTAACTATTACCGGCATGATCGCGCCGAATAGGAATTGCATATAATGGCATCCAATCCCGGGGCTGAAAAACCCAGGTTCGACATCAAGAAAGTTTATCTTCGCGATGTATCATTCGAATCGCCGGAGAGCCCGCATATTTTTACGCAGCAGGAGTTCGCGCCGCAGATCGATGTGCAGATTCGCATCGGTCATAAGGCACTTGGCGGCAGTGGTCATTTCGAGGTCGTACTCATCGTAACGGCGACGGCCAAGCACGAAGACAAATCGATTTTTCTGGTCGAGGTTCAGCAAGCCGGTATATTCGAAATCACCGGCGTACCGGAAGACCGGCTCGAAGCGGTGCTGGAAGTTGCCGGTCCCAATGTGTTGTTGCCGTTCGCGCGGGAAGCCGTCGCTGATCTCGCAAACAAGGGGGGCTTTCCGCAACTGCTTATTAATCCAATCAATTTCGAAGTGTTATACGAACGTAAACGCGAGCGCGCGGCCGCAGAATCAGACGCGGGCGGTGGGAACGGTGCCGGCACGACCGAGGCTACTGCGTAGTTGGCGAGATTGCGCCAAGGACCATAGCGGTCGCGCCGCGAACGGTTAGATGGGGACCGTCAACGACGTCACGGGTTCACTCGATATCGGCGTTCTGGGCGCTGGATCCTGGGGCACCGCGCTGGCCGTAGCCTTGGCGCGCAACGACCACCACGTTCGTTTGTGGGGGCGAAATGCCAAGCGATTAGCCAGCATCGCCGAGGCGGCGTGCAATACCCAATACCTTCCCGGCGTCGAGTTGCCGGCATCCCTTGTTGTCGAGCCGGACATGGCCGTGTTGGCGCAATGCTGCGACAACTACCTCGTCGTAGTGCCTAGCCATGCCTTCCGAACAACCCTAGAGGCGCTATTTTCGGCGCGAGCCCGCACCACGCCTGCCACACTGGTGTGGGGAACCAAGGGCTTGGAAACGGGTAGTGGCGCGATTCTGGGTGATGTCGTGTCGGCGGCCGCACCCGCCGACACATCGCGCGCGGCCTTATCCGGGCCGACATTCGCGAGCGAGGTGGGGCGAGGTTTGCCGGCAGCCGTCTGTGTCGCTTCCAACCACGATCGTGTCGCTAAAAATGTCGCTACGTGGTTTCACAGCAACACGTTTCGCGTTTATACCAGTACGGACCTGGCTGGCGTGCAGCTGGGTGGTGCGATTAAGAACGTTATAGCCATCGCGACTGGTATTGCCGATGGCCTGGGCCTTGGCGCCAATGCGCGGGCTGCGTTAATAACGCGTGGATTAGCCGAGTTACGCCGCTTAGGGACAGCACTCGGCGGCCGGGCGGAGACCTTCATGGGCTTGACCGGTGTTGGAGATTTAATCCTGACCTGCACCGATGACCAATCCCGAAACCGTCGTGTCGGCCTGGGCCTCGGTCTTGGCCGCGCTCTCGAGGACGTATTGTCCGACATCGGCCAAGAAGCCGAAGGCATCAACACGGCACGCGAGTTGTTTCGAAAAAGTGCAACGCTGGGTATGGAGATGCCGATTACCGAGCAAGTGTATAAAGTGCTATTCGAGGCGCAAGCGCCACGCGACGCGGTCGCAGCATTATTGCAGCGTGAGCCGCGTGCCGAGTAACCCATACCACCGATGTAACACAAGCAACGACCGTGGGTCGTAGTGATGGGCTGTCACATCGCGGCGCTTTGTAAGCACCGGCGGACGTCAAGCATTCCTTTGCTATTTGTCAACGCCGATATCGGTGACAAATAAACATCGGCACTCACCCATGGCGTAGGTATTAGGTGCGCAGTATGGTTTCTCCATGAGCTGCGATTCGATACCATCAACACCCGGGCGTTCAATTGCAACGTATCGTGTCCATTCGCAGAGTAAATAACGATAATGTGATCCATGAGCGATGGCGCCAATCCGTATTTTGTCGCAAAGAAGACTCAAGGCGCGGGCCTCAAAGACTTCGAACCTCAAATCGATATGCCGCGCATGCGGCAATACCGTTTAGATCGGGTACGCCGCGAACTTGCACACCGTGATTACGCCGCCTGTTTGTTGTACGACATGGCGAATATTCGCTACGCGACCGGCACCAGGAATATGTCAGTATTTACCGGTCATTATCCGACCCGTTATGTGTTCGTGGCGGCGGACGGCCCGGTGATCCTATTTGATGCTGAAGTGGGTACACCGCCGGAGCAGTATTCAAATACCGTCGACGAGCTGCGACCGCCAAAAAACTGGTACTACGAAGCTCAGGGGGACCGGGTTGCCGCGGCAGCACGCGCGTGGGCGGCGGAGATCGACGATCTACTGCGAAGCCATGGCGGGAGTAATCGCCGGCTTGGAATCGATCGTATGGGCGCGATGGGTTACGCGCCGTTGGTGGAGTTTGGCATAGAGATTCAGGACGGACAGGGTGCCCTAGAGCAAGCGCGTGCCATTAAATCGGCCGACGAAATCGCCTGTATGAATATCGCTGTATCGGTGTGCGAAGCCGGAGTCGCCGCCATGCGCGAGAAACTACGACCCGGAATCTCAGAGCAGGAGCTGTGGGCCGAACTCGCCCACGTGAACCACCTCAATGGTGGCGAGTGGATGGAGACACGTCTACTCACATCCGGTGGGCGAACCAATCCCTGGTACCAGGAATGTAGCGAAAAACTTATCCGCTGCGGCGATCTCGTTGCATTTGATTGCGATATGATCGGTCCGTTTGGTTATTGTTGCGACATGTCCCGAACGTTTTTATGCGGGCCGTCAATATCCACACCCGAACAACGTCGACTTTACGGTGTCGCCCGAACCCAATTGGAGCACGATATCGCGCTGATCGAACCGGGCATGACTTTCAAGGAGTTGTCGGAGAAATGCTACCGCGTGCCCGAGGAATTTCTCGCCAACCGATATTCGGTACTGATGCACGGTGTCGGTATGGTCGATGAGTATCCCGATGTCGTCCATCCCCTGGATTGGAACGAATTCAGTTGTGACGGTGTTATTGAAGAAAACATGGTACTTAGCGTCGAGAGTTACATAGGCGAAGTCGGTGGCGCCGAAGGCGTAAAACTTGAAGATCAAGTTCTCGTCGCCGCCAACGGCGTGCAACGCATGTCGATGTTTCCGTTCGAAGAGTGTTTGATGGAATAGCACCGTGAAACAAATATTAATGGCGATGGTATTTGTATTACCGGCTGCTTTGTACTTTTTGAGCGGTGGCGAGTTACCTTCGTATTTGCCGAGCCAAAACGGTTCTCCGACTTCGGATTATGAGCGAAGCTGGCGCAATAATGGGGTTGAATTCAACGACATCACGGCGGCTCTGCGCAACAGCGAAATCAGTGGCTGTGCCGAGATGCGGGTGAAGCATAGTCTCTATATTAACGAAGAGTATCTTGTCAGCTGCTCGACCGCCGGTGGGCGCGCGAAAGAATATGTGGTGTCCGTGGCGACCAACAAGGTGAGCGCGGCACCGTAATGGTGTTTTTGCCTAGTGTTCACTCGGCGCCGCCTTCGAATTCGTGTTGCCGCCAGGCTTCGTAGACGATGACGGCCACGGTGTTGGCGAGATTAATGCTGCGATTGTCGGGCCGCATTGGCACCGTCAAGCGTTGTGTATCCGGCACTGAGCGGCGCACCGCGTCCGGTAAGCCGCGTGTTTCCGCGCCGAATAGAAACGTATCCGCCGGTTGGTAGTCGGGTTCGGTGTAGCGCCGGGTATGTTTCGTGGAAAATGTAAACACGCGTTGCTGTGGCGATCGCTCCAGAAATTCATCCCAATTCGAATAGGTGGACACGCCGCTCATTTCTCGATAGTCCAGTGCCGCGCGCTTTAGCTGCTTCTCGTTCAATGAGAACCCGAGCGGTTCGATAAGATGCAGCCGACAGCCGGTGTTGGCGCATAAGCGTATTACGTTGCCAGTGTTCGGAGGAATTTCCGGCTCATACAACACGACGTTAAACATGATGTGCCGCTACCTGTTGAGATGTGGCCCAGTAATGCTACGGTCAAACGACAAGCGCGGGTCAACGCCCACGATAAAATTACAGCGATGGGGATCAGAAGGGTTTGACAATGACTAGAATCGTAATCAACACGAGCATCGCCACCGGGATCTCGTTAAACCACCGGTAGAACAAATGGCCGCGAACATTGCGGTCATGTTTGAAGTCGAAGAGAAATTTACCGCAGGCGAGGTGGTAGAATACGAGCAGAAGCACAATGAACAGTTTGGCGTGCAACCAGCCCCCGGAAAACCCATAACCAAGCCACAACCATACACCGGAGGCGATCGTCAGCATTGCACCGGGGGCCATGATGCCGAAAAACAGTTTGCGTTCCATGATCTTGAAACGGTCAATGCTTACCGAATCGTCCGCCATGGCGTGGTAGACGAATAAGCGCGGCAAATAGAATATCCCGGCAAACCAAGTCACCATAAAAACGACATGTAGCGCTTTTATCCAAAGAAGCATGTCGGAATTACTTGGGAGGTTCGACAGTCGCGTCGAGTGAACGAGGTTAGGCGTCGGCCAGTAGTTTCTGCACTAGGCCGTGCATTTTCGCGAGATCGAATTCGCCGCGGGTGTGATAAACGATGCGGCCGTCGCCGGAGATCACGAATGTGGTCGGTGTGAGTCGAATTGCGCCGAAGGCTTCGGTCACGGCACCATCGGTATCAAGCGCGACCTTATACGGTAATGTCTTCTGTTTCATGAACTCCCATACTTGAGCCGGGGGATCGTACGGCATCGCGACCGCAATCATCTCAAAACCCTGCGGCGAGTACGCTTCGTAAATTTCCTTTAGGTGCGGAATTTCCTTACGGCAGGGGCCGCAGGTGGTGGCCCAGAACGTCACCATGACGGGCCGGCCCCGTAGCGAGCCGAACGACAACTGTTCGCCGCCAATCAACTTCATGCTGACTTCGGGCGCGACTTCCATGCTGTTGTCGGACCACCATACAAATCCCAGCACCCCGAATAGGGCTACCCCGAGTATCGCACCGAGCCATTCTTTAATTTTCATCCGAGTCGCACTCTCATTAATTGGTAGCCCACTTTAATTAGTCGGCCCTGGGAAAGCCACAATACATCGAATGACTTTAATATATACACAAACTTGTAGTCATGAATTTACCGCCAACTGGGCCGACTACAGGAAAAAACCGGCAAATGGTGGAAGAGTTTTTCTTCCGTCGTTGCTGAAAAGCGACACTTGTGCTTGTCCCCAAGGCGCCCGAGAAGCCGAAGCGGCCATTACATGATTAATACACATGGGGGTAAATGAACATCGGCAGTCGCAGGGCAACGCTACCGCGTCCGTGCTCGCGCTCATTACCTACATCCCTGTAGGCAACGCCGTCGCCGGCCCGCGTGTTTCAGGGACGACTAATTATGCAGCGGGTTTGTCGCCATTTTCCAGTCTGTTTTCGATCGCGTTATCTAATATGGACGCTGAGTTCGACGTCGATGTCGAGCCGGAAGTTGCATCGGCGAACCAGCCGCGCACCCGCGCAAACAACCGTTTCAAGCCGCGCCATAGCTTAGGCGCTAGCCAAATAACCAGCACGATGGCGGCTGTCAGCAGGACTAAGAACAACACCGGGTGGTGCAGCGCCGCCCACAGACCGGCAATGACCATGATGTCTTCGCCGACACTTAGGCTCCAATTCGAGAACGGTTCCGGGGAAGTGTTTACGAGCATGCGGGTACCGGTCTTGGTGAAATGGCTACCTGCCGCCAACGTGCCGCCCAGCAGCAGCCCGGCCAGTTCGGCTTCCGGGCCCAGCGAACTGATGGCGCCGGCGGCGAGCATCGCCCCGGCAGGGATGCGGATAAAGCTATGCAACACGTCCCAGCCGGTATCGACGCCGGGAATTTTATCGGCAAAGAACTCAACGCAATACATGACGGCCGCCGC
>CAXMMZ010000213.1:0-6024 GCA_964194565.1 Arenicellales bacterium
CCTAACTGGTCGGACGACTGACGTACAAGGTTTAGGCACTCGGCATCAAAATTCAGATCGCCGAAGTCCCAGGTCTGTGCGACTTCCATCTCGACATTGGCGCGCTCGGCCGATTGCGCCACGGCGATTTTGAAGTCTGCCACCATCTGCTCGGTCTTGGCCGTTTCGGGATGGCGAAAGTCCACGGTAACTTGCGCGTAATCCGACAATATTCCAGGTTTATTCGGCCAACACAGAATTCGCACCGTTGAACTGCGGCCCTCGGGGTGATAGGCCCAACCAATATCGTTGGCCGCAACGATCAACATCGCCGCGCCGACCGTTGCATTACGACGTTTGTTCATCGGTGTCGGGCCGGCATGGGCGGTTTCACCGTGCACATCGATAATCATGCCGTGGGTCGTGAATCCACCGGTCACAACACCGACATGGATATCGGTTTGTTCGAGGTCCGGCCCTTGTTCGATATGGAGCTCGAAATAGGCGTCGAATTCGCGACCGCCGACCGGCGTATCGCCGGCGTAGCCAATTCGTCTTAATTCGTCGCCGAATAACTTGCCATCATCGTCCTTGATGCTGAGCACCCAATCTACGTCGTATACACCGGCAAACGCACCGGATGCCATCATCGGTGGCGAAAAGCGCGCGCCTTCTTCGTTGGTCCACGACACGACCTCGATGGGACGCTTGGTGACCGCCTCTTGGTCGTTCAGGGTGCGGATGACTTCGAGCCCGGCCAGTACACCAAGGATTCCGTCGTAGCGCCCACCGGCAACTTGGGTATCGAGATGGCTGCCGATTACCACGGGTGGCAAACTATCGTCGGCACCGGCGCGGCGCGCAAATATATTACCGACTCCGTCAACCGTCACGCTGCAACCCGCCTGCTCGCACCACACGACAAACTGATCCCGCATGACCCGGTCTTCATCGGTCAACGCCAAGCGGCGCAACCCCCCGGATTTCCCGGGCCCGATTTCAGCGGAACGCAGAATCGTCGACCACAGGCGTTTCGGGTCAATACGTACGTTATCGTGTAATCCAGTCATCGTTACTCCTCAATCCAGATACTGTGTCGCCCGGGTCGCGCATGCCCCACGCACGACGTTGTGGCAGCGATCGCTCTGGTGCGCAGCGTAACCTCTCCGGAATCATCTACGCAATCGACATCCTGATCAATCGCGGAGCGCCACTCAGGCCAGCACGATTTAACCATCTGCTCGGCGGAAACGACATGCCGCGCTTACGCGGTCCGGCCGCGATGACGCGCCTGCCCACGGCGTCGCAAGCCGTGGGGTTCGACGCATGATTCGATAGAGTACGATTTGATTTCGCCGCATCGACTGGGCTTGGACTTTTCTTCATGATGAATTTCCATTACCGTCGACACAGGCCAAATAACACGGCGCTATCCAATGAAAAACCGAACCCACGGTGCACAGGTCGTGGACACGTGGATGTTCAACGCCGATGGCCCGCGTTTTTCACGGACGGCTAGCTCGCGAGACGATACAGCGTCGCTGCCAGCACCTTAGTACCCGCCGCTAAACTCTGAGGGTCGGCATACTCCGCGGGGCTGTGGCTGATGCCGCCCCGGCACGGCACGAAGATCATCCCGGTCGGGCACAACGCATTCATATGCTGGGCGTCGTGGAACGCTCCCGACGGCATACGCATGCTACCGAGTTCCAACTCACGCGCGACGTCCTCGACTGCCGCGACTACCGCCGGATCGAATTCGCACGGCATATTCGTCGCCGTTTCGATAATCTCTACTTCACAACGTGGTGCGGCTTCATGACAGCGCTCCGGAATCGCATCGCCGAGCCGCGTCAATACTCCGGCGTCGGGATGGCGCAGGTCTACCGTAAATATTACCCGGTCGGCGATCGAGTTCGGCGCATTCGGCTCGACGTTGAAACGGCCGACCGTAAACTTAACGATATCGTCGGCATCCACGGTCAATTCATTGAGTGCCTGCACGATGGCCACCGCACCCTGTAATGCATCGCGGCGTACAGCTAACGGCACGGTCCCGGCATGGCCGGTGTCGCCGCACACAGTGATGGTAAACCAACGCGTGCCCTGAATACCCGTCACCGCACCGATGCACAAGTTTTCCGATTCGAGCCGAGGTCCTTGTTCGATGTGTGCCTCAAGGTAGGCCGCAACCGGGGAACTAAAGTCGCGTGACTCGAGACCCGGTGTCGACGCTAACGTCTCTGCCAATGCATCCTTGAGCAACACGCCGTCGGCGTCACACAACGCCAAACACTCGGCCAATTCGAGCGCTCCGGTAAACACCATCGACCCCATTGAACCGGGTTCGTAGCGCCCGCCCTCCTCGTTGGTCCACGCCACCACCTCGATCGCTCTTCGGGTCTCAGCACCGGTCGTATCCAACGCATTGAGCGCTTCGAGACCCGCCAATACACCATAGATGCCGTCGAAACGACCACCGCGGGGTTGGCTGTCCATGTGACTGCCGGTCAATACCGGCGCTAAAGCCGAATCGATACCGTCACGGCGTATAAACAAGTTACCAATTGCATCAACGGTGGTACCGTAGCCGTGTTCTCCGGCCCAAGCCAACAACTGGCGGCGTGCGGCAATGTCTTCCGCGGTCAATGCTTGTCGGCACACTCCATCCCCCGGCAACGCTCCATATGTCGCCATTGTCATATGCCGATCCCACAGCCGGTCGGCATCGACAGCGTCGGCAATTTGCTGAATGGGAATCGACACGTCGGTTCTCCTTAACGGTACAATCAGGATGATAGCTAATGAATTGTGCCACGAATTCCCAAATTCGACGTAGCGGGCGCCGATTAGTCGTTACGGCAGACCGAATATTCTCAAAGGAAACCGACCATGACCCGTGAAGATGTGGAAATTCTTAACAAGCAACGCGTATTTTCGGGTTATTTCGGTATCGACCGTTACCGATTGCAACATAAGCTATACGATGGCGGCGTTAGCGCCGAGTTGGAACGCGAGGTATTTGAACGCGGCCACGTAGTGGCCGTATTGCCGCTCGACATCGAGCGCGAGCGTGTCGTGTTGATCGAGCAATTCCGGCCCGGTGCGTACGCCGCAGGCCTCGATCCGTGGCTTCTGGAATGCGTAGCGGGCATCATTGAACCGGGCGAAAGCGTCGAACGAGTGGCGCGCCGCGAAGTTCGGGAGGAAACGGGCTGCGACACCGGTCGCATCAAGCAGATCGCGCGTTTCATGTCCTCGCCGGGCGCGTGTTCGGAAACGGTCACACTGTTCTGGACCGAAGTGGATTCCGAATGCGCGCAAGGCATACACGGCTTAGCCGATGAGGGCGAGGATATCCGTGTCTGCGTAATGCCGATCGCGGACGCTTGGGCCGCGGCCGAGGACGGCCGCATCGTAAACGCTAAGACCATTATTGCACTACAGTGGCTCGCACTAAATTTTGCTACCTTAAATTAATTCATCCCGACAACGGAGCATCCGTGAGCAGCACACCGCAACCACCGCGCCGAGCGGCCACCCAAGCCACGCACCTTGGCCGCCACCCGGAGGATTACCAAGGCTTCGTCAATCCACCGATTTATCACGCCTCGACGGTGTTGTTTCCGACCGTGGCCAAGCTGGAACAAGCCCGCAACAACCGCTATGAGTACGGTTCGATTCGATACGGTCGATTCGGTACACCTTTATCGCTTTGTCTCGAACGAGCCATCGCGGAACTCGAAGGCGGCTACGGTGCCGTCAGCGTATCCTCGGGATTGGCGGCTATCACGACGGCGCTGGGTGCATTCAGCGCGGCCGGTGATCATATATTGGTATGCGACAATGTGTATCATCCGACCCGGTTGTATTGCGATGAAGTGCTGGCGCGATACGGGGTCAGCGTAAGCTATTACGAACCGTTACTGGGCGCGGGCATCGAGGAAATGATTCGCGACAACACCCGCGCGATCTACATGGAGTCACCCGGCTCACAGACCTTCGAAGTACAAGACGTGCCCGCCATCAGCCGTGTCGCACAACAACACGGCATAACGACGATCATCGACAATACCTGGGCCACGCCGCTGTATTTCAATCCGATCGCTCTAGGTGTGGATATTTCCATTCACGCGGCCACTAAGTACATCGTCGGGCATTCTGACGCGATGCTGGGCATCGTCGTCGCCAACGAAGCCCACTTCGATAAATTGAGCCGCGGCACGATTTACCACGGACATTGCGCGGGACCCGATAGCGTTTATTTGGGCTTGCGCGGGTTGCGCACGTTACCGGCACGCATGAAAACACATCAGGACAATGCGGTGCAGCTCGCAACGTGGCTGGCCGCGCGCGCCGAGGTCGAACGCGTATTGCATCCGGCGTTGCCCGGCGACCCCGGACACGCGCTGTGGCAGCGTGACTTCAGCGGCGCTTCGGGACTGTTCGGAGTAGTCCTGAACGACGCGCCGAAACAAGCAATCGCGGCGATGCTTGATGGCTTGGAATTATTTGGCATGGGATTCAGCTGGGGCGGTTTCGAAAGTCTGTGCATACCCGTGCACCCCGGCGACTACCGAATCTCACCGCAGTGGGCCGACACCGGCCCTATGCTGCGGATCCACGCCGGGCTTGAGGATATCGTTGATTTGCAGGCCGATCTCGACGCGGGATTTGAGCGGCTGCGCCGGGTTGCTAATGGCGTGGATTGACGGTTATCGTGTCGTGACGATGAATACTCCGGAACCCGATATCAACGCCGACCTCGCCGACGAGTACCGACACTTCCTATCCGGCCGCCGTAGTGTACAGCTCGCGACGATTGGCGCGGATCAGACACCGCTCGCGAGCTACGCACCGTGTGTGATCGATGCCGAGCGCCGCGTATATGTCATGCTCAGCGACCTGTCGGCACACACCCGAAATATTTTGCAGCACAACTCGGTGTCAGCGTTGCTCATCGAAGACGAGGCCGAGGCAAAAAATATGTTTGCCCGGCACCGTGTGACGTTTGCCTGCGATGCCGCTGAGATAAACCGCGAGAGCACAACCTGGGAACGAACCATCGCCGATTTTCGTAAACGATTCGGTGACATCGTAGACACGCTATGCACGCTTTCGGACTTCCATTTATTTCAGCTTACCCCGCGTTCTGGTGTGTTTGTAAAAGGCTTCGGGAAAGCCTATACCCTGCACGGTGACGGACTTGATAAACTCTCCCATATCACATTTACTCCGCGGCCGACGGCGTCGAGCTAACCTCGGTCACGCGTTACCACCCACTCGGAGGATTCGCTAGTGATTGTCGAACAAATTTGGACCGCAAACGCATGGCGTAACTTTAATTATCTCATTGCGTGCCCGGAAACCGGCGAAGCGCTCGCGATCGACCCGCTGGATCACGAGAAGTGTTTGGCCGCCGCGGCCAAACACGGCTGGAAGATCTCACAGATTCTGAATACCCACGAACACGGCGACCACACCGGCGGCAATAGCGCGATGGTGGCGGCCACCAGCGCCAAATTACTTGCTCATAAAAACGCAAAAGACCGCATCCCCGGCGTCGACCGGGGCATCGGTGCCGGGGATGTCATCCGCGTGGGCAAGACAGTAGAATTGGAGGCGCTCGATACACCGGGACACACCATGTGCCATATCTGCGTGTTGTCCCACACCGATACACCGGCGCTGTTTTCCGGCGATACGTTATTCAATGCCGGCGCCGGCAACTGCCACAACGGCGGACACCCCAACGAGTTGTACGACACCTTCGCATCGCAGCTTGCGGAGTTGCCCGAGCTTACGGAGATTTATCCGGGGCACGACTATATCGCGAACAATCTCGCATTCACGTTGGACCGCGAACCGGACAATGCTGCCGCCCGAAGTCTCATGGAAGCGGTAGAAAATCAGGACCCGAGCAAAGCCCTCGTGTCGAATCTCGCGATGGAGAAAGAGGTGAACACGTTCTTCCGGCTGCAAAGCCCGACCGTCATCGCCAAACTCCGCGAGTCGTTTCCGGACCTACCCGACACACCCGATGCG
>CAXMMZ010000214.1:0-14657 GCA_964194565.1 Arenicellales bacterium
TCGGTAAGGGTCGGAAAAGTTTGAATAAAGCTATACTAGGGGAGAGTTTCTGTACGCCTGCTCGGGCGAGAGGTGTGCGACTATAACGTCCGGCCCATTCGTTGAGACCATGAAAGAAAAGTTGTTAATCAAGGACCTAAAGCTCGGTATGTACGTGGTCGGAATGGATCGTCCATGGAGCGAGATGCCGTTCGAATCTCCATTTGAATTACAGGGATTCACGGTGCGTTCGGCGGAGGAAATCCAGAAGGTTAAGAAGTACTGTGCTTACGTGTACGTCGATCGCGAGCTCGAAGAACGTCCTGGGCAGAAGAGAAAGGTGATCAGATCGGCGATGTCCACCGCCGCAACCCAAATTAAAAGCGGGCCCGCGATGTTGGGGTCCACGGATGTCAGTGGTAACGCCGCGAACGTCCACGTCGATAAGACTCCTTCGGTGTTTCACTCTAAGCTCGAAGAGCCGGTGTACCAAGACCAGCGGACCGTTGAGGAAGAACTGCTTTCAGCGCGCGAGATACTGAGCGACTCTAAAGAAGTTTATGAAAAAGTCATCAATGATATTCGTTCCGGTCGCAAGATTGACGCATCGGCTGTTAAGAAGAACGTCGATACACTCGTCGAAAGCGTGATTCGGAACCCCGATGCGGCCACTTGGTTGGTACGGCTGAAACGGCGCGGCGATTATACCTACTCACACTCGATGGAAGTCTGTGTGCTGGCGCTCGCGGTCGGCCGGTTTTTGGGATTGCCGACCAGCGATTTGCGTTCGCTCGGGGCGGGTTCGTTGTTACAGGATATTGGCAAAATCCACCTATCCAAAGATTTACTGAATAAAAAGGGCGATCTCAATGAGCGCGAGCGCACGATGATTGAGACCCATGTCGATGCGTCGCTGGCGATGCTAAAAGGGTCTGGTGGTTTTGCGCAGGAGGTGCTCGAAATCGTTCACTTGCACCACGAACGATATGATGGCAAGGGCTATCCGCGCCGATTTAAGGGTAAAGAAATTGGTATGTTAGGCACGATATCTGGCATGGCCGACACGTACGCGGCGGTGACGAATCATCGTCCTTACCGGAATGCCATTACCTCGTTCGAAGCATTGATGTATCTGTATGAGAATCGGCAAAAGTTTTTCTCCACGGCGATGGTGGAGAATCTGATCCAATGCATAGGGATTTTCCCGGTTGGAAGTTTCGTATTGTTGAATACGGGCCAAATCGGTGTGGTGGTGGCGAGGCACCGGGTGCATCAGCTAAAACCACGGGTTATGGTGTTGCTAGACGGTGAAGGTAACCGAATCGACCGCGCCCATACCGTGGACTTGTCCGTGCAGAACCCGGAACCAGAGAACGAAGCCCCCTGGTGTATTACTAAGGTCGTCGATCCGAAACAATTTGGACTTGACCGCACGCAATTCTTCGGTTAATTCCTAGATTATCGTTAACCCGGATTTCGGGCGATGCTGGACATCGCGTCGCATTTCGTTCATTAAGAGGCCTATGGACCATATCGAAAGCGCAGACAACGGCCCGTACGATCCGGTTACTGGATTGCCCGCGCGCTATGCAATCTTACAATCCCTGAAGCAAGCCACCACGGCAGCCGAGCAGAGCGGTGATCATGTGGCGCTGTTGGTTCTTGACGTCAACGATTTTCGGAACATTAACCTTACTGCCGGGTATGCGACCGGTGATCTGGTGCTGCGGGAAGTGGCTCAAGTGTTGCGCGGCGAGCTACGCGAGATCGATACGATTGGGCGATTGGGGGATGACGAATTTGCGATAATTCTGCCGTCGATGATGAATATTGACCATGCGATCCTGGCGGTCCACAAGGTGCTCGGTCAATTCGATTACCCGATGTCGTTATCGGGACAACCGATCGACGTGCGGGTCAGTATTGGAATTGCTATGTATCCCGATACCAGCGGCGACAATGAGCAGCTACTAGGTCACGCCACGATGGCGATGACGCGCGCCAAGAAGACCCAGACGGGATTCGAAATATTCGAAGAGACCAACCCCAAATTCAGTATCGCGGGCCCGCGTTACGAAAGTGAGTTGCGGCGGGTGATAGAGGACGGCGGCTTGATGCTGCACTATCAGGCCAAGCAGGATCTAAAACTGGATCGTATTACTGGTGTGGAAGCGCTGGTCCGATGGCCCATTCCGGCCGGCGGGTTTCGCTCTCCGGACGAATTTATACCGGTCGCTGAGCGTAGCGACCTGATCCATACGCTGACCAGTTGGGTTCTCAACACGGCATTGCGGCAGTGCGCGGAGTGGGAACGAGAAAATCTGTCATTGAAGGTCGCCGTCAACTTGTCGACACGCTCTTTGAAGGACCAAGATTTACCAGAGGTGATATCACACGCGTTGGAAACATGGCGGGTCGACCCGAAAAGGTTGACCTTGGAGATCACTGAGACCGCGATGATGGAAGAGCGGGAGTACATCGTGAATGTGCTCAAGCGGTTGTCTGATATCGGCGTAACATTATCCATTGACGATTTCGGCAGCGGCTATTCGTCGCTCGCGTATCTGCGTGTTCTGCCGGTACATGAACTGAAAATCGATAAAAGCTTTGTGATGGCGATGGAGCAAAATCAGTCCGACGAAAACATCGTCCGTACTGTGATCGAGCTGGGGCGAAATTTCGGTTTGAAAATCACCGCAGAGGGAATCGAGACGGAACATGCACTGGAATTGTTGAAGAAACTCGGCTGCGATATGGGACAGGGTTATTATATCCATAAGCCGTCCGATGCCGCGACATTAGAGCAGCATATCGGCGCCTTGCAATAGGCCTGCAACATAGCGTTCCTATAGTCGCGACATTTCTGCCGATGCTGCTACTGTTGGGTAAAATAGCGATTGAGAAACTCGTCGAAATCCATATCATCGGCGGCTTCGATTCGCTTCTGGTCGTCTAGCGACATTTGTGCCCATTTCACGAATTGTTGATCCGCTGCGGAGTTATGCTTGAGATCTTTAAAGTGCTGTTCGTGTTCAGTTGATTTGCGCATTGCAAATTCATAAAACGACTCATTGCTATTCTTGAGCTCTGTTACGATTCGGGCGGATGGCGTTAGTTCCGGCTCGTCTAATTTGGCGGATTGCTCATCGAGCGCATTAGTGTAATCAGAGCTGTGGTGCAGTCTATCGAGCAGCTCGGCGATGGGCTGCATACGTTCGCAGATTATCTTGCCCCAGTGCTGCAGCCCAATCGGTTTAGTACCTCGAATCAGTTGCGTGTTTGAGTCGCGTCCGTAAAACACTGCGGCCTGTTGGTTGTCAGCGATTATTTCTGCTTCGGCTTTGGTGGCCGGTGGGCTGTCGTCGAACAAACAAAACAACAGAAATATATCGAGAAAACGAACCTGTACAGCGTTTATGCCCACAGCATTAAATGGATCGAGGTCGATGCAGCGGACTTCCAAGTATTCGACGCCACGTTCCCGTAGCGCGTGGGACGGCTTCTCTCCCGATTGCGCGACGCGTTTTGGACGTATTACTGCGTAGTATTCGTTCTCAATCTGCAACAGGTTGGTATTTAGCTGCAAATACCGCCCCATGTCGTCCTTAATGCCAACCCGTTCGTATTCCGAGAACGATGTATCGGTCGCGTGGATTAAAGTCTTGATGTAGTCGTCAAGATTGTCGTGAGACACATTTATATGGGCCTGGGCCGCATTACTGTATCCGAGATCGCTCATACGAATCGATGTGGCCGCAGGGCTAAAGTAGGTGCTATCCGACAGTTCCTGCAAATTGTGCTGGCGGCCTTGCAGGAATGTCCGGCATACGGCGGGTGATGCGCCAAATAGGTATATCAACAACCAGCAGTATCTGTGGAAGTTACGAACCCCGGCGAAATATGCGGCCGACTTCTGATCTTGTAGGTTTCCACCCCGGTCTGGAGGATCAGCGAATGTCAATTCCCAGAACTGATTCGGCAGTGAAAAATTATAGTGAATACCGGCGATGGTCTGCATCATTCGACCATAGCGGGCGCTCAGTCCTTGCCGGTATACGTATTTCATTAAGCCGACATTGGATTTTCCGTACTGGGCAATGGGTATCGACTGTTCTCCATGGAGGATACACGGCATGCTGTTTACCCAAAGTTTTTCCTCGCCGATACTGTGATATACGTGGCGGTGAATGCGAGTCAAAAAATCGAGCGTCTCATCGATGTCCTCATATACCGGGGTGACGAATTCCAGCAACGCCTCGGAATAATCGGTCGTGATGTAGGGGTGGGTTAGTGGTGACCCAAGGCTAGCGGGGTGCCGATGTTGCGATAGAGTGCCATCCGTAGCAATTCTTAGGCTCTCCTTCTCGATGCCACGTTGAATTCGCGACAACAGCGCTGCGCGGCCATCGGTAATAGCATGATCAACGAAGGTCCGTAATGGGTCGCCCACAACTAGTTCACTGCGAATGGCCTAAGCCGTTTGCCGGTTTCGTGACATTTCCAGGCTTAAATCGATCTCGATATGGTTGCAGGTGTTGACATGCAGATACATATGCGGATCGGCAGTGCTTTTTCGCGTCTAATCTTTGCTCTTAGCACTGGCTGACTAGCTTGGGATCTGTTGCTTGGTAATGGGGTACCACTAATCGTTACGCTGACACGGTTCACGCGGACGTCTAAACTGTGGCATTCTACCTGCGGTTGCCCGGTAAACCTACCCTATACAACGCCTGTCGCGTTTAATTTGAGAATTGGTTATGCATAAATGGTTTCAAGACATGCTCGAGATTCAGGACCAAGGTCGCGGCACCTACGATGTGACCGAGCGCCTCGGCGATATGATCGGCCGGTCCGGGGTTCAGACTGGGCTTTGCCACGTGTTTCTGCATCACACCAGCGCATCATTGATCATTTGCGAGAACGCCGATCCTGCAGTGCGGACCGATTTGGAGGCATTTATGGCTCGCATGGCGCCGGACGGTGATCCGTTATTCGAACACACCGCCGAAGGCCCCGACGATATGCCGGCCCATGTCCGTAATGTGCTCACGCAGACCGAGCTTTCAATCCCGATCAGTGCGGGTCGGATGGTATTGGGTACGTGGCAGGGGTTGTATCTGTGGGAACATCGTACGCGGCCTTACACTAGGCGAATGACGATCACTATCCAAGGCGACGATCAACATTGATGGGCAGGAGTAGCGCATTATGCCGGGATAGCGGAGTGCCGGTTGCCGTGCAACAGCCACGCAAAGTCGCTGTAGCACCGATGATGGATTGCACCGATCGCCACGACCGTTATTTATTGCGTCTGATCTCGCGACGCGTATTGCTATATACCGAGATGGTCACGACCGGAGCGTTATTATTCGGCGATCGGGCGCGTTTCTTAGCATTCCATCCGAGTGAGCACCCGGTCGCATTGCAAATTGGCGGCAACGACCCGTTGCAGATGGCGCGCTGCGCGCGCTGGGTCGAGGACGCGGGATACGATGAGATCAATATTAATGTTGGATGCCCGAGTAACCGGGTCAAATCAGGTGGTTTTGGCGCCTGTCTTATGTTGGAGCCACAGCGTGTCGCAGCGTGTTATCGTGCCATGGCGAGGGCGGTCGCGATTCCCGTTACGATTAAGACGCGAATCGGAGTCGACGATCGTGATTCCTATCACGATCTTTGTGAGTTCGTCGATGCCATGGCCGACGCCGGTTGCCGGACTTTTATAGTACATGCGCGCAAGGCATGGCTCGAAGGCGTTAGTCCGAAACACAATCGCACGTTGCCGCCGCTGCGTTACGATGTCGTATACCGACTGAAGCATGACTATCCCGAGCTTGAAATTGTCATCAATGGCGGAGTCACCGACCTCGCCGAGATCGACGCGCACTTACAAACCGCCGACGGCGTAATGATTGGGCGGGCGGCGTATCAGAATCCGTATTTATTAGCCGACATCGACGCGCGATTTTTCGGTGACACGAGTTTGGTTCCGTCGCGTGGCGAGGTGCTGGAACGCTATATCGAATACATGCGACGGGAAGTCGCTAATGGTGTCTATCTGAAACATCTGGCCCGGCACCTGTTTGGATTATTTTCGGGGTTGCCTGGAGCGAAGGCGTGGCGTCGCCACTTATCGGAGAATATGTATGGGGCGGATGTTGGAGTTGAAGTCGTCAATGCGGCGGCTCGTCACGTAGTTCGGAGCACCCTCAAACCATAAACTGTTCGTTCACGATTCTGTCTTCCAGATTGTGCTCGGGATCAAACAATAACCGCATCGACACTTCGCGTTGTTCGACGATATCGACCTGAACCACGTTACGGACTTCGCGGTGGTCGGCCGTGGCGCTGACCGGGCGTTTCGCGGCATCCAAAATTTCAAAACGAATATGGGAATCCTGTGATAGCAGTGCGCCGCGCCAGTGCCGTGGCCGGAACGGGCTGATCGGCGTCAATGCCAGCACGCCCGCTCCGAGCGGGAGAATCGGCCCGTGCGCCGAGGCGTTATAGGCGGTACTGCCGGCCGGAGTTGCAACCAGAATGCCGTCGCAGACCAATTCATCGAGTTTTACCGTATCGTTGACGTGGACGCGTATTTTCGCCGCTTGACGGGTTTGGCGCAGTAACGATACCTCGTTGATCGCGAACGCATCGACCTCGACGCCGCTTTTGTCGCGCGCCGCCATGGCTAGCGGATGCCACTGCGCTGGTTTGGCCTCGCGCAAACGTTCGGAAAGATTATTTTCGCTGTAGCGGTTCATGAGAAACCCAACGCTGCCTTTGTTCATGCCGTAGATCGGTACATTATGGGAAAGGGTTTCGTGCAGCGTGTGCAGCATAAAGCCATCACCCCCAATCGCTACAATTACTTCGGCTTCTGCGAGCGGTGTATTCCCGTATCGCTTTATCAAGCGTTTGACGGCGCGCTGCGCCGCATTGGCCTCACCCGCCAAGAATCCAATCTTATTCAACGATGTACTCCGTGACAGTTGCTATCACAGGACCCGAGCCGACGTCTGACGATCCCTGGGCATGTTTAAGCGATTACTTTATTATGCATAATGTGTACGGCAGGCGCATAAATCGCTATACCGTTGTTAGGCCTTGGGATTGCCGGGCCGGAATGTATCGGTCAATAGTATTGTATCGCCGCACAGTTGAAAACTCTAAATCTAAATAGATAAAGCCGGCGCATTGGGCCGGTATTGCTGCCGATATCCCACCCGGTGTTGATCAGTTAATGGCAGGCCGCTACCCGTAGCCCACAGAACTCATGGTATGAAATCTGTCCAATGATATTGGCGGTACCCCCTACGGTCGTTCGATGCGTCGCTTTGTGGACGGTTATTTTTGGCGTTCAATGGCCGGTCGCAGGGAGGGCGGCTGAAATCCTTGATGGACGTGTCACTCGTAATGGCCGCGAGTTTGTCGTTGCATTTACTGTAACCGTCGACGCCAAGCCACACCAGGTACGCGAAATTCTTTCCGATCTCCGCAACTTCAGTGAATTGTCGCCGATTATCATCAGTAGCTATATTGTCGGTCCTGTCGTGTCCGCCAAACAACGCCTGCACATGGTGTTGCAACCGTGTATTTTGTTTTATTGCCGGACGGTGGTTAAGGTAAGTGATGTTAGGCGCGCAACTCCGAACCGTTGGGAATTCGACGCGATACCCGAACTCGGCGACTTTGAACGCGCTCGAGAGTCGTTGAGTGTTGCATCTCACGGATCGATTTCACTAGTACGTTACGAGGCCCATCTACAGCCGAAATTCCGAATCCCGCGAATTATTGGCACGTGGGCAATGCGGCTGGTATTAGGCCGTGAGCTGCGCGCCGCGGCGCGCGACATCGAACGCCGCTATCGCGCTGTGCCGCCGCCTTCTGGTTAGCAAGTAGGGCCGGTTCAAATCGCTCAAATTCGGGCATGGGAACGCCCAGCTATGCGTCGCCGCTGCGGGTTAGTTCTGTTATTCTGCGCGGCCACTATAGTTATCCGTAATATTCGTGGAGGAACGAATGGCCGACCGACTTAATCGCATAAGTGCTCGAATCACCCAGCCGAAATCCCAAGGTGCATCTCAAGCTATGCTCTACGGCTCGGGGATGACGGCGGCGGACATGCAGAAGGCGCAAGTCGGTATTGCCAGCGTCTGGTGGGAGGGCAATACCTGCAACATGCACCTGAACGGCCTCGCCGATAAGGTGTGGGACGGTATGCAAGGGGTCGATCTGGTTGGCATGCGTTTTAACACGATCGGTGTCAGCGATGGGATTTCCATGGGCACCGAGGGGATGAGCTACTCACTGCAGTCGCGGGATTTGATTGCCGATTCGATCGAGACGGTGATGGGCGGACAGTGGTATGACGCGTTAGTCACGATTCCCGGGTGTGATAAAAATATGCCGGGCTGCGTTATGGCGATGGGGCGTGTCAATCGCCCTGGGCTCATGGTTTATGGCGGAACGATCCGCCCCGGGCGAGCGCGTGGCAAGGCGATCGATATCGTTTCGGCGTTCCAGAGTTATGGGGAATATATCGCCGATGTTATCGATGAGGATTCGCGCCAGGATATCGTGCGTAATGCTTGCCCGGGAGCGGGTGCCTGCGGCGGCATGTACACAGCCAATACGATGGCCAGCGCCATCGAAGCCCTGGGGATGTCATTGCCTTTCAGCTCATCGACGCCGGCCGAAGACCCGAAAAAATTGGAGGAGTGCCTGAACGCCGGTGCGGCGGTGCGGGCATTGATGGAGCGTGATCTCAAACCGCGCGACATTATGACTCGAGCGGCGTTCGAGAATGCGATGGTGATCGTAAGCGCGCTTGGCGGGTCCACCAATGCAGTGTTGCATTTAATCGCTATGGCGCGTTCAGTGCAGGTCGATCTTAGCATTGATGATTTTCAGACCGTGAGTGATCGTGTGCCGTACTTGGCGGATCTCAAGCCAAGTGGAAAATATGTCATGGAGGATCTGCACAACATCGGTGGAATACCGGCGGCCATGAAGTATCTGCTGGCCAATGACATGTTAAACGGTGACTGCATCACCGTTACCGGCAAAACCATCGCCGAGAATCTGGCTGACGTACCGGACTTGAGCGCCGGTCAGGCCATCATCCGGCCACTGGAGCGGCCGCTGAAACCGACCAGTCATATTCAAATTCTTAAGGGTAATTTGGCGCCGGGCGGTGCCGTCGCCAAGATTACCGGTAAAGAAGGCGAGCGTTTCGTTGGGCCGGCCCGTGCTTATGATTCCGAAGAGGACATGTTGGCTGCGCTTGAACGCAAAGAAATTCAAAAGGGTGATGTGATTGTCATCCGTTACGAAGGCCCGCAGGGGGGGCCCGGTATGCCGGAGATGCTAACGCCGACTTCGGCCATCATGGGGGCAGGTCTCGGCAAACACGTTGCACTGATCACTGATGGCCGTTTTTCCGGGGGCTCGCACGGATTCATCGTTGGTCACGTAGTGCCGGAGGCTCAGCTCGGTGGGCCGATCGCGTTGCTTCGCGACGGCGACCGAATCACGATCGACGCCGATGCTAACATCTTATCGGTGGACCTCAGCGACGAGGAGATGAGCGCCCGGAGTGCGCAATGGCAGATGCCGTCGTTTAAGGCAAATCGCGGTACGTTGTACAAATACATCAAGAACGTAAAGACCGCGAGCGAGGGGTGCGTGACCGACGAGTAACTCGGCGTATCGTTATTCGCGTTTCGACTCGATGTGCAGCATCACATCTAAATCCCCCGCTAACGTTGTTAAAAACTTCTCGATAACTGGCGCCGCTTGCGGCGAATCGGCACGGTAGCGGACCCGTACCGCCGTCTCGCGACGGAAGTTTTTGGTGCTGGGATAAATGCCGATTCGCCACTGTGGGTGCGCGTTGCCGAATTCCTCGATCGCCGTCGCAATGTCGCCTTCTGGGCTGGCAAGCCGCGCTTCTATGGTCTGCCATTGCGTAGAGTCGTAGGGAAGGATTCGCGCCAGGACGTCATTCATCATTGGCTGTAGCATGTTCGGGAAACCGGGAAACGCGTAGACATTACCAATATAGAAGCCAGGTGCGCCAAGCGGGTTGTCGATCAACTCGGCGCCGGCTGGTAACATCGCCATACGTTGTCGTTGCGATGTAAACGTGTCGCCGTAGCGCGCCGACAGTATCGCGAAGCAGCCCGTATGACGCGTCAATCCCAGGTCGAGCGCGAGCGCGATGGCTTCCCGGGTGCGATCGTCGTGGGTGCCGCCGATTCCGCCGGACACTAAAATAGGCCGGTACGCGCTGTGGTCCAGGTGGCTAATCCAATCGCTGATTTGAGTGGGGTCATCGCCTACACTAAGGCTCGCCAGGGCGGGAAAGTTCAGCTCCCATAATCGACGCAGCATCCATTCTTGATTGGTATTGCGTTTTTCGCCGAGCATTAGCTCGTCTCCGACGTTAATTATGGCGGGCTTAATCGTGTCGATTGAGTATGGCATCAACTGCGAATTTAACGGTTGAGGGACAATTATGATGTTGTGTGTCTACCCGAAGTATATCGCGCATGATAATTTTACGTGTAACAGTTGGAGTTCGTTCATGGAAACGCTGGCCGCTAGATCGGGTGTTGGGTTTTGATGGGCCATAATTATTGAGACCTAGTAATGCGATGATCATAGCCCGGATATTTCACTGAGGTGGACGGAACGTTGGCAAATTTGACTGCGATTTAATCCAAAGCGGCGGCAATGAATCTTCGAACGATCGTCCAAATCTGTTTGACCTATTTGACCCTCAGCTCCGGATACGTGGTCAACTATCCGGGTGATTCACAGCGGACGTAACGAATGAGTCGGCAACAACAATTGCTACGGCTTTTAGCTGATGGCGGTCCCCACGCTGAACCCGAATTGTGCCAGGTGTTGGGTCTGAGCGCCGGCGATTTGGTTGATATACTCGCGGAATTGCCGCGCTTCGATTTGCACATCGAACGCCGCGTCGACGCCGTGCTGCGTTGGCATAATCCCACTACGGTGCTGCACGGCGATACGATTGCGCAGTACTTGCAGGCATCGGGATGCGAAATTAATTGCCGCCAAATCAACGTCGTAACCGAAGTCGACTCCACCAATAGTTTTCTGCTTGAATCCGATCGCAAATTTTTCGTGAACGGCTGTGTATGCACGGCTGAAGCACAACCCCGGGGACGCGGCCGGCGTGGCCGGCCGTGGGTGGCCGTTCCATACCAAGATATTATGTTGTCGATCGGTTGGCGGTTTGATCGAAGCAGACCGTTATCGGGTTTGAGTTTAGCGGTCGGTATGACGGTAGCGGATGTACTACGCCGGTATGGAGTGGAGGAGCTCGGTGTAAAATGGCCCAACGATCTCGTATGGCAGCAACGCAAGCTCGGTGGAATTCTGATCGATTCCCGGGCCGGCCAGCACGATCTCCGGTTGGTGGCGGGTATCGGGCTAAATGTGGCGTCAGAGCGGCGCCTGAGCGATACCCCGTCGCAGGCGTGGGTAGGTCTGGCGGAGATTCTCGATAACAATGTCGATCGTAATCGCTTGGTGGCCGACTTCATCGGTACGTTGCACTCGATGTTCATCGAATTTGCACGAGTCGGTTTCGGACCGTGGCAACGCCGCTGGGAGGATTATTGCGTGGCCCAAGGTAAAACCGTATGCATCGGTGATGGCACATCGGACATAATCGGAATCGTGCAGGGCATTGATTCGGAGGGGGCATTGCTGGTATGCGACGCAACGGGCGCGACCCATCGATTTCTCAATGCGGAAGTCACGCTGCGACTGCAATCGTGATACAGCGAAGTTGAGCGGCGTGAAACACCTCTGCGATTCACTACCACTATGACGGAACTGTCAGCCGCGGCATCGGTGAAATCAACATTTTTACTCGTGGACGCAGGTAACACTCGGGTCAAATGGGCGCTCGCCAATGGTGCCGAATGGAACGCCGATGCGTGTGCGCTGGCGGACGCTGTGCCGGAATCGATTTGGAACGGCCTGGTGACCCCGGATCGCGTCGTTGTGTCCAATGTAGCCGGCGTCAAATGGGAGCAACGTGTGCGAGCCTGGTGTGAGCAGTTCTGGAAGCGTGATGCGGAGTTCATCGCGGCGCGCCACGAGCAGTGCGGAGTCCGCAATGGGTATCGAGATCCCAGTGCATTGGGCAGTGATCGCTGGGCCGCGCTAATCGCTGCGCGCTATTTGACCAAGACCAGTAGCATCGTTGTTGATTGTGGGACAACGGTGACCGTTGATGCGTTGAGCTCCAGCGGCGAATTTCTGGGTGGGGTAATATTCCCGGGCTCAGGGCTCGCCCGGGCCAACTTACTGAATCGAACCCGCGGAATTGGCGATGTCGATGGCGGCGTCGAACTGTTCGGGCGCTCGACCGGTGAGGCCGTTGCGGCTGGCGTTGCGTACTCGATCGCCGGGGGTATCGACCGGCTTGTGACGGAGTTTTCTGCACAATTGCCGGGCGTCGCGTCGATATTCGTGACGGGTGGCGAGTCCGACGCGTTATCCGCATACCTGCGTAGCGAGGTAACCCGGTATCCCGAATTGGTGTTGCGGGGTCTCGCGGTCATTGCGGAGGCAACGCGATGAGGTGGATGGTCGCGATATTGTTGGTGCTTTTGGTGCTTAACATCGGGTTGTATCTTTGGCTAACGGGTCCGGGGAAGAAAGTGGCCGACCCGGGCGCGGTGGAATTGTCGGCCATCAATCCGCAAAGTATGCGGTTATTGACCGATGCGGACCGAGTTGCGGACGTGCCGGCGGGCGGCGTGGCCTCAATTTGCGTTCGGATCGGACCGTTCGTGGCGATCGGCGCGGCGGCGCAGGCACGCGAATTGCTGGACGAACTTCAATTGTCCTATCGTACAGATACCGTCAAAGCTCGGCACTTGCGCGCGTTTCGCGTCTATGTGGGACCCTACGAGTCGTCAGATCTGGCTGAAATCATGCGCGAGCGTCTGCGTGATAGCGATATAGAACATTATATGGTGACCGAAGCGGATGGGACTCAGACGTTCTCGCTCGGGGTATTTTCCCGGGAAGTGACGGCCGAGCGCTATGTCGAAACGGTCGCCGTTAAAGGGGTAGAGGCGAAGATTCGTCAGAAATACCGGGAATTGGCGGCCAGTGAGTGGCTGGAAATACGTGACCTCGCGGTAGACAGCGGCGCACGGCGCCGCTTGGAAGTGGCTGATTGGAACGAGGCTCACGCTCAATTACGCCGTATCCCCTGCAATTAATTTGGCGCCGATGGCAATTCGCCGTTGCGACGGCCCCGACGTTTCCCTACAATGCGCGGCCTGCCCGCATAGCTCAGTTGGCAGAGCAGCTGATTTGTAAACGATTGCACCTTGGTGCAGAAATGTGCGAAGTGGAGGTGGCTAAAACGGGGAAACCTTCGTGTGATGGCAATCCCGTGCTAGGGATATTGGGGCCGAAGCCGTCTCTGGGCAGGCCGCTGGAGAGCGCTGCTTGATACAGAACGGCATCGACCCCAATATCCCGAGTGTAGAGACTTTACACCACCCACCTAAGCAGGACGGGTGCCTGTATGGTGAAGAGAAAGTCCAGACCCCAAACAAGGAATCGGCAGGGCGAGTGAATCTACCGGCCTTGGCTGCGCAAGCAGTAGTGGGTATGAATCAGCAGGTCGGGGGTTCGAATCCCTCTGCGGGCTCCAATGGCTACGCTGGATAATTCCACAGTTCGGATCGTACGTGAAATCAGACTAAGTAATCGGTGCGATGGTCCGCCTTCGTGAAATATGTGGGCCAACACTATCGGTTGGCAGAGTTATCGAGCTAAAACCTTTAATTTATTGACAAATTAGGTGCCGCGACAGACAATTCCGCGTTTGGGCGAAGCCGGAGGGGTTCCCGAGCGGTCAAAGGGGGCAGACTGTAAATCTGCTGGCTCAGCCTTCGGAGGTTCGAATCCTCCCCCCTCCACCATATCGATTGGGTTGGTGGCGGATGCGAATCAATGTAGGGAGTGCTTTTTACGATTGAGATTTTATTTTTGAGCAAGGCGGAAATGTGTGCAGAAGCCAGAAGCGGAGTTTGGAGTTTAAAGTAATTTAGCATTCGAACACATTTTCAACGCCGATCGGGAACGAAAGATCGCTCCTGCAAAGCTCTTACACGGGTATACGGGTTCTGAATTCAATTATCAAGTCGGGAAGTCGCGGGTGTAGTTCAACGGTAGAACCTCAGCCTTCCAAGCTGATGGTGTGGGTTCGATTCCCATCACCCGCTCCAGTAACGAATGGCGTCGTAGTGAACATTTAACATCAATCAGAGGTTCCCTAGGCCTATTCCTCGAGTAGGGACGGGTTTTGGCTTTGAATATTGCCGATTACAGGAAATACACTGAGAAAGTTTCGCGACGCCCACATAGCTCAGTTGGTAGAGCACTTCCTTGGTAAGGAAGAGGTCACCGGTTCAAATCCGGTTGTGGGCTCCAGAGTCCAGGACGTTTCCGTACCGTTTAAAAATATTTGAAAGATTGAGGTAATTACCATGTCGAAGGCGAAATTTGAGCGAACGAAGCCGCATGTAAATGTGGGGACGATAGGGCATGTAGACCATGGTAAGACGACGTTAACGGCGGCGTTGACGCGGGTGTTATCGGCGAAGTATGGAGGGGAG
>CAXMMZ010000215.1:0-3200 GCA_964194565.1 Arenicellales bacterium
GATGGCGCTTGATTCGCAACGCCGCCTCGATACTGTGGCCAGCACGGGCTCGTTTTTCTTCTCGCCACAGGGCCACGTCCAGCTGCGTTTTCCGCTGCCAAAATTGGCGTTGGTGACCCCGGGCGGTAGCCTAGAACTCGAAAACATGGTTGTTGAGATCAAGTCATCGCCAAACTCGTACGGTATGCCATTAGGCGACACCACGATTGACATAGAGCGATTGCACCAGCGCAACACGACCGCTGCAACGCCCACTACGATAACCGAATTCGAACTGCGATCGCGACTCACGGATAATATAGGGATACTCGAATATCGGCTGCAAGCGGCTGCGGAGGGGATAGCGGTCGTCCACGACTCCCGGATCTACGGCCCGGCGACATTCGAATTGAATATCAAGGGTCTGGACAGTGCAGCGGTTGCAGGCGCACGCGATACCTTGACCGCCGCGACGCCTAGCGCGATGAACTTGCTGCCGTTGTTGGTCAATATTTTAAACACTGGCCAACCATCGTTGCACGCCGCCTTGGACGTGCAGACTTCCGATGGAGCGATCGACGGTCGGCTTGTTGTGCAACGTCAAGCGGGTGTCACGGCGGCCAATGTTCTCGAGTTACTACAGGTGGTGCAGTTGAATGCACATTTACTCTTTCCGGCTGCAGCAGCGAACGCATTGTTGGTAGCGCAGCGCGTCGGTGGTGTCGCCGATGTCGAGGATGCGCGTGCACAACTGCAGCGCTGGACTGACCGCGGGCAACTGCGGCGCCGTGCCGATGGACGCTACGAAATCACGGTACGCTATGCCAACAGTGAGTTGTTCGTGAACGATGCGCGGTTGGAGCCGATACAATGAGCACAGTGCGACCGATTATCGCGTTGACCGCGGGAGAACCTGCTGGCATCGGTCCCGATCTATTGGTGATGCTTGCGCAGCATGAAGCCCAAAGCTGTCTCGTGGCGGTGACCGATCCCGAACTGTTGGAGCAACGGGCGCATGCGCTCGATCTGTCATTGCGGATCGACGAGTTCAACGGTGCACCGCATCGGCCGGGGCGAATACAAGTCGAACCGGTCTCATTGCCGGTTGATTCTGTGCCCGGCGAGTTGTGCCGCGAAAATGCGGGATTCGTGATCCAAACCCTAGACCGTGCGGCGGATGGATGTGTCGCCGGGGAGTTTGACGCTATGGTCACGGCGCCGGTCCATAAGGGTGTGATCAATGATGCGTCGATACCGTTTACCGGTCATACCGAGTATTTGGCGCAGCGTACCGGAGCGCCGCAACCGGTCATGATGTTGGTGTCGGGTCAGCTACGGGTCGCGTTAGCGACGACCCACGTACCATTGCGGGAAGTCGCCGCGCGGATCACTCGGCCGCTACTGCGAGCGGTCATACGGATATTGGCAACCGATCTTCGACGATGGTTTGGCAAGTCCGACCCGATCATCACTGTGTGTGGGCTCAATCCCCACGCCGGTGAATCGGGTCACCTTGGCACCGAGGAACTAGAGGTGATGATTCCGGCGCTCGATGAATTGCGCCGCGATGGATTGCGCTTGTTGGGTCCGGTGCCGGCCGACACCGCGTTTGTAGCAGCCGAGTTAAAAAAAACTGATGCGGTATTGGCCATGTACCACGACCAGGGATTGCCGGTTATTAAGCACGCAGGGTTCGGCGAGGCCGTTAATGTTACGCTCGGCTTACCCGTCATCCGCACTTCGGTCGATCACGGCACCGCGTTGGAATTGGCCGCTAGCGGACGGATCGAACTCGGAAGTTTACGGGCAGCACTGCGGCTTGCCGAGCGTATGTCCCGCGACCGTCACACCGCGTAGTTCGGCGCGCCCGATATCCACCTCATTACAATTTCCGGACGGTCTAAACCAAACCGTGGGCGACGACTTAATGTCACAAAAATTTGCGCCTGCGCGGCGACGCTTTGGCCAGCACTTTCTGCACGACCCGGCTGCGATTCGCCGAATTGTCGATGCGTTCTCGCCACAACCCGGTCAATGTATCGTTGAGATCGGGCCCGGCCGGGGCGCTCTGACTCGCGAATTGCTCAGCCGTGTCCCCGAATTGCACGCGGTCGAACTGGACCGCGACCTTGCGGCTTGGCTGCGGACTGAATTCGGCTCAGATTCATACCGGCTTACCGTACACGAGGCCGACGCATTAGCTTTTGACTTCACGAATGTGGCGGTCGATCCGGTTCCGTTACGCATCATCGGCAACTTGCCCTACAACATCTCAACGCCGTTGTTGCTACGCCTTCTGGAATTTAATGCGATAATCAAGGACATGTGTTTCATGTTGCAACGCGAAGTCGCGGAACGACTCACGGCGGTGCCGGGAACAAAACAGTACGGCCGATTGACGGTGATGGTTCGCAGTTTGTGCACGGTAGAGAAGATACTAACGTTGGGTGCTGGCGCGTTTACGCCGCCACCAAAGGTCGAATCGACCGTCGTGAAGATCGTGCCGTTTGCTCGGGATCCTTACGGCATTGTCGACCGCACCATGTTCGCCGATGTGGTGCGGCGCGGGTTTGGGCAACGTCGCAAGACCATCCGTAATGCGCTGCAACCGCTGCTCGACGTGCGCGCGATTGAGTCGGCAGGCATCGATTCAGGGCTGCGGGCCGATCAGCTCAGCATCGAACAATTCGCCGCGTTGAGCGTGAGACGTACACAACTATGAATAACTCGGCCAACGATTTTGGCAACATCAGCTGCCTAGCGTTACGGCGTGGCCATGCAATTGCGACCCGCGTACTTGCGATGACTATTCGCATGTTCGTTCACGCGTTGTTGCTGACGACGATCATGGCCGCGCCCGCTACGGCCGGATACTTCGATTGCAGCGTCGTCTATGACGAGTACGAAAACCTCATGAACAAGCAGTTTCTGATGGAACCGGATAGGTTCGTGACGACGATTCAGGAGCGACTAACCAAGGAGCAATTCGCCGAAATTAATACCGATCGGTTTTTGTTGTACGATGATCGCAAAGGACTCGGAATCGCGGTTATCGTGACTAACCGTAATACCCACGGCAAGATGCTATTTACCTGGGATAAGGACACCGCGGACGAGGCCACGGCGCCGGCATTTCTCATCGAGGACACGGTGTTGTTCGGTCGGGTCAAGGACGGTTATGGGCCGCGCCGCTTACCCCGTGTCCACCTTAATCCGGGCCT
>CAXMMZ010000216.1:0-14533 GCA_964194565.1 Arenicellales bacterium
CCGAGCGTTCTATTTGCGCCATTATAATTCGCTCACTATCGCGTTCGGAGCGTTGTATTGCTCAAAAATTTGACGCAGGCGGACCATGGATCCGGAATCTTGTCGATATTCGAACCGGTTATCCCGAATTTTCAGGTACCGCGCTTCAACCGATCGGCGGTTTTCGGCGTCGCCTCCAATCGCCCTACGTCCACCAAGCGTCGGCGGCGATCATATCGATCGTTTAGCCCGAATTCGCTTAAGATCTGAACCTTTAATGAAACACTGGAGCTAGGTCGTCAGACGACGATAGATGTCCGATACCCGCAGCGGCAGCTTACGCACATCGTCGATAACGGTGTAGTTCACCGCGCCATACATATGCGGCAGATAATCGTGCGCTTGTGAATCGATAGTGATGCAAAACGGATGGATTCCGGCGTGTTTCGCCTCGATCAATGCCTGACGCGTATCTTCGATACCGTAATCGCCGCGATAGCCGTCGTAATCGTCCGGCTTACCGTCCGACAGCGTGATCAGAAGCTTAGTGCGCGCTTCTACCGCACCCAGAAGTCCGGACAGATGTCGGATCGTCACTCCCATGCGCGTATAGTCTTGGGGATACAGGCCGGCAATTCGGGCTTTGACTTGATCGTCGTAGGGCTCGTCGAATCGCTTTACCCGGAATAACTCGCAGCGCTTGCGGGTCATACCGGAAAAGCCGTAGATAGCATAGCGGTCGCCGAGAATCTGCAACGCCTCGCACAGCAACACCAGGCTTTCGCGCTCGGCATCGTTAATCCAACCTTTGGTGGACCCGCTGACATCCACCATGAATACCACCGCCATATCGCGCTCGAGTCGATGCTTTTTGATAAATAATCGGTCCGACATTTCTTCGCCGGCGTGCATATCCGCACACGCTTGCACCACCGCATCAACGTCAATGTCTTCGCCATTGGTCTGTCGGCGCAGTCGCTTTTCGTCTCCACGCAACGCTTCGAAGGTGCGCCGAATCTCGCTAACTAATCCGGTATAACGCTGCAATGTGGTCGTCACGAACGAGTTGTATACCGGATGCATATCTATTTCCCTTAACACACACCAGTTTTTGCGGAAATGTTTACGCCGAAAGTCCCATTCGTCGTAGCTGTACGCACCTTGTTCATGATAAGTGCCTTTCCACACATCGGCGGCCTTGTCATCGACTCCGTCTTTTGCATAGCCGCCGTTTCCGGCCGGTACCAAATAATCCGGCGGGATCTCACCGAAGTCCTGAACGATCGACGTCATCAACGCCCGCACCTGACTAGGAGGCGCGGCCACTTGGCCATCGATCGTGATTTCATACTTCGCACCGTCGAGGCCCGGCTCCGCATCGGTTTCGCGGACGTCGACGACCGCGGGCGCGGATCGTGCCACGTCGGCCGCACTGCGATTCGCATCGGAATTCTCGACCAGTTCCGCCAACGCGGCACGAAACACCACCTTCTCGTCCTGTTTGCGCCGATCACCGACTTGCTCGACTTCGTCAAAACGCAACGTGCCTTGATAACAATATCCGGCCGGCGATTTACCATCGTACCGGTACAACCGCGCCAATACTCGGAGTGTTGTGTCGACCGTGGCGTCGGGCTCTCGCAACACCACCAATTCGCCTTGCCATTCGTCGGGCAATGGCGGTGCATCCTCTAGTTTCTGCAGGGCCGCCATTTCACGCCTGAGCCCGGGCAGCTCCCGGCCAATACACGCGTCAAGCCGCACCGTCTCCAAGGCGTGAAACAGCTTTTCGGCGCGTTCCGGATCGCGATAACGCCGTATCGCAACACTGGCCGGCGCATTGCCGGTGTCAGCCTTGAATGTACCGAACCAAGTTTGCGCCCACAGGTGCGCCAACATCGATTTATACAGCGCTCGGTTGTTTTGCTTATCCTCAAACCGGGTCATCGTTGCCGGCAGAAACAGCGTTTCCGAATCCGTGTGCACGACCTCGCCGGCCTGAAGCCTGAGGTCGCGGCCGGCTAACCCGCGTAGATACTTCTCCAACACCCCGGACACATCCTCGAAGCTCACCGCGGTAGCGCTCAATACGCAATCGGAAATGAACGCCTCCACATCCCGGAATACTGCGCGACCCGGATACAATCCATGCCGATCGTAGATGTCCATGGCGTGCACGATCCAGCGCTCGACCCAGGGCAAATCGAGTTCAGCAAAGACGCGATGCACATTGGCGGTGAACTGGTACCCCATTTCCGAATTGGTCTTCGCGATCACACCGACCCAATGCAACGCGAAATCTTGCTGGTAGCGACTACAACGCGCCAGTGATTGTGCCGGCTCGGCAGCAGTCCGACGCGATGACAAAACCGCATCCAGCGCATCGTCTAGGTACGCTTCTAGCTGCTGCGATGTCAGGGGCTGTAAAGGCATAACGCGACCGGGTCTGTGGATGAATGGATTTGTTGGTAAACCATTTTTACATGAATGATGGAAGCGCACACGCTCCTACTGCGAACCTCGCGCATACTTTGAGTAAATGCCACGAATATCAGATAGTGGATGGGTCTTACTGGAATGGGGGCGATGCAGAAGTCGGCGTATCCGTGACCATAACGGACGCTACACCGGCTAGCGTACACCGCATTGCGCGCCGGTGTTCGAATATCAAGGTGCGTTCGAAATTATTCTTCCATTAGCCGAAGGGCGGGCTCAGGAACGACATCTGCATGTTGACCATGTAGACGACCCCGAACCACAGCGCAATGTCCTGCGGGTCGACGCCTGGCAGTCCGAACACACCATCGAAGGTGAGAGTCTTCATGAGCGGCACGAAGATCAGCACTGCGAGCAGCAGAATCCCCACCCAATCCAGAAACCTGCCGAGGGTGCCGCCGGCGAGGATCGAGCCGTACGCAATGGTCGGATGGTAGTTGCGCTTTAGCATCGCGGGCAGCGCGAGAATGCCCATTTTGACCTCGGTGGCGCCGGTGGCGCCGATGACGCCGGCCATTGCCGCGAGGATGGTGGAAGCGATGATGGTCGATGCGGCAAGCCCCCCTTTGAGGCTGCCGAGGATCTTGTAGACCATATCGAAGAGCTCTTCGATGACGCCCGCTCGCCCCAGCATGGTGGCCATGAAGATGACAAGCGGGATGGCGGAGAGCTGATAATCCGTAATCAGCTCCTTGGTCGCCTCGGAATGCACTGGCCAGTTCGAGACGAGCGGTGCCCGGGTGCCTGCATAGAAGCACGCCCGTCCCAATCCCGAGACGGCCTCCGCGCCTGTCCCCTCGGTAGCCGCGGTGTTGCAGGCGGACAAGACCGCCCAGTCAGGGGCGTTGCTCGCCCGCATAAAATGCGATCAGGGCTTCGTCACTGCGAAGCGCCCTCGCGCCACATCGCGCGTCGCGGGCTGCCGGCGCCCCACCAACGCGCCTACTTTGACTAAATTCGACGAATGTCAGATAGTGGGTGTGTCCTACTCGAATGGGGGCGACGCAGGGGTCGACGTATCCGTGGCCATAGCGGATGCGACGCAGGAGTCGGCGTATCCCTGGCCATAGCGGATGCGACACCGCCTAGCGTACACCTCATTGAGCGTACGTGTTCGAAAATCAAGATGCGCTCGAATTTATTCTTCCATTAGCCGAAGGAGGCATATTGTGAAAAGACGAGATTTTATAAGGAAAGGCGCTGTCGGTGTCGGTGGCGTGGCCGCAGCGACCACACTGGCTGCTCCCGCGATCGCGCAAAAACGCATTGAGGTGGCCATGGTCAGTACCTGGCCACGGGATTTCCCGGGGCTCGGCACGGGTGCGCAACGCTTCGCGAAACGCTTGTCGGACATGACCGACGGGCGCATCCAAATCGCGTACTATGCTGGCGGTGAACGGGTAAAACCGTTCGATTCATTCGACGAGGTCGCATCCGGCAACGCGCAGATGTATCACGCCGCGGATTATTACTGGAAAGGTAAACATCCAGGGTGGGCCTACTTCACTGCAGTGCCGTTCGGTATGGTCTATAACGAGATCAACGCCTGGATCAATTGGGGCGGCGGCCAAGAACTATGGGACGAATTGGCGGCCGGTTTCGATCTGAAGTGCTTAGCCTGCGGCAACACCGGCTCGCAAATGGGCGGCTGGTTCCGTAAGGAGATCAATTCCGCCGACGACTTGAAAGGCTTGAAGATGCGCATCCCCGGTCTAGGCGGTGATGTCATGGCGAAACTCGGCGCGTCACCGGTCTCGTTACCGGGCAGCCAGATTTATGAAAACCTCGTATCCGGCGCGATCGACGCCACCGAGTGGGTCGGCCCCTGGAACGACAGCTTCCTGAAGTTCTATGAGGCAGCTAAATATTATTATTACCCGGGAATGCATGAACCGGGGTCCATGTTATCGCTGGGAATGAATAAATCGTTCTGGGAAAGCCTGTCGCCGTCCGACCAGTTGACCATAGAGGCCGCCGGCAAGATGGAAGACCAAGTGATGATGTCGGAATACAACGCGAAGAACGGCGAATCGCTTGCGAAATTGATCAATGAACAAGGTGTACAGCTTAGAGTATTTAGCGATGACATTTATGACAGTTTCGGCGAAGCGGCCACTGACGTGTTCGAGGAAATCCGTGACCACAGCGATTTAGCGAGCCGCATCCATGAGAGTTTCTTGAAATCCCGCAAGGAAGTGGGTGCTTGGATGAATATTTCCGATCTGGAGTACCTTCGACAGCGCAACCGGGTACTCGGCATTTAGATCGAATAACACCGGCCGGAATGTGGGAAGTGGAGTCTACGGACTCTGCTTTTCCCATTCGGAAGATTCCAATAAGCGGGTATCGTGAAGCTAACCGCAGGGGAATCCTTCGGGCACCCTGCCGACGGCGGAGATCGACCTAAGGGTGGCGGCGGTGACATCTGAAGCACGGGTCGAAACGGGGGAGATCGCGACACACCGGTTCGCGGGCGGGGCCGCGACGGATGGCTTCAGGTTCGCGCTATTGCGGCTCGCGGCGGGCGTCATGGTGGCCGCGGTGCTGCTGTTTTTACTCAATAACTATCTGGTTTACTGGCACGATTGGCCGGGCCCATTATTCTTCTTCGCCCATCAAGGCTGGTTTGGATTGGTCCCGCCTGCGACACCGCTCGACGATCAGGTCATCGGTCGCGGTTGGATGCAGTGTGTGCTGTATGCCCTAACATTAGCTGCGGTTGTTGTATACATACTCATAACGCCACAGCGTTTATTGCGCGCCGACTCCGAGTTGCTGTCGGCGCTCGCCGCGTCCGTGGTGCGCGCAGCATTCTGGTCGGTATTGTTGGTCGGTCTCGCTGACATGATCATTTCGTTTTTGCGGGTCGAGGGTCTGCTCGCACAGATTGTGGGTGAAGAGTTAACCCGGGGCCTCGGTCGCTCGCAATTTCGCGGCAGTTACGTTCACCTGCCGCTGATCGCAGTGTCCATTGTCATCGCCGTGTTCGTGCGCGCATTGGGAGTTACGTGGCTCGCGTTGCTGGTCGTGTTTGCTGAATTCCAAATTGTAATTTCGCGGTTCGTATTTTCGTATGAGCAGGCTTTCATGGGCGATCTCGTGCGTTTTTGGTATGCCGCAATGTTTCTTTTCGCCAGCGCTTATGCATTGATCGAGGAAGGGCACGTGCGCGTGGACGTCCTCTATACCCACTTCAGCGAACGCGGCAAGGCCTGGGCCAACGCCCTAGGCTCGGTATTTCTGGGTCTGCCGTTATGTTGGGTTATCCTCATCACCGGCATGTCGGGAAAAGGCAGCAGCATAAACGGCCCGTTGTTGAGCTTTGAGATTTCTCAAAGCGGCTACGGTATGTACGTAAAGTATCTCATGGCCGCGTTTCTCGTCGTGTTCGCGGTATCGATGGCAATACAGTTTGTGAGTTATCTATTAATGGCCGCATCGACACTGCGAAACGAGCCTAAGAACCTCGTGCATTCCGCTACGGTGCAAGAATCCGTTTAGCGATACACCATGGAACTCGTCTTCCTCGCGCTGCTCATTACGCTGATGGTGGTCGCGTTGACCTCTGGCTTCCCGGTCGCATTCGCGCTACCGGGTTCGGCGATTCTGTGCATCGCATTGGCAGCGTTGTGCGGATATCTATTCGAAGACAATCCCAGTGCGTATTTTGCACAAGACGGTCCGGTGCAGTGGCTCAGCGCCGGGGTCACGAATTTCCGCAGCCTGTATTGGGATGTCGAGCGCGACACGTTGATCGCAATCCCGCTGTTTGTGTTTATGGGCATCATGCTGCAGCGGTCGAAAGTCGCCGAGGATTTGCTGGTCACAATGGCACAGCTGTTTGGCCCGATCCCCGGCGGACTCGGCATATCTGTGGTCTTCGTCGGGGCTTTACTGGCCGCCACAACCGGCATCGTCGGCGCCACCGTCATTGCGATGGGGTTGATTTCGTTGCCAGCGATGCTGCGCAACAATTACTCGAAATCGTTAGCGGCCGGAACGATCTGCGCGTCCGGCACGCTTGGCCAGATCATCCCGCCCTCCATCGTCCTTATCATCCTGGCAGATCAACTGGCCAGCGCTGCCGACCAAGCCAGCACCACACGTAAAGCCGAGTACAAAGAAGCCACCGGCGAGTTTTCGATGCCCTCGGAATTCGACGTCGTATCCGCCAGTGCGGGCGATATGTTTATGGGTGCGCTCATTCCGGGTCTCGTACTGGTCGGCTTATATATGGCCTATATCCTGATCGCTGCGCTGGTTCGACCGAGTACCGCGCCCCCGGTTCATTACGACGGCAAGTACGATGCGCGATTCGCGTGGCAGGTGTTTCTGGCGTTGGTTCCACCGCTGACCCTGATATTCGCGGTGTTGGGTTCGATCGTGATGGGCATTGCCACGGTGAATCAGGCCGGATCGATCGGTGCAATTGGGGCGATGATCATGGGCAGCTACCGACTGAGCCTGGGCAAAGCCCACGCCTACAGCCCCGCATTCCTGGCGGTAGTTTCGACGGCCGCGATCTTTATCGTCATCAGTGTCTTCGACTTAAATGTCAAAAATATTCGCACCCAAGCCGACGTTATGGGCATTACACTGGCCGCGATCGCGGTTACCGGCCTGTTGATCGCGGTGGTCTGGAGCGCATGGCGTGCATTTAAAACCGACGACACGTTGACCGGGGTGATGATTGAAACCGCCAAAACCACATCAATGGTTTTTATTATCCTGATCGGTGCCGCAATGCTCACCTCCGCGTTTCGCGCATTTGGCGGTGAAGAATTGGTGAAGGAGTTTCTAACCGGAGTACCTGGGGGATTTTGGATCCAGTTCATCGTCGTCATGGCGGTGATATTTCTGTTGGGATTTTTTCTCGACTTCATCGAAATCGCTGTGGTGGTGGTGCCGATCATCGCGCCTATTCTGCTGGCAGATCCGAGCGCGAACGTCACCGCAGTGTGGCTCGGAGTAATGGTCGGGCTCAACATTCAAACCTCTTTTCTAACCCCACCGTTCGGGTTCGCATTGTTTTATCTGCGCGGCGTCGCACCGCCCAGCGTAAAAACGTTGCATATCTACCGCGGCGCAGCGGCTTTTATCGCTCTGCAACTCGCCGGGCTCGCCATCGCCGGCGCGTTTCCGACCCTCGTTAATTATCTGCCGCAGCGGATCTATCTCACTTCCGAAACAGCGCCGCCGCCAATGAACCCGAAGTTGCAACATTGTCTGGAACAACGGGTATTCGCAGACTACGAGTTACACGCCGATACGTTACGTGCGCACATTGCGACGGCAAAGAAACTAGACGTCAGCTATCTGCCCGAGGCACACCGTGAATCGTTACTACAAAGTTATGACGATGCACTGGCGACGTTCGACCTGGTCGCAAATGTTCGCACTGCCGACGCCGTGCTCGCGGAATACGCACCGCGGTATCGGCCACTGCATAACAACGTGCGCGCACTACAGTCGGAACTGCGAAAAATCGACGCGGCCATTCGCAAACTCAGTAAAGACGTGAATCTTTTTAAGCGCGCCGCCGATGTCGACCACGAAAACCTCGGTCGTGCCACCGCTGCAATCGATAATCTTAAGCTTAAAAAGGAGGAACTGATTCGTCACATCCCTCAAGAATGGGATACGGCGCGTAAACGCTACGTGGAGCTGAACAATGCAGCTAAGAAATCGCGGGGCGCCTATCGGCGCAACGTCGACGGCGCCTACGAAACCGTCGCGCAACTTCAGCGTACGATAAGACAGGCGGACCAACTGGCAGCGCTCGACCGCACTCTTGCCGATCTGACCGCGATCGTTGCGGCCGACGCACCGGAGCAAGCGATGACCCAGATCAAACTGGTCGAAACCTCGTTGGGCGAATTGGACGGCGCGAGCAAGATAAAGTCAAAGTTATCAAAGGCACGGCGCGCGCTGAAAGGCGATAACCCGGACCGCAGCAAAGCCGCCGCCGAGCTCAACGAAGGCCTGGATTTGTACGCCACCGAGGTCGCCTGGCGACAGCGTGCGGCCACCGAATTACTGTCGGGAATTAGCGCTTACGACCAGGCCATCAGTAATTCAATCGGATTACGCCAGCAGCCACAATTAACAACCGAACAGGCGAAAGACATCGCGAGCTGCTTAGCGGTACATCGCGATATCTCGTTGAATTTCTAGCGGTCCACGCCACCGCCGGTGGCACTGTTCTCGGTTAGCCCGGATAATTCATGAAGGGTTCGGACTTCAGGAAAAATGGGGCGTAGGGCGATGAGAGGCGAAGCCGAAAACCACCGATCGATTAAATCCGAGCAGGACAAACGGTACCGAGAGCGAGTTCCCTAAAATCGAACTTAACCGATTCAAGTATTGAGAAGATTCCTAGACCATCGTCCGCCTTCGTGAAATACCCGGGCTAGTTTTCACGGCGACCGCTGTCGACATACAAATGATCGACGGTAGTGTCACGCCCGTAGCGATCATTGTTGCGAATTTCTATTCCGAGCCTGACTTGTTTGTCGTTGATACTCAATACAAGAATCTCAACATCGTCATTCCGAACTATCACATCACCGACTTGGCGGGTAATTATATGCATACGAACCTCCTTATGGCTGGTATCCCTATTCTGCTCGTGCCACCCGAACGACGCTGTGATAAAACTCACTCACATGATCTATTCGATCGTAATTCTTCGCGGCCCACGTCCGACAAGGATCGAAGCCGCTGTTATGCCGCGCAGGATAAACCCAAAGATCGACCGACCAGAGCCGATTTTTCGCCGTAAGTCTTAGCCCGAACGTGTTGCAGAGTACGCCGGGTAAACCGCTGTAACCGCATCGCAGATAAATTGCCGGAGTCAAAATACCGAGGCGTGTAACTCATTGATGGCCGCCAACATTTCCGGTTCGTCGGTCAGCGCCTCAGCGATCGCACCTCGGCAAGCGGTAGCGGCATCGACTCCGGACACCATGAGCTTGGCGGCGTGCACGATTAGCCGTGTGCTGGCGCCCTCTTCCAAGCCGTTGCCCTTCAAATTGCGGGTCATACCGGCAAACTTCACAAGCGCAGCCGCGGTCGATTCATCCAGCCCCGACTCGCGACTCACGATCCCGGCTTCGACCGAAGGCGCGGGGTAATTGAACTCGATGGCGACAAATCGTTGGCGGGTACTCTGCTTAAGATCCTTCAACACGCTCTGGTAGCCGGGGTTGTAGGAAATTGCCAAGCAAAACTCGGGGCTCGCGCGCAGCAACTCACCGGTTTTGTCTATCGGCAATACTCTGCGGTCGTCGGCGAGCGGGTGGATCACCACAGTGGTGTCTTTACGCGCTTCCACGACCTCGTCGAGATAACAGATACCACCGATGCGTACCGCATGCGCGAGCGGCCCGTCGATCCATGTCGTTTCCCCGCCGACGATTAAGTACCTGCCTACTAGGTCAGAGGCCGTTAGATCGTCGTGGCACGACACCGTCACCAGTGGTCGGCCGAGGCGCCAAGCCATATGCTCCATAAACCGGGTCTTGCCGCACCCGGTCGGGCCTTTCAGTAAGACCGGTATGGTGTTGCGGTAGGCAGCCTCAAACAACTCGATTTCTTGCCCCTGAGCAGCGTAATACGGCTCTTCGCTTACCAGGTAATCTTCAACGTTCGGCGGTACGGCCACGGCTCGGTTCCTAACAATCGCTATTGGGGTAACCCCAAGTGTACCGGCTCGCTCCGGCCCGATCGATAGACGAGTGTCCGATTCACCGACTCGCTCCAATACAAAGTGTCACTTTGTGGATATGTAGATTGTATCTTCATCACGAAGTCGGACCGTGGACCAAGAATATTCTGGATATTTAAATCGGGTACCTAAAATCTTGGGGTACGGCGCCCCCGCACAGTTGGTCTTGTTTGGGTTAGTGGGTGCTTCAATGCTGGCGCAAAACAGCACTGCTCGCTTATGATGGCCCGGCATCGCGATTCTCGATAGCGAAGGCACAGCTAGGCGGGCGGGACTCGACGGACAGGTGATTCGCGCCCGGCGGCTCGAAGAAATTGCTAATTAGTTATTGGCGCGTAATTCCGATCGACTAACACGGTGATCATCAAGATAATTTCAAGCGCACTACTCGCGGGCTTCGACCATTAACGCTTCCGCAATGTCCTCGATCCACGCGATAACACTCGATCTCGATGACACGTTGTGGGCAATCGGCCCAGTTATAGCGAAAGCCGAGCAACATATTCACGACCACCTGCGCTCCCGCTATCCGAGAATCGGCCAGCAGTATGATGTCGACCGGTTACGGGCACGGCGTGACGAAGTCAGGACGGACTATCCGGAAATTGGCCACGACTTTACCGCTTTGCGGCATCGAACATTCGAATTGTTGTTGGCCGATTTCGGATACGACCGTGGCGACGCCGACGCCCTAATGGCAGAATTTCTCGAAGCCCGCCATTGGATAACGCTATATCCCGATGTGTTGGACGCGCTGCAATCCTTGAGCGCACGGCTGCCGCTAGTAGCACTGTCGAACGGCAATGCCGATCTGGAACGACTTGGGCTCGACGATTACTTCGTCGGATCGGTCAACGCCCGTGGCGTCGGCGCTCTCAAACCCGACCCCGAAATATTTCGCGCTGCATGCGCCGCACTACAAACGGCGCCGGAAAATATCATGCATATCGGCGACCACCCGATCGAGGATGTACGAGGCGCTCAGGATTTTGGCATGAAATCGACGTGGATGAATCGTCGCGCAAATTCCTGGATTCATGATCACACGCCCGATAACGAAGTGGCATCGCTCCACGAAGTCGTGGAGTTGCTCGAATTGATTGGCTAACCGCGATGCCCCGTCACGAAGAGACCGTTGCGTTCCCCGAAATGAGCTTGGGCACACGGCGGGAATTGAAAGTGCGTCGTTACGGCCAGACCGGTGCCCGACCGAAAGCCTATATTCAAACTGGGCTACATGCCGATGAAATTCCCGGCATGCTGGTTATGCATCACTTAATCGGCCGGCTTAACGACGCGGACGACGCGGGGCGAATCCGAGGCGAAATCGTACTATTACCGGTGGCGAATCCGATCGGACTGTCACAAAATATTTATGGGACGTTACAGGGTCGGTTTGAACTCGGCAGCGGCCATAATTTTAACCGCCATTATTCCGACCTTTCCGACATTGTAGCGGAGAGGATCACCGGCAACTTGGGTGACGATGCCAGCGCAAATATTGCAATCATTCGCGCCGAGCTGACACGTGCTGCCAATGACCTTCAGTCCACCAATGAAATCGAATTTCTACGCATCTCGCTGCTGCGACTCGCTATTGATGCCGATTTCTGTCTCGATTTGCATTGCGATTGGGAAGCCGTACTGCATGTGTATCTCGGCGCGCCGTGCTGGCCTGACGGCGCAGAACTCTCCGCACAACTCGGTAGTCGTGCGACGTTGCTGGCCACGACATCGGGTGGTCGTCCGTTCGACGAAGCCATCGCCGGACCTTGGTGGTCATTGGCCGAGCGATTCCCCGATCGACCGATTCCGGCCGCTTGCTTATCGGCTACCGTCGAGTTACGCGGCGACACCGATGTGAGCGACGATTTGGCGGCGGCGGATGCCGATAATTTATTCAAGATGCTTATCCGGCGCGGCTGCATCGATGGCGATCCCGGCCCACTGCCGGCGCCGCTGTGCGGTGCGACCCCGTTGACCGGGGTCGAGACAATCAAAGCGGATTGCGCGGGCGTTGTCGTATATCGCAAGCACCCGGGCGATGTCATACAGGCCGGCGACACGGTCGCTATGATCGTGGACCCGCTGGAGTCCGACCCTATGCGCGCGCGACGCGATGTCATTTCACAAGTCAGCGGCATCCTATACGCGCGCCGTGGTGATCGAATGGCGCGGCCGGGACAAACCTTATGTCGGGTCGCGGGTGCTACGCCACTATCGGATCGTATAGGACGTAATTTATTGAGCGATTAGCTTCACATTTTTGCATGGCCGTCATGTGCATTCAAACTACGACGCTCCACGGCGATATGTCGTTAGCGCAAAATTATTCGGCGGGTGCGGAACTGTCTTTTCTGTTTCTAGTAATCTTGGCGGGAATACCGACGGCCACAGAAAAATCCGGAATATCCGTCGTCACCAGGCTATGGGCACCGACAATACAGTCGCGGCCGATAGCGGTACCATCCAGTACTGTAGCCTTAGTCCCCAACCACGTCCCATCGCCGACGGTTACCCCTCCTCGCGACAGAGTTGGTTGATCTATTATCGGAATATCGATTCTGGAACTATCATGATCGGCGCCCACGACGTATACATAGCCCGCAATGAGCGCCTTTTTCCCAATTTTGGTGTGTGTAGTGCTACCGATCCTACAGTAAAATCCGATGCTCGCTCCGTCATCGATTTCTATTGTGCCGTCTAACATCGACAGCACCGTCCCCTTGCCAATAAATACATCGTCGCCAATAGTTATCCCTTCCCCTTCCGTACCTTTGGCGTCAAGGGTGACATCATCGTTGATTATCACGTTATTGCCGAGCGAAATTCTGCGAGGATGTCTAAGAACAACGTTGCGCCCAAACAACACCCCACTTCCACACTGTCTAAAAAGTCCGGGGTAAAACGTTCTGCGCAACCACAGCCCCATTGCGCCCGGCCAGGAAATTAACAGGCTGACGACTATTTCAAACTTTAGAAAGTACCACCAACTTTGCTTGCCCTCCACGACAAGTCTATATTTTTCAAGCGCGCTGATTGTCGAATTCGTTAATATTTTCTGGCTACCTTCCTCCTTTAACTTACCCATCCGCTAGACTCTCCACCAACCGAATCCCTCACTCAACTCAACGATCGGCCGTAGTCTCACCATATATTCTCCGCCGTACTGGAAAGATTTGTATAGATAAATCGGCGGTAGTCTCGTGATCGAGTAACTGGAGTGACGCTATGATAGGAATTATTGGAACACAAAAAGAATAACCCTAGGTTGTCACGTGGTCGCAATGTTCGAATCACCTTGGTGTCTGATTCCTTCGGAAATCGTTCAGAGTCCGAATAGAGCTTATCTTCGACGTGAGCATGGATTCGCAGGTCGCCGCCTTCTAAACCAATTTCATCGGCGTCGCAAAAGTAGACCAGGAACGACACCAACCGGCTTTGATTATCACAATGCACGGGTTTAGCGTATCCGGTGTCACTTTGTTCGATATCGAACCTCACAAACACCTTGTCCGGATCCTGCGTAGCGCCGGCTCCGAACCAGCGAGCCTTTCGTGCCCTCCACCATACCGAAAACCTATTCTCGGTATGAGAAACCAACTGCGCCTTGTCGGCACTCACTCGGCATCGAAATTCATCAAAATACGGGCCAAACATTTCCAATGTGAATTTCAAGAATTCCGGAGAATTCATGCATGAATAGAGCCTCCGCCAAGCGGAGCTTTGCTTAATAAATTCGTCAAATCCGGAATCCCCCCGGTACAAATCTCGGCCGGTACGAGCTCCCATTCTTTTACCACGCTTATCGAATAGGCTATCGACCGGAAATTCAGCTTTCAATTGGCGGTAAAAATCAGGTTCCAAAATATCCTGTTTGATGACGTGTGGAAACGGCCTGGGCACCACGTCAGCTGGTGAGAGTTGGAATATGCTTTTAAGCATGGATATGTCCACGGCTTCGGCTTCGGCTGCGTTCGCGATACTATTCACTAGAAATTCTCCGGTCTTGGCAACCGTACGATATCGGCGACACTGCCGGCGATCCGTTAGCAATGGGCTCTGGAAGGCCAGCCATCATTCTGACCGCAGACGTTGCCGTACCACCGCCAGCAATACGCACGTAGCCAGCACCTGTATAGCGGTTTCGATTTCCGTCAGCGCCGGGAACGTCGGAGCGATACGAATATTACGATCCCGTGGGTCGCGTCCGTACGGAAACGGCGCGCCCGCGGCGGTGAATTTGACCCCAGTTTGGGCCGCGAGCTGTAGCGCCTCGCGTGCACATCCATCATCGTTGGTGTCGAGGCTTACAAAATATCCACCGCGCGG
>CAXMMZ010000217.1:0-2756 GCA_964194565.1 Arenicellales bacterium
CCCGTAATCGGTAATAGATGAGATGGCAGCAATTAAGTCCCAACAAGTCGTAACTTTAAAGCACGCCGGCCGCGGCCGGCGACGCGCCGCGAAGACTCCCAAGGGCCGTCAGGTCCAGCCCCAAGCGCTACAGGAAGTGCGCGGCTTGCTTGGCGAGCGACCGCGGCGCCGCGATCTGCTCATCGAGTTTTTGCATCTGCTGCAGGACCAGTACGGGTGTCTGTCGGCCGCGCATCTGGTCGCGTTGGCGCACGAGATGCGACTGGCGTTGGCCGAAGTCTACGAGACTGCTACGTTTTACGCGCATTTCGATATTCTTAAGGAAGACGAGATGCTGCCCGCTGCCATTACCGTGCGCGTTTGCGAAAGCCTGACCTGCTCGATGTTCGGCGCCGAAACCCTAATCGAAAGCTTGACTGATGCACAGCGTCCGAACATTCGAGTCGTGCGCGCACCGTGTATGGGGCGTTGCGATACCGCGCCGGTGGCCGAGGTCGGACACTATCATGTCGATAACGCCACGCCCGACAGCGTGACGCAGGCTGCCGATGAAAATCGAGTACACCCCATCGTACCTCACTATACCGATTATGATGCCTACGTCGCGGATGGCGGCTATGCATTGCTGAGGGAGTGTCTGAACGATGGCCGCACCCCTTCGGACCTCATCGCGTTAATGCAAAGCTCGCCGTTACGGGGATTGGGCGGTGCCGGCTTCCCGACGGGTCGCAAATGGGGCTTCGTGCGGGGCTATCCGGGGCCGCGACTCATGGCCGTCAATGCCGACGAGGGCGAAGTCGGCACCTTTAAAGACCGCTACTACCTGGAACGCGATCCGCATCGTTTTTTGGAAGGTATGTTGATCGCGGCATGGGCGGTGGAAGCGGAGACCGTCTATATCTATTTGCGCGACGAGTATCCGGGCGTGCGGCACGCGCTGTTGGATGAAATTGCCAAGCTGCAGAGTGCGGGTCTTGATCGGGTGACGAAGATCGAACTGCGGCGCGGCGCCGGCGCTTATATCTGCGGCGAAGAATCGTCGATGATCGAATCCATCGAAGGCAAACGCGGCCTGCCGCGCCATCGACCGCCTTACGTCGCTGAAGTCGGTATTTTCGGGAAACCGACATTGGTGCAAAATGTCGAGACATTGTATTGGGTTCGCGACATTGTTCAGAAGGGACCGGATTGGTTCGCGGGCCTCGGCCGCAATGGTGGCAAAGGGCTGCGTAGCTATTCCGTATCCGGCCGGGTGCGCGAGCCGGGTGTAAAAGTCGCGCCTGCCGGTATCACGGCACAGGAACTCATCGACGAATTTTGCGGCGGTATGCAGGATGGCCATGCGTTTAAGGGTTATCTTCCAGGCGGCGCGTCGGGTGGAATCTTGCCGGCCAGTCTCGCGAATCTGCCGCTCGACTTTGGGCGTCTCGAGGAACACGGTTGTTTCGTCGGGTCGCATGCGGTCGTGATTTTGAGCGACCAGGACGACGTCAAAGCCGTCGCGTTAAACCTCATGCGATTTTTCGAGGACGAAAGCTGCGGGCAGTGCACGCCGTGCCGGGTCGGTACCGAGAAGGCCGTAAAGTTGATGCAGCAACCGCAATGGGATGAATCGTTACTCACGGAATTGAGCCAGACGATGAGCGATGCATCGATTTGCGGATTAGGTCAGGCGGCGGCCAATCCGCTGTTGTCCGTGTTCCGCTATTTCCCGGGGGACAAGTAGATGTCAACAGACGCAATGATCGAGTTCAGCCTTGACGGTGTGACCGTCGAGGCGCAGCCGGGCGAAACGATTTGGCAGGTCGCGAAGCACTGCGGTACCGACATTCCGCATTTGTGTTATTCGCCCGAGCCCGGGTATAGGGCCGACGGCAACTGCCGGGCCTGTATGGTGGAGGTCGAGGGCGAACGGGTACTGGCGGCTTCGTGTATTCGAACGCCTACGCCTGGGATGACCGTGCACACCGCGACACCACGGGCCGAATCGGCACGGCGCTCGGTGTTTGAGATGCTCATTGCGGATCAACCGCCGCGCGACGTCGCGCATCAGCAGGACTCAATATTCTGGCAGTGGTCGGAGCGTATTGGGGTGGCATCCAGCCGCTTCCCGCCGCGTGTTCAGCCTGCTCCTGATCCGAGCCATCCCGCGATGCGGGTGTTTCTGGATGCGTGCATACAGTGCAATTTGTGCGTGCGCGCCTGCCGCGAGGTGCAGGTCAACGACGTGATCGGTATGGCCTACCGCGGCCACGGCTCCAAGATAGTGTTCGACTTTGATGACCCGATGGGGTCGAGCACCTGTGTTGCCTGCGGTGAATGCGTGCAGGCCTGCCCGACTGGCGCGCTCATGGAGACAGCGCTCGTGGGTGAGGATGGTGTTGGTCGTACCGAGCCGCTGCAAGAGGTTGACAGCGTGTGTCCGTATTGCGGGGTAGGTTGTCAGATTACCTACCAGACCCACGAAAATTCCATCGTGGCGGTGCAGGGCCGTGACGGCCCCGCCAACCACAACCGCTTGTGCGTTAAGGGCCGGTTCGGATTCGATTATATAAATCACCCGCATCGCCTAACCAAACCATTGATCCGGCGTGACGATGCGCCCAAGCACGCCGATATTGACCTGGATCCGTCCGATCCGCTGAGTCATTTTCGCGAGGCAACGTGGGACGAAGCATTGGATCGTGCGGCGCACGGCTTGAAGCGAATTCGCGACCGTGACGGTGGGCAGGCGTTGTCGGGTTTTGGTTCGGCGA
>CAXMMZ010000218.1:0-4338 GCA_964194565.1 Arenicellales bacterium
GGTGATAGCGCAGCGCATGGCGGCCGATCTCGCTGACGCGCAGATCGTGATTCTAGAGGGGTTGCGACATATGGCACCCGTCGAAGACCCGGCGCGGGTCAATGCCGTGCTGCTTGAATTTCTGGTGGAGCGGTGAACTACCCCGCTACGAGTTCCTCAATCATGCCGGAAATCTTCTCGGTGGATAATATGTACTCTGCCGCGTCTGACGCCTCGCAGCCCTTGGCATATCATATTCCGGGTGCGATTCTTGGCGCTGGGAAATCGTCGGGTAAACGCGATCGCGAATGGCTTTTAAGCCCCGTGCGCCATCGCTTCCCGTGCCTGTCAGCAACGCACCGACCAACCGCGTCGACCAATTCTCCATCGCGGTTGTGAACAGACGATTTACCGAAGGGTAGTAGGCACCAGCCCTCGGCTCCGAGGGGTAGGCCGATAGGGACCACTACCTGAGTAAGCCGTTTACGGTCGAGCAGCTCTCGACGGTGCTGGGGCGCTGGATCCGGGCGTAACCTGCCAACCGAACTGCATTAACCTCCGAATACTCGATTCGCCGGATTTCGAGTTCACGCTAACCGGCCTTGATGTCGCCGGTGCGGATTACGCCGGAGGTACGTCGAGCGAGATCCGTTCGTAAATCGAGGTGCGGTCAACAAATCCGGTAGGTAGTACGGATCGCGAGTCGGCGTCGTGGCCCGTGATTTCGAAACGGTGCGGCGGTTGAAACGTGCCGCGCGGCAATATAAGCGATTCAGCTTGGCGCAAGGCCCGGAGTTCCGGTAACAACAACCCGGGTACGAACGGGAAATCCTTGTGGCTGGTGGAATCCAGGCGCCGCGCGGCAATCGGCTGCGCCTTCTGAGCCAAAATCTGTACGCCGAATTCGATGGCGTCCTCGTTATCGGTCTGCAACCAACGTACGACGCCGATCAACCAGGACACCCATGACGGGTGCTCGAGGCCCACTACATCGCCGACACGAATCCGCATTTTTTCCTCATCGATGGCCACCATGCGAAAACCACCCGCGCTCTCATCCCGCGTTTCGCATTGATACAGTTTATACAACTCCTTGGTACTGTCTTCGCGGCGGAACCGCGACGTCCAACCAGGAGTCGGCGTCCGCGATTCCTTGGCGGATTGACCGGATCCGAGCGGCGGCGCGAACGGTTGTTCATCGTTGAAGTAATAATAAATGGCCGGAATGCCTACACAGACTCCAACATCGACCTTGTTTCGAGTGCGATTGGTTTTACGGGTGACTGTTGCGCCGCTCCACGTTTGCGCCACGCGGCGCAGCAGATCGATGCGGCCGATGTCGGCGCCCTCGGTCGCTTGCACGTCGCCGTCATTGGCGGGGGACGATTTCTCCCAATTCTTTATGATGGCATGGAGTTTCCGCAGCATATCGACGGCGACCAGCATGCGCAGATTGTCGGCCGGCTCCGCTTTACGAATCTTCACCATCGGCACGGGCGGTGCGTTTAACGCGAGATTGATCAAAAACCGGCCACCCGGATGCGAGTATTCGAGGTCTTCGACGATTTCCACATCGTGCTGCCACGCCGAGAGAGAACGATAAATGCGCATACAATCGCCGGGAAACAGACTGTACGGGTGCGACGCACCGAGCAATACCGCCAACTGGAAGCTTTCAGTGATGGTCATCGTGCCGTCCGGGGTTCCGGACCCCGGCACCATGACGGAGTCGACCGCGAGGTTGCGGCCGCTCGCGTACCAGTACAACTGATTCAGTTCCCTCCAAACGCCCTCGGGCGCGGGAATATATGCCTGGTAGGCATTCAGCAACGCGTGTCCGAGGTGGTAGATGGCGCGCTGCAGCGCCAGGAGCAACTGTTCTCGCTGTTTGTGGTCGTCGGTTTCTTCCGCGTTTTGGTCGATGAGATCGCTAACCGCTATCTTGTAGCCGTTAGCGAGTTCCACCATGAGTTTCTGCACCGACTCGGCGAGCTCCAGGCTGCCTTTGTCCAACGGCAAGGGTTTCGTGGATACGAGTTCCTGGATCATTTCCAGGGTTTCACCCGCGGGTTCGCGGTATAGCTCCAATAACCTCAGCCGCATCGCCACGCTGATGTCGAAGCGATTTTGCGAGTGCAGTGACTGATACAGCTTCAACGCGGCCTGCCGGCCGTTATCCCGGGGTAGCGAATCGAGCCACTGCTCGACCTTGGCCACGCGAAACGCGACTGGCGCACGCTGGATTTCCTGAGGTTTAGGTGTCGATAAAGATAATGAACGTAACACGTTGACAATTACTCAAACAGATTAACCTCGCCGCAGTCCTGGCGCGCGTTGACACGACAGCGGCCGATCCCAGATTCGGTGTTGTCCGACTGCTCGGTTGCAACGCCGATTTGTTTTGGCTCCGCCGCGAGTCCATGATGCTGTAACGTCTACCGTGCAGCTTGGATGACCCGGTCCAGGCTGCCTGCGGTAGGCCGCATACCACATTAATAATAGACCATCCTCGGCCGCTCGCCTTACGGTTTTTGTTAAGAGTAGTAAATTTTCGGCAGTTCGGGGAGCCCGCACTCAAATCGTTGCGCCCGCTGCCGCTCGCTGCGGGGAATTGCTGCTAGACTATCTTTATAATTCAGCTGGCGCGGTACCCGGCGGACCGAGTGCCGCGGCGGGCACCGTCTTCGTAGGTCACAATCGAATTGAGAACGTCAATGCCCAAATCCGTAGACCGCGCCGACGATTCGCAATCCTCGATTCGCGAACTCGAACGCAAAGTCTTCGACTTTTTCACCTTGTCGCAGCTCGGCAAATCGCTGAATTCGATCCAGAATATGCAGGATCTGGCGCACGCCTTAGTGTCGTCCGCGTACGACGCGAGCAGTGCGGAGAATGTGGCGTTGTTGATCTACGATATCGACACCAAAGTCTATGCGTGTAAGGACTCAATCGGATTCCCGGCCGGAGCGCTTGAAGGGTTAAGATTTGCCGGTGAGGAAGGATTGCTATGGCGGGTTCTGAATGGTGGCGAGCCGTTCGCAATTCGCGATTCGTCGGGACACTATCGGTTCGAATCCGCGATAAAGCAGTACCAACTTGATCGGTTGGATTCGGTGATATGGGTGCCGCTGATGCTGAAAAACAATCTGCACGGTATCCTGACGCTGGGCGAAAAGAAGGACGGCAGCGCCTACGCTGACCGCGACTTGAATTTTCTGTCGCAATTGGCGGCACAGGTGGTAGTGGCGATCGACAGCGTGTTGATCGACCAGCAAAAGCAACGCGCCACGGCCTCACTGGGGCTCAAGATGCAGAACCTGTCGGTGTTGTACGATGTCTCCAAGGCACTCAATTTCGCTAACGACCTGAAGAAAACGTTGCTACTTATTCTCGACAAAGCTCGCAGCGCAGTGGACGCCCAAAAGGGTTCCATCATGCTGCTGGACGATGACAGCGCCCAGCTTGAAATCAAAGTGGTGCGCGGCATTGACCCGGTTGCCGAACGGCAGATCAACGACGGCGAAGTCGAGTGTACCAAGATTAAAGTCGGTGAAGGTATCGCCGGCAAAGTCGTTAAAACTGGCCGCTATATTGTTGTGGACGACGTAACCACGGATTCGAATTTCAAGAAATCGGAAAGATCCAACGTCGATAACATCATATGTATTCCGTTGACCACCGACGATACCCATATCGGCGTCATGAACATCACAAATAAGAAATCAGGAGATCGATTCAGCGATAACGACATCGACCTGTTGATTGCATTGGCCGGGCAAGCCGCCATCACGATCAACAATGCCAACTTATATCATCTGGCGATCACCGACGGTTTAACTCAGCTTTTTATCAATCGTTATTTTCGACAAAAACTCGAGGACGAGCTACGCCGCTCGCAGCGCTATAATCGTAGTTTGTCGTTGATTATGATGGACATCGATCACTTCAAAAAATTCAATGACACCTACGGTCATCAACAAGGGGACGCTGTGCTGGCCACGACCGCGCGTATTATGAAAAACAATGTGCGTGAGACCGACATACCGTGTCGCTACGGCGGTGAAGAATTTGCCGTGATCCTGCCGGAAACTGATGCCAAGGAGGCGATCGTTTTGGCCGAGCGATTGCGGGAGGCTATTGAAAATTACGATTTTCCAGGCCCTAAGGATGAAATGCTCAAGGTCACTACTTCACTGGGAATAGCGAGTTTCGATAAAGATATAATGAACATCGCCGATCTCATCGAGCGCGCCGATAAAGCGATGTATGCATCCAAAGCGGCCGGCCGGAACCGCGTGACGGTCGACGATACCAAATCCGTCGCCAAGAGTGTGGCAGCGGCCAAAGCCAAACCACGGG
>CAXMMZ010000219.1:0-1826 GCA_964194565.1 Arenicellales bacterium
CCGTCGACGGAGCAGCCGATTCAGCAACTCGCGTCGGTGGTCGGAACAGGAGTTGCGGAGTGTCGTGAACGCGAAGCGACGACCATTCATTTCGTTACGCATTCGCTGGGCGGTATATTGGTCCGGCATTATTTCCAAAACCATCGCGTGCCGGAGGCGCGGCGCGCCGTCATGTTGGGGCCACCGAATCACGGCAGTGAGATTGTGGATAGGTACCGCAATGAGTGGTGGTATCGGCGCGTTACCGGGGTGGCCGGGCAGCAACTGGGCACCGGGCCGGACAGTATCCTAAATCAATTGGTGCCGATTGAACTCGAGATCGGTATCATTGCCGGAACTAAGAGCAGCGATCCGTGGTTCGCGGCGGCAATGCGTGGCGCTAATGACGGTAAAGTCTCGGTTGATAGCGCCAAACTTGCCGAGATGCGGGATTTCTTTCTCGTTGATAGCGGTCATACTTTCATAATGAACGCCACGAAAGTGGTTCATCAAGTGGAGGCTTTTCTGCGAAATGGAAGATTCGATCGGAGCGGCGATCTATAATCAAATACTGCTGGCCGTATGGTGCCGCGGTCTGAGTGTAACGATGGCGTATGGCGGTGGCCGCGGTGTATTTAAGTCGCAATTCGTAATTACACTTGAAAATCAAACTATTAGCCACCATATACTATATTGGCAACAAACAATCTCCAATTAATTTAGGGATCTCGCGGCGCTGAAAATAATTTAGTCCGGGACTCCGTTCATCAGGAATCTACCGAGGGGAATAATAATGGAATCAAGCCTGAACAGCATTTTCGACTTTGTATTTAGCATCGGTTTTGGGTTCGCGGTTTTATTGTTCGTGGCCCTGAAAAGTTCGATCAAATTCGTGCCGCAAAACCGTGCCTTCGTTATCGAGCGTTTTGGAAAATACCGGCGTACTTTGGTGGCGGGCCTGAATTTCATCCTGCCGTTTCTTGATAAAGTGGCGTACAACCAATCGTTCAAAGAGCACGTTTCTGATGTGCCAAGCCAAAGCGCCATTACCAAGGACAATATCGCCCTTACAATTGACGGTGTGTTGTATATGAAAGTGTTGGATCCCTACAAAGTGAGTTATGGCGTCGATGACTATGATGTTGCGGTGACCCAGCTCGCGCAAACGACGATGCGCTCGGAGATCGGCAAGATTCAGCTCGATAAGACTTTCGAAGATCGCGAGTCGTTGAATGCAGCTATCGTTCAGGCGATCAATGAAGCCGCCGAGCCGTGGGGCGTCCAGGTGTTGCGCTACGAGATTAAAGACATCGAGCCGCCCCGCAGCGTGCTCGAAGCGATGGAGCGCCAAATGAAGGCCGAACGCGATAAGCGCGCGACGGTTCTGGACTCGGAGGGTGAACGCCAAGCCGCCATCAACGTCGCCGAAGGCGAGAAGCAAGCAAAGGTCCTGTCGGCGGAGGGCGATCGTGCGCAGCAGATTCTTACTGCGCAGGGCGAGGCACAGGCCATCGAACTCGTGGCGACTGCCAAAGCGATGGCAATACGCACGATCGGTGAAGCGGCCGCGACCGGGCCGGGGCAAAAGGCAGTGCAGTTGGATTTAGCCAGTCAAGCTATCACGGCGAAACAGAACATCGCGAAGGAAAGTACAGTGGTGCTTATGGGCGACAAAGCCAGCGATGCCGGCAGCGTTGTTGCCGAAGCCGTCGCCGTTGTGACTGCGATGAACAAAAGCGGTGCGTTTAATCCGGACAGCGCCTAGGGGATGACTATATGATCGACTATCTCAATACGCACCAGGGCGCGTTTTGGTTTACGGTCGGTTTTGTCTTGCTCACGCTGGA
>CAXMMZ010000220.1:0-6519 GCA_964194565.1 Arenicellales bacterium
CTATCACAGCCTGAAATGTATGGGCTAGTACTCGGGTTCACGCTCTTTGTTGCGAAATAGCTCTCTATTTAACTAGATACGGGTAAACCACCGCCGTTGCGGTCAGCCACGAATCGGCTATGCCATACGCCGGAACTCGGGACCCCGTTCGGACTCCAATCAGCGGTGTAATCTCTAATCTTAATCTCCACAAAAGAACAGATGATGCTTAAATCCCGAACTCAACTCGTGTTTTCCGTTTCTCTACTCACGTTTGTCGCATTGTCGGCGTCACCGACGGAAATACGCAGAAGACAAGCGTCGTTACGACGAGGTTGTGGTGCAATTAGTATTAAGAAGTATAAAGCACATGATACCGGCTGGAAGCGTGACCGAAACGGCATTCGCCGTTCAAATCGACACCACCCTTTTTCGCTTCTAACTCAATGCAAAACATAGATTTTTTGGAAGTCTCAACTCAGTTAACCAGACACTGGTGTCTGGCGATAATTGTTTAATGGAATCATAGCGGTTCCTGCAATCTACGGCAAAACGGCAGCAAGTGCGGCCTCCACGTGAGCGACGCTAGTATTTACAAAGCCGATTCCGTCCACCCGAAAAAAAGCGTCATCGCAGTGCTCGGGAAACGCAAGTGGCAGCTCGGTGCATGCTAAACATACGACATCGTTGGCGGTATCGGTAACATGGCTGCGGCATAAATCCAGCAACCAGTAACGCGCACTATCGATCTTTCCTTGATATAAATCCTCATCGATCAATGTTTCGAGCCGACCGATTTCGGCATCCGGCAACCGCGGCAATACCTCGATGCCGAGTTCGGTCAACGTGCGCGAATAGGCATCGCTGTACATCGTAACCGGGGTGCCGAGAATCAGCGCACGGCTCGCCCCGGACCCGACGACGGCCTGTGCCGTCACGTCAAGGATACTGATTACCGGAAATTCCAAACCCTCGCAAATACCTGAGAGACGCATATGCGGCGTATTACTGGCGATGATGGCAAGCTCCGCTCCAGAGGCTTGCAGACGCAATAACGCGTCCCGGAATACCTGCTCAAAGCGCGACCACGATTTCGGGTCGTCGTCATGGCCACGTAGCACACGAGTAGCGCTCATATTCAATGACTCGATAACGATGGGCGGCGTCGGATAAGGGGGACTCGCACTCTGTTGTGCAAAATGTTGATTTGCTTTACTGCACAACAATCGGTAATAGTCAATCGTGGATGGCCACGCCAGACCGCCGATAATTCCGAGTTTTTTCATGGGTCCATCACTGCTTCCCTGGACAGCGACCGGTGCGAACGAAAGCCAGTATATATTATTTCAGCCCATCGTGATTTGATTTATTCTATCTCCTTCGCACAATTGACCGAAAACGAACCCACGAGAAATACACAACGATGCCACCCTATTCATTACCGACGTTTATCGAAGACTGTCGCACTACGCTGCACGCGGACGACGGATCCGATGGCCGTGAACGCATTCGTACGAACTTGGAGAAACTATTGAAGGAACCCGCTTTCCTGAGGGAACACTGTGGCCCTGACGCGCAACCAGGTATCCATAAGTTACATCACGACGACGGAATCGGCTTTGTCGTGCTGGCACACATCTATGCTCACGGAAAAGTATCGCCGCCCCACGACCACGGGAATTCGTGGGCAATCTACGGGCAAGCCACCCAGGATACCGATATGACGGTGTGGGAACACCAAACCGGGGCCAACGACGACCACGTCGAACTCAGCGTGAAGCGGCGATTCCGTCTCGGCCCTGGAATGGCCGCCGTATTTGAGCCGGGCGATATCCACACAATCGACTTTCCACCCGGCGCCCGATTTATCCGAGTCACCGGTACCGACTTGTCGCGCATACCTACAAAATGCTACGACTTGGAACAACAACGTGCGACCCTAAACCTACCCTCATAAACGACCGAGTGGAGTATTTGAAATGGCAATCACCAAACAACACAGAGAGTTCCATTCCGTCGACCTGGACAACGGTTGGGAAGTGCCACCGGGATACCCGCAGGGCATCGAACAGAAAATTCTGGCCGGCGAGCTCGACGAGGAGAACCGCCGCGGCGGCCGTACTCGTTTATTGCGTTTCAAACCCGGGATCTATACCACCAAGCCGTTTATTCACGATTACTGGGAAGAAGTTTATTTGATGTCCGGCGATCTGACCGTGGGTAATGACGAGAACGGCATCGGCGGCGAATGCTTCGCACCGAATACCTACGCCTGCCGGCCACCCGACACCCATCATGGGCCATTTAAGTCCAACAACGGTTGCGTGTTATTGGAAATTCATTACTACGATCCAGCGTGAGGCGCACGATAGAATTGGACAATAATTACGAGTTTCCGGATGGTTGGGGCGTCAATAATGCCGCGGCGCCGTTACGGGACGTATTACTCGGCGACCCCGCCGAATTCGAATGGCGTCCGGTAAGCGCCATTGCGCGGCGCACCCTACAAAATCTCAAACGCCTGGGCACCCGCTTCGATCGCCAGTTAGCGATGCAACAACACAGGGAAATGGTCGATATTTATATCAACAACGGCGTGCGCTGCCATTTTCTAGATGCGTACGAAGGCCTTCCGTATTCGGTATTCGCCCGCGACAATAACGCCATGACACCGTGGGGGCCATTAGTCACAAGCTGCCAGGCGCTTGCGCGCCGCCGTGATTATGCCGTGGTGGCAGAATTCTATCGCCGCGCCGGGGTCCCGATCTGGAAATGGGTGACCGCAGGTTATTTCGAGGGCGGTGATTTCGACATTATCGAGCCCGGAGCCGTGATCCTCGGCTTTGGCGGCGAACGCTCCGACGAAGCCGGCGCGACCCAGGTCGCACATTGGGTCGAAGCGGAAGGATGGGAGGCACTGGTTGTGCCCTTCCCTGGCGATTTTGTACATATGGATGCACTCGTCGTTATGATTGCCCCGAAACTCGCAGTGGTGTGCAGTGATGCACTGGAGCCCTATGTATTGGACTGGCTCAAAGGTCGCGGCATCGAGATCGTCGATGTCCCGTACCGTTCGTGCGTGCGCCTGGGGTGCAATGTCGTCGCACTCGGAAATGAACGAGTACTTTCAATGGCGACGAATAACGAGTTGAACGAACGGTTGCGTGCGCGAGGTTTCGAAGTGTTCGCGCCGAATATGTCGATGTTTCAATACGGCGGTGGCGGCGTCCACTGCTTATCACAAGAATTACGCCGTGACCCGGTCTAGCAATCGGTAACTACGAATGGGAAATTTCGCGAATAAAGTCGTGCTCGTTACCGGAGGTAATTCCGGCATTGGCCGTGGTATCGCGTTGCATCTCGCCCGCGAGGGCGCACAAGTCAGTATCGTTGCCCGCGACCGTGACAAGGGCCGCGCCGTTCTCGACGAGATTACCGCGCTGGGCGCGAAAGCCGCGTTCTTTGCGGCCAAGCTCGAGCAGGAAGCAGCCGTGGTGGCCATGTTGGAAGGCGTATTCGAGGAGTTCGGACGAATCGACTATGTGGTGAATAACGCGGGTATCGGCAGCCGACGCAGCGGCGTCGAGACCACCGATCCACCGGGGCTACGCTGGGACAAACTCCGCGGATCAAACCTGGATGCGGCGTATTACGTGTGCGCTCATGCGTTGCCGCGGCTCACTCCGAACAGCGGCGCAGTCGTCAATATTTCCTCGACCGCGGCGTTGCACGGCAACTGGGGTTTGTACACTGTCGCCAAAGCCGGCGTCGAAGCATTGACCCGCGCGATGGCGGTCGAAGCCGCACCGCGCGGCATACGCGTTAACGGCGTAAGCCCAGGATGGATCGCCACCCAGCAAGACGCGATCCGATCCGCCGCTGGTACCGACGATGGCGGCTGGACACTCCCGCCGTCATTGCTCAATCGCATGGGTACCGCGGATGAAATCGCCGCAGCGGTCGCGTTTCTGCTTTCCGAACAAGCTTCGTTTATCACCGGTCAGACACTGATCGTCGACGGCGGCCTCACCATTACCGACTACCCGTCGATGCCGTTATTGTCGGAAGTCGGACACTGCTTGCAATCGCGCTCGCCGGGTGAGGAGTAACACGGCGGCGTTCGCTGCGTTCATTCCGCCCTACGACGCCAAAGTTTTTTTACCACGATCGAAATCCGTAGGGCGGAATGAGGCGCAGCCGAACGCCGCCGTCTTGAAAACGGATTAAACTGGAGAATCTTTTGGAAAATCCGGTTTGCGTTTTTCTTTGAGGCTCGCCAAGCCCTCGCGGACTTCAGCGCCGTCCCACGCCATCCATTCCATCGCGAGCGACGCATCAAAGGTCGGGCCGGCCATGCGCAGCCAGTTATTGAGCGCGTACTTGGTCATACGAACTGCCGTCGGCGGGCCGTTAGCAATTTTTACGGCAACCTCGATAGACTTTTGCTCGAGTTTGTCATCGTCAACGCACATCGATACCAAACCGATACGTTCGGCCTCTTCGCCCGACAACGGGTCGCAGGTTAGCAGGTAGTATTTGGCTTTCGCCATGCCGATCAACAGCGGCCACACGATGGCAGAATGATCTCCGGCCGCCACACCCAAGCGTGTATGGCCGTCGATAATACGCGCCGATTTCGCCGCAATCGTGATGTCTGCCACCAGGGCCGCGGCGAGACCGGCACCAACCGCCGGCCCGTGTAACGCAGCAATGACGGGCCTCGAGCAGTTGATGACGTTGTACACAATGTCCCGCGCTTCGCGCCATACCCGCATGCGCGCATCGTGATCCGCCATCATTTCATCGATCATGCTGAAATCACCGCCCGCCGAAAAAGCCTTACCGGCACCACGCAACACGACCGCCGCCACATCCGGGTCCGTGTCTATATCGTTCCAGACCCGGGCGAGCTCACCGTGCATATTGGCATCGGTGGCGTTAAGCTTGCCGGGGTTGTCAAGCGTAATTCGCAATACCCGCTCCGCCGGTCGATCAAATTTTAATCCCGTATACGCCGCGTACCGGTCGCCCATCTGGTTACACTCCTGTCGTGATTGTTAATTGTCGTTAGCCCTCGACCGGCAACGACAACACATCGTAGCCGTGGGCGATATGCCGGTCCAACACCGGGTCCTCCAATTCGAATTCAAACCGTTCGGCGGCGCGCACTCCGCCCCGTGCGGGCAGCGTTCCACCGAACATGACCGTACCGTTAGGCAATCGGTCTTTGCCATCTGTGTATTTGTCGATCAGCGCCGCAGGCGCCAACATGCCGGCCACCGCGCCCTCTTGATATAACGTGCGCGTGCCGTTTTCCACAGCGTAGGAGCGCACGATAAGGCGATCCCAATGCGCTTGCACCTCTTGGTACGGCCACAACACGGGCGCGATCGGTTTCTCGCACATCTGCTTGGACACCGTCACGCTATAGGTTTCGACTTTTCGGTCGGTGTGGTCGGAACCGACGCCGATCCACAATTGGCTACCGTCTTGAATCATTATAAATTCCACTTCACCGCTCGAATTTTCGCCGCTGACTTCGATGCTGTCGGCGTGCGTAATGCGAGTGACCGACGTTCGATAGAACGTCGGCATCGCGGCCGGGCGTGCCACGCCGAGGGCTTCGAGTTCGGCTATGTGCCGCTCCATCGCTGCGGTATCACGCCCCGTCCATCCCGCGATAACCGCATGGGTTAACGTCAAAGACGCGTTACCGACACCGCTCCGGGAGTGAGTTTGAAACGGCAACAGAATATCGTGTGTCATAGTGATCGTTATGCAACCGACGTCGGGTCAAGAATCTCGGCGATAATCGCGGCGCGGTCAGCGTCGAGATCGGGCGCCACCGTGCGACTGTCCGGGTCGTCGAATTCTGACATCTTGATGGGGTTACCGGCCATACGCACCTGACCCGCGACCGCATCCTCGACGCTCACGACCATATTGCGGGCCCGTACCTGTGGGTCGTCCAGCACCTCGGCGATATTGTTGATGGGCCCACAGGGGATACCGGCAGGTGCCAGAATATCCAGCCACTGCTGGGTGGATTTAGCAGCGAATGCAGGGCCGAGAATTTCCTTGAGTTCTACATGATATTGCGTTCGTAAGTCATTGGTTTCAAACCTTTCATCGTGTTCAAGTTCGGTATTTCCGGTGGCGGTATAGAGCGTCTTGAACAACGCATCGTTACCGGCCGCGACAATCACATGGCCGTCCTTGGTCACGAATGCCTCGAACGGCGTAATGGACGGATGCCGCGCGCCAATCGGGCCCGGAATCTCCCCGCTGGCACAATATCGCGCAATTGCATTTTCGAGAATCGCGACCTGGCAATCCAGCATCGCTACATCGATCTTCATGCCAACACCGGACTGCACGCGTCGATAAAGCGCCGCGTTAACACCCGCCGTCGTAAACAAACCCGCCGTAATATCGCCGATCGAAGACCCGACCCGGGTCGGCTCACCATCGGGTTGCCCAGTGATGCTCATCACACCACCCATCGCCTGCACGACCATGTCGTAGGCCGGGCGTTCCGCG
>CAXMMZ010000221.1:0-8191 GCA_964194565.1 Arenicellales bacterium
CTATCGAAGGAACTATCTGCGCCAGGAAACCTCTGAAGACACTTGGCAGAATCTAGGGTCCCACGCGCGCAGTTTGGGATCGCGGTCTCTGGCCAAAAGTTGGGTAATCGTAAAATTCCCAGCGCAGGCCAGTTCGCTTACCACTTGCATAACCATTCGTTGTCAACGGAGGTTTGGGGTGGAAATTCACTTGCCAGCAGACGGTAAAGCTCGTTCTTGACGGCGCCCATCGAAGTGTCGCTGAAAAGATTATGGTGTTCGTTCGGATCCGTGTGCAGGTCAAACAATTCACCCCAGCGCGGATTCTGCGGATAAATCGTGAAGCGGTATTGATGCGTGCGGATGGTTTGATTGTAAATTTCGGGTCGCGCCGATGGGTGGAATTCGCCGAAGTCGTATTCGCGCACCGACCCACCTTCACCAGTAATCAGAGGGCCGAACGACGCACCATCGAACTGCACGTCGTTCGCACTTACCCCCGCGATGTCGAGAAACGTCGGCGCAAGGTCGATGTGGTTCGTCATCGCATCCACGGTTGACTCTGCCGGAATTCCCGGTCCGCTCATGAGCAGGGAAATTTCGGTCAGTTGCCGGTACGGAGGCGGGCCTTTGTGTAACAAACCGTGAGAACCGAGCAACTCACCGTGATCGGACGTGAACAAAATCACGGTATTTTCTTTCAAACCGCGCTGTTCCAACGACGCAAGGATGCACCCGATCCCGTCGTCAATCATTTCGATCATCCCATAGGTATATGCGATCGCACGGCGCATCGACTCGTCACTAACATCCTCGGTGGTAATCATCGAGCCGGCTTCGAGGTTCTGTCTCGCGGACCAGTAAAGTTGCCGAAAGCCCTCACCTTTGGGATAGAGCTCGCCATAGTATGACGGCATGTTTGCAAGCTCGTCCGGTTCACAATGCGGCAGCGGCATATCGTCCGGGTCATATCGATCGGCGTAATCGGCCGGTGGCGCAAACGGATGGTGCGGATCGGGATAGGACACAAATAAAAAGAACGGAATGTCGGGATCGTCATGCCTGTCGATAAAACTCACGGCATTATTCGAGATCCAGGTGTTGTAGTGATACTCGCTCGGCATCGCCGAACGCCAGATCTCATCGAGGTCAGACGGCGGAGGCTCTAACGCCTGAACGACGTCAAGCAGTTTGACGGCTTGCGGATGATGCTTCTTCAACCAGTTCGCGTAATGCCCAGCGGCCGCCGCAGTATCGGATTCACCGAGCAACAGATCGAGCGTCTGGAATCCGTAATACGGGCCCGTCCAACCGTCAGATTCAGCGCTGTCCCAAAACGCGCGCGAATCCGGCATGAGCCGATTCGCAGGCGCAAGCAGCGGCTGCAAGTGCTGCTTGCCGACGCTATGGGTACGATACCCGGAGTTCGCCAACATCCCGGTCAATGTCGGTATGTTCGGGTCGAGCGCCATGCCGTTCATAATGAGTTGGTGATGGCGCGGGTAGAGGCCGGTAAACATCGTCGCGCGACTTGGCGAGCAAATCTGCATCGGTGTGTTGTGCCTAGTAAAGCGTGTACCCGACGTGGCCATACTGTCCAGGTTCGGCGTTCTCGCGTATGCATTGCCCGCACAGCCGAGGCTGTCCGAACGTTGTTGATCGGTGCAAATCCAGAGAATGTTTGGTGGAGCCATGGGCGAATTATCATCAAATTTCGGGTTTCTGATAGCCACCCATCAATGCCTCAATTCGCGCGGCGACAGCCAGCGCGATATCTTCGCGCCACGGCGCGGCAACGATTTGAACCCCAACCGGAAGACTCCCGCACCGGCTAGTGCCGGCGCGGACGACCGCCGCCGGCCAGCCGAACAGGTTATAGACCGTAATATGGCTCCACGTTAAGAAGTTGTCCTGCAATGAAGCACCATGCGGTCGTGCAATGTCGTGCGATGCAGGGCAGACGATCGCGTCGTAATTTTGCATAAACTGCAGCGCCTGGCTTTTGACCTCATCGATGGATTCCATCAATAGCGGGTCAATGAATCTTGGTTCGGCCGGTTCGCCATTGATAAGGTGTTCAAGATTGGGCCCAGGGTTCGTCGTGCTATAGCGATCAAGTAATCTCTTGGCATTACCGCTGCTGGCAACGTGGCGCAATTGTTCGTAGAGTTCCGCCGCCTGGAGGATGCATGACGGCGTTGCTTCCGTTACTCGCAAACCGACATCGGCAAGCGCATCGGCAACCGATCGAACAGTATCGATAATGTCTGTGCACGGTTTTACCACCCCATTATCCACATACATCGCGAGCCGCAACCCGGCGAGATTGACATCTGCCGGATCATAGAGCGGCATCGGCACGACGGACGGGTCGCGCCAATCCATTTTGCATATCAGCGGCAGTGCCAGGGAAAAATCTTCGGCGTAGCGCGCCATCGGCCCAATCTGCGTCAGTGAATCGAGCACGCCGGCCCCGTAGGGGATAATATGACCGGTACGCGGCACTCGACCCGTAGTCGGTTTAATGCCCGCAATTCCACACAGGTGGGCCGGTTCTCGAATACTGCCGCCGGTATCCGAGCCCAACTCGAGCGCCGACCCACCGGCGGCAACGATCGCCGCCGAGCCGCCACTACTGCCGCCCGGGCTGCATTCAAGCGCATACGGATTATTGGTTCGACCATATATGAGGTTGTCGGTTTCGCCACCGAGCGTCAGTTCAGGCGAGTTGGATTTTCCGAGCACAATAGCCCCGGCGGAACGCAACGCAGCCACAACGGGTGCGTCTTGGGCCGGTACGTAATCCGCACGACCCTGGGTCCCGCCGCTGCTGATAATATTTTCAGTATCCAACGAATCTTTGACAGTGATTGGCACACCATGCAACGACCCTTTGAATTCGCCTCGTGCCGCAAGAGCATCCAGTTCCGAGGCTTCGCGTCGAGCACGATTATCGGCACGCTGAACTACGGCGTTGATCAACGGGTTGACTCGGTCGATGCGTTGCAGACAAGCGTCAATAACTTCCACTGCGCGTAGATTTCCCAATCGAATTTCGCGCGCGATTCGAGTCGCCGGCCAGAATAAGAATTCCGACATCGAATTAGTCTATGGCTTACGATCTAACAGTCTGTTATAGCCGGGCTACGAAAATTGGCGATCACGACACGCACGGCAACCGCAGTATGGAACGATAAGCAGTCCAACCGAGGCCGATGTTAGCGCAACGCCTTAACCGTTAGTTAATCGACTAATTACGGGCGGTCAGGCCGGCCACACTACGGGAAACGATGGATGATCCATTGCGTCGCCCGGTCGCAGGTTGACTTCCCGGTACGGTGGCGACGTCTTCCACGGGCGTACCGCAAATCGCGCGTCGTCACCGAGCCAACGGGTCGAGAATCCGCGCCGGCGAGATTTCAATCCGGCGGTCGCTGGCGCACCGTGTATGGTGCGCATATGGAACACGATACAGTCACCTGCCTCAAGATCCCACGACAGAAGGTCATAATCATCGCGATGAGTGTCTATATCGGGAATCATCTCGAATCCGTCGACAGCATCGGCATAGTTCTCGTGGCTGATGAAAAGCCGCGGGTAGTAGAGCATTCCGCTTACGTGTGAACCGGCGACAAATTCAGGGCAGGCACTCTTCGGTACTACATCGAGCGGCAACCATATCGAGCACAATTGATCGCCATCGACACCGTAGTACGGCAGATCATGGTGCCACGGCGTCACTTCCTGGGTGTCCGGCTCCTTAATGAGCACGTGCTCGTGATAGATGCGCGCGGTTTTCGAATGCATAAACCGGGCGGCAATTGCTGCCGCCGGAGAGTGCATGACAAAATCCCCGTACTCGTCGATACGCTGCCAGTTGCAATAATCGTCATAAAATCCGCCGGGCTTCCCCTGTTCGGTATACACGGTGTGATCCGGGCCGGGATTCGCAAAGTTTTTATCAACGCCGACGGCAAGAATATCCAGCCAGCTCTGCGCAAACAGGCCACGCAGGCATACCGCCCCATTTCGCTCAAACTCGTCGACAAGCGCATCCGAAATTTCTATGACGTTCATGCTCTGACCTCCGCTTCGTTACCGGTTCGACCCCAGAACAACATGCGCACCGAATCACTATTTGTAAGATCAGGTCGTTCGCTATAGCACAACACAGGTACCAGGCGCGCGCGACTGCCATGTACTCGGGTAACCCGGTGTATCGTCTGCTGTCCACCGAATATTAAAAGCGTTCCCGCTGTAAACGGCAGTTCAACCACCCCGTCGCGATCTCCGTCCAATACACCGGCGACGATTTCCTTCTCGTTTGCAAGTCCCCGAATCTTTGGCACGTATTCGAATGCACCACCGGATTCTGGCGCCTGTAGCATCAGGGTTACGGTAAATTCCGACTCATCGAAGTGCCAACCGTGTTCGCCGCCATCAACGAAAACGTTTATCGAACACGCGCCGAGTGGATCAGCGAAACGGTAGAACACAGATTTGCCAAGAACGGAACCGATAAAGTCCATGAGCGGATCCCATAAGTACAACCGGCGCAGATAGGTGTCATCACCAATACGGTCATACCCCACAGAACCGACATAGGTCTGTTCCTGGCGCTTGGCAACGTCCTGGGCCGACCAATCCGGATTGTCTTCGGTCAGGTACGCGTTGTGGGTACTTTTACAAAAGAACGCCTCACTCGAAATCGCGTCGGCCTCCTCCACAAGAAATTGCTGCGCCCCAGGAACGATAAAGTCCGGCAACATGCAGAGCCCGGTTTGCAGATACTCCTGGCGACATTTTTCTGCGAATGCGGCGCCTTCAATCGTGTCAAGGCTGGCAATAGGGTAACGCGCCAGATTCACCATATCGGCAGCAGTGTCTATCACGTTTACCAGACTATTCATTTCACCGCCCTCCAGTACTATAAAAAGTACCTCAATATAATTGTGACAATTGCCGGAAATCAATCATTATCGTAATGGATACTCCCGCTTATACACACCTCGGCGCGGTACCGCCAAGCGGATGAAACCTGTCGTCATAGCCCACCATGAATTAGCCAGAGGCTGCCTGGATCGGGTATTATGATCCCATCACACCGCATGCTTACCGCTTTGATTAATGCCGCGACCTGAATCGCAACCGAGTCGGGATTTGATCGGCTACAAGAATACGCCGCCGCAAGCACGTTGGCCGAATAACGCGCGTATCGCGATTAACTTCTGCATTAACTACGAAGAGGGTGCCGAGATGTGCATCCTGAACGGCGATTCGCATTCGGAATGCCGGGTGTCCGATCTGGTCGTTGAACCACGGGACGGTGCGCGCGATCTCAACATCGAATCAAACTACGAATACGGGAGCCGCGCAGGATATTGGCGATTGATCAGGGCATTTACCGATCGAGGCTTGCAAGGCACGGTCAATCTCGTGGGCTTAGCGGGTCAAATTAATCCTTTTGCACTCGATGCGCTAATTGACGCAGGTTTCGATCTTCAACCGCATGGTTGGCGCTGGATCGACTACCATACGCTCAGCGAAGACGAAGAACGCGAGCACATCGCGAAATCGATCGAACAGGTTGTGCATCTCACCGGCGAACACCCGCTCGGCTACTACGCGGGGCTGCCCAGTATTAATACCCGCCGCCTGCTGGTTGAGGCCGGTGAATTTATCTACGACTCGGATAGCTACGCGGACGACTTACCCTATTGGAGTAAGGATTTCGGAAAACCACACTTGCTGATTCCCTATTCGCTTGACACTAATGATTCACGATTCGCCCGCGCGGAAGGCTATCAGGTGGCTGAGGAATTTTTTATCTATCTAAAGAATGCTTTCGACTGCCTGTATCAAGAAGGCGAATCGACGCCAAAAATGATGACGGTTGGATTACACGCACGTCTGTTGGGACGTCCGGGAAGAATCGAGGCTCTACATCGTATACTCGATTACATGCTGACCCATGATAAGGTTTGGATTTGCCGGCGCGGGGATATCGCGAAACACTGGATAACACTACACCCTTTTCCCGGATAGACACCTCATATCTGCGCCGGAGTGGTATGGGCGTGCAGCTGGGAATCGAAATTGCTCCGCTAATCGCAGTCTTGAATCAGTTTGTTATTTCTATATTTCTAGTAATATAGTTGCACTTGGATTAACCATTCGCTATATTGACGGCATGAAACTGGAAACTGCCGCACTGATGCTGAATGAGATCGGCAATCCAACGAGGTTGAAGATCGTTCGTTTGCTGGTACGCGCCGGGGACCAGGGTTTGCCGGTCGGGGCGCTACAAAAAAAGCTGCGAATACCGGGCTCGACATTGACCCACCACATTACCCATTTGAAGAACGCCGGTGTTATCCGACAGCAGCGGCAGAAGGCCACGCTGTTCTGCAAGATGGAATACAAGCGGCTAAACAGGCTCGTTGCGTATCTCACTGAAGAATGCTGTGTTGACGATGTGTCGGCAAGTGATTGCGAACTTGGGTAATTACTAGTCGCCATAAATCCCACCTATTCAGAAATCATGGTTGAAACTGCAATTGCCAATTCTCGAAGCTATGCCAGACGCTTCGTGGCCAATGCGGGTAAGCTCGGCGCAGTATTGAAGGACCCGGTGTTTCGCACATTGGTCATCCTGATCGGAATATTGGCGATTTTTGACTACCCTCAGGTCCGCCACAGCCTGGTGTTTACTCTGGAATCGCTATGGCAGATGCTGCCATTCTTTGCCCTCGCGATCGGGTTCGCTGGGTACGCCAAAGCGACCAATTCCGATGCGTTGATCGCCCGGGTATTTTCGGGCAATCCCGTGCGCGCGACGATTCTGGCGGCGTTTGTGGGAGCAATCTCGCCATTTTGTTCCTGCGGCGTCATTCCGCTAATCGCCGCAATGCTCGGCGCAGGTGTACCATTGGCACCGGTAATGGCATTCTGGGTTGCGTCACCGATTATGGACCCGGAAATGTTCATTCTTACAGCAGCCGGGATCGGGCTGAACTTCACCATCGCCAAAACCCTGGCCGCCGTAGTAATGGGGTTGTTGGCTGGATTCGCCGTGTTATCCGCTCGGCGCTTTGGTTTTCTCGATGCCCCTCTGCAAACGCATGTTGCTAGCAGTTGCACATATTCCTGTGAGTCTGATGGAGCGTCAGAGGTCAACTGGCGATTTTGGAGGGAACCAGCACGAGTCCACAAATTCCGATCTGAGATTTATGCCATCGGTATGTTTCTTGGAAAGTGGCTCGCATTCGCGTTTTTTCTGGAAAGTTTAATGATTGCTTATGTGTCACCCGACTGGATCGTGAATTACGTGGGTGCCGACAATTTTTTCGCGATCCCGTTGGCCGCGATTGTGGGAATGCCCTCCTACCTCAATGGCTATGCCGCGATACCTCTGATATCCGGACTGCTTGACATGGGGATGACGCCGGGTGCGGCCATGGCGTTTATTACCGCCGGCGCCGTATCTTCCATTCCCGCTGCAATCGCGGTCTTTGCGTTGGTAAAAAAACCGGTGTTCGCGCTCTACCTTTCTCTGGGGTTGACCGGATCCATACTCACGGCCTGGCTTTATCAGGTTTCCGGCGGATCGATTTGAGATAGCAGGAAGAAGCCGTACTTTTCGATGAACAACGCAGAAAACGGATGATGCCTTATTCCACACCGCAACGATACGCCGCCGAATTTCCGGTGGATATGACGACTTTTACCGTCGCGCAACTCGCCGAAGCCGTCGTGGCTTGGGCTGTTTGCGGCTGGCTGCTTTCCAAGCGCGACGCGACAGTGGAGCCGGAAAGGAGTACATCCGCATGACCATTACGATCTATCACAATCCTGCCTGCGGCACGTCGCGCAACACTCTAGCCATGATTCGGCAAACGGGCGAGGAGCCTGCAATCATCGAGTACCTCGAGACCCCGCCGACGAGGGAACGCCTTGTCGAATTGCTTGAGGCGATGCGAATGCCGGCGCGCGATCTGTTGCGCCGGAAAGGCACGCCCTACGACAACCTCGGCCTCGATGATCAGGCGCTCACAGAGGATCAGTTGATCGACGCGATGATGGCGCATCCCATTCTAATTAATCGGCCCATCGTCGTGACGCCGAAAGGCGCTCGCCTTTGCCGGCCTTCAGAAGTCGTGCTCGACATCCTGGAAAATCCAGATGCGGGCCCATTCACAAAAGAAGACGGCGA
>CAXMMZ010000222.1:0-1808 GCA_964194565.1 Arenicellales bacterium
CGAAAAAATCGATTTTGTCGGCATGGATATGGTTGAAGTCGCGCCACACTTCGACCACGGTGAAATTACCGCGTTAGCCGGGGCGAGCCTGATTCTCGACTATTTGTGTCTCCGAGCTCGCAACGAAAGCGAAAAAATTAACGCCGCGGATACGAGCACATGATCATCTTGTGAACAATAACTAGAACCTATCTCAAAATAGTGGATCGTGCGTCAAGACAAGGCGTGGACCGTGCGAGGAGCGCAGTTTACGAACCGTAAATGAGCACCGCAGCACGGCCCGCAACGCCGTATTGGCGCGCGATACGCATTTTGAGATAGGTTCTAGTCGAACTGCACGGTGCCGGACACAGTCACCGATAGTTTACTGGTGCCCGATGCCACCTGCGGCGCCTGCACGGATTCAGCGGCCTGCGCTCGCAACATCGTCCTCACTGCTATGGGTGGTGCGGCACCGCCGGCCTGAATTTGTAATTGCACAATGCGGTATTCGCGCCCGTCCATGTGCTTGCGGATCACCGCGACGCGACGCTTATATGCCTCCAGCGCTTCCTCGATAAGTTCGTTTTCGAAACGATCCCGGGTGGCTTTGGTGGGAGCAAAGTGCATGCGCGTGACCATCAAGCGTTCTTGCAACACCCCGACCAGGCCTGTTAATCCCGCTACATCGGTAGTACGCAGTTGTAAATCCTGACGTGCGCGCCAACCGGTAACGCGTTGCTTGGTGTATATCGGGTTGGTGTAGTAACCCAATGATCGTGCCGTGACGGCAGCAACTTCCTGCACCTGTGCCAAGGCCCACTGCATATCCCGGTTCACCGTATCCGCGACGACCGCCGGATCGTCGTGTTCGTGCTGGGCGCTAACGACCACCGTCAGTTCGTCATTGGGAATTTCGCGCTCGGCGTGGGCTTGCAGCGACACACGATTGAATGGTGTTTCTGTCGATTCGCCATAAACGGGCGTCGCCGAGATTCCCAAGCAAACACTAAAAATTACAGCGGCCGAACTCTTACTATTCATATCGCTTCCCTCTCAAATCCGATGTTGACCGCCGCGGCGGTCGCGGTTATACGATAGCCGTATGACACGGAAAGTATACTGCGTCACCTCCTATCAGCAACGCATGAACCGGGTGTGGGTTGACACGATGCCGGCAAGTGCCGCCCAGCCGCGATGATGCCCGCATCGGGGACTGCGAGCCATCGCATCGCGGTCGATATTGGCGGAACCTTTACCGACGTTGCTCTGGAAATCCCCGCCCGTACGTGGGCAAGTAAAGTGCTGACAACCCACGGCGACCCCGCCCTCGGTGCGCTGGACGGCATCGAACGAGTGCTACACGACGCAGGCGTCGCGCCGAGCACTGTGCAACTCGCTATCCACGGCACCACACTCGCCACCAACGCCATCATCGAACGACGGGGCGCCCGCACCGCATTGATCACCACCGACGGATTTCGCGATGCCGTGGAAATGGGTTACGAAAATCGATTCGAACAATACGATATCGATATCGTCAAACCGCTGCCGTTGGTGCCACGACGGTTACGCATGACCGTCAAAGAGCGGATCGATGCGGCCGGAAAAACACTGGTTCCGCTCGATCTCGCCAGTGTCGACGCGCTGTTGCCCAATCTGGTTGATAACGGCATAGAGAGCGTCGCGATCGGGCTGATCCACAGCTATGCCTGCCCCGATAACGAATACCGCGCCGCCGAGCGGCTGCGGGGGGCGCTTCCGGAATTGTCGATTACCTGCTCGGCCGACGTGTGCCCGGAGATTCGTGAGTACGAACGGCTGTCGAC
>CAXMMZ010000223.1:0-4736 GCA_964194565.1 Arenicellales bacterium
CGCTTCGACATCGCCTATAGCGCGTTGCTTAAAATGCTGTACCAGCAGATCTATCGGCAGCAGGGACGCGCCTACATGCAAGGAGGCCCGGGGTCACCATGCACTTATGCGTATCTCGACCAACCCCGAGTGAATGCGCAAAATCGACGGCTCGTGCTGACTTCGCAGTTTGTCGGACGCGCGGCGGTCGCGGTATCCAGCGGATGCCTCGGCACCGACGAGTCGCGGATGCGAGTAAGCATCTCCGGTGTCCCGCAATATAAAAACGGTGTCATCGTTTTGGTAGACCCACGGATCGCGGTACCGGAAGGTCCATACGCCGAATTGATTCGCAACTATTTCGCGGCGACGCTCGCACCGTTGCTGCGTTTTCCATTGCTGGCGGAAGTGCGTAACCAATTGGCGCAGGCCAACTCACAAACGCCGTATCAATTTGACCTGCGCCAATTCGATGTCCCATCCATTACGGTGCATCCGGATCGCCTACGAATCGATGCCTCCGCAACCCTCAGTATCAATTAGCACGGATACTTCATGAGGGATTCAGACTCAAGGGCAATTGGACTAAGTTAGTCGGCGCGATCAGGCGCGATTGCATGGGCCAGTTAGAGGCAGATCCGAAAACGGACGATCGCCCGTATCCGAACGTTTCATGAATTATCCGGGCTAGTGTCCCAACACCGTGGGGATCACTGTGTGACTGTCGTCACCCGATCCAAGACATCCTGGGCGTCGCAATAACCGCTTGATATTGGGTAGTAATTTTCGCGGTAGTGCAAAACGAGGCTCGGAAATCCCTGCACGCCGAATCGATCACGCAGCGCAAAGTCCTGTTGTAGACGCTCGTTGACCGCCGCACCGGGAATATCCGCGGCGAAACGTTCCGAATCGAGCCCTATTGCGGCGGCACACTCGCTAAGTACACTTGCGTCGGATGGGTTTCGGGCTTCCATGTAATAGGCCTGCTGGATCACCGCAATCATTCGCTCGGTCTTTGATTCATCCTGCAAGCCGGCTGCGATGACCGCGCGGCAAGCCGGATAGGTCGAACGCCGTGGTGTGCACCGAGACCAGAATTCATAGTTAAATGTGGCACCGGTCCGTTCCGCAATTGTGCGCCATATCGATTGCAGGTGTTCGCGCATCGGCATCGGCATCGGTTCATCGGAGTCCGGCGCCAACCCCCCCATCACGTAGCGATATTCCATGTCTTGCGGTAAACGACCACGCACTTGTTGCCAGTGCGGATTAAACGCCCAACACCAACTACACATCGGGTCCAACACATAATATAACGTTGCGTCTCGCATCATATCTCGCAGATTGTTTTGGCTATACGGCCCGATCCAACCACTGACGGCGACTGACCTTGTACGCTGCGCGTAGCGCATCGCCACTTAGCGCATCCTGGGCGCAATCGTATTCGCTACGGGCCTATTCTGAGTCGGAAAAACCTTCCACGATTGCTTCGATCCAGCGCAGACGTTCAATCGGATCGGCGACATCGCGAAAATCATCCCGTTCCTTGCTTTGCGCTTCGACTTTCTGCCGCGATGCAGCCGCCAGGCCAGAATCGTTCGCCGCATTTGCCGCATAGCGCACGAGCAACATTATGTGCTTGGCATCGGTCGCCTGGCCAACGGCCGCGCTCAATAATTCCCGGGCGCGTTGCGGGTCGCCCAGTACGGTACCCACACTGTTGGCCATCTCCGCATACTTCATCGGCTCGAAGCACGCCTGTTGGGCTTGCTCCAGTAAATCCCTGATGTAGGCGCCCGAAGATCGGATGAGTCGTTCATGTTCGTAACACTTTATTAACCGGTGGTGAGTTTTTCTGCGACTACAATGTAATGTACGTAAGATCGTGGGCGAATTAAACACTCCGGCCCACTACAGTGCGGCAGCAATCACAGCAAAAGGTTGCTAATTCTTTGATTTACAAAGGGACTTCTAAACGCAATACCATACTCGTGGACGCTGCGAACTGCTATGCTTAATACAGGGATTGGAAACGCGCCGGACTACACATGTCAGCATTGAAATATCGTCCGGCAACCCGCATGTAATTGACATACAGGACGGAGGCTACCGATCATGACCGAAAACAGAATCGCGAAGTTTGGTCTCGGACAAATTGTTCGGCATCGTATCTTCCCGTTTCGCGGTGTGATATTCGATGTGGACCCGGAGTTCAGCAACTCCGATGAGTGGTACAGTTCTATTCCCGAACACATCCGGCCCAGCAAAGATCAGCCGTTTTACCATCTGTTGGCGGAGAACGAAGAAACCACGTATGTGGCCTATGTCTCTGAGCAGAATCTACTAGCCGACGCGACCGGTGATCCGATCCGGCACCCTGCGGTGGATGAGCTTTTTGGGTTATTACACGACGGCCACTACGATTTGCGCAAGCAACATTCGCATTAGTACTCCATCAATCCTAGCTTGTTGGAGTACTAGATTGATCTGCTCTGTGGGACGGGTGCGGAAGCTCGGCCAGCACATGCCGGGCCGATACTTTTTCTAATTCCTCGCCGCGTCAGACTACAACGCCTTGCGCCGCTTGCCTAAACTGCTTACCCTTTGCCGTCCCTGATTGGCGTCAAATGCGCATGGACTTCGAACTAGCCCGATTCAACATGATTGAACAACAGATTCGCCCGTGGGAGGTGCTGGACCCGCGGGTGCTGGAGTTGTTGCATGAAGTCCATCGCGAGAACTTTGTGCCGCGATCGTATCGCCAGATGGCATTCGCCGACATGAACATTCCGTTAGGCGATGGCGAAGTGATGATGCAACCGAAGACCGAAGGCCGTTTGCTGCAGGAACTCGCGCCGCGACCGACCGATACGGTATTGGAAATCGGCACCGGTAGCGGACACCTGACCGCGTTACTAGCGGCACTTAGCAAGCATGTGTACAGCGTCGAGATTAACCCACGCCTACACGCGAGCGCGCAACAAACGTTGGCCGATAACGGTGTGGAAAACATCACCTTGGAGGTTGGAGACGGCGCCCAAGGTTGGGAAAAACACGAACCCTACAACGCCATTATCGTCACCGGGTCGCTGCCAACACTGCCACCTGGTCTACAGCAGAGCCTCGCGCCAGATGGACGGCTTGTCGTCATCGTCGGGCAGCCGCCGATTATGGAGGCGCTGCTAATCGAACGTATCGGCGATGCTGGCTGGAACACGCGATCGCTGTTCGATACGAGTTTGCCGCCATTGGTGAACACCGAGGCACCTCCAGCTTTTGTTTTTTGAATCGGGATGGATGCCGCGAACTTTGACTTATCGAACCCTCGATAGCATTGCAATAATTAACCAACGACCTCGATCGGATCCGAGCGAGAATATCGCCGTTTCCGGGTACTTCGAGTTCAAACCCACCACAGCAGCGAATGCATAACGACAACATTTTCGGCATTTTCGTCTCGCTCGCCGAGCTTCGCGCATTACTGATCGCAGGTGCGCTTGCGGCCACCGCGTTGACGGTGCCCGCTACGGCCGTAGCGGCAGATCTCTGGTCGATCTATACCTTGGCGCGGGACAACGACACGGACTTTCAGGCTCAGAAATTCACCTATCAAGCCGAGCAACAAGTACTGCCCCAGGCGCGCGCTGCGTTCCGCCCATCGGTCACCGCCAGCGCCGGCGGCGCGCGCGGATCGGAGGAGCTTAAAACGGACATTCAATTCGCCAACGAAGGCCGTGCATCATTTTATTCCGAGAATGCGTCGATTGGCGTACGTCAGAGTCTCTACGATCGGCAGAACCGCGTTGGTGTGGACCAAGCGACTCAGCAAGTCGAGGCGGCGTCCTTGGCGCTGCTCGGCGCCGAACAGGAACTGCTACTGCGGGTCGCACGGCGCTACTTTGCGGTGCTGGCGGCCCGCGACAACGTCGGACTTGCACTCAGCAACAAAACCGCCATTGCACGCCAACTCGAACTCGCGCAAGAACGCTTGGAGGTAGGGCTGGGTACCCGCACCGATTTGTTTGATGCCCAAGCGCGCTTCCAAATTGCCGAAGCGGAAGAGATCGTAGCCCAGAATCTACTCGACGATACGCGCCGCGCGCTGGTCGAAATCACCGCGGAAATACCAAGCGAACTGGCGGTGCTTAGGGACGACGCACCGTTGTTAGCGCCCGATCCCGACGATGTGCAACACTGGGTCGATCGAGCGATGCGGGCCAATGTACCGCTGTCGCTACAACGTCTGAATGTGCAGATAGCACAGATGGAAATCAGCCGCCAACGGTCGGCCCGAGGGCCGGTGGTGGCGTTGAATCTCGAATATCGCTACAACAACACCGATGGCAGCATTGGTGGGCCCGGGGCGCAGCGCGACGCTACCGACCTCGGCGTCCAGGTAACGGTGCCGTTGTATCGCGGCGGCTTAATCAGTGCCTCGGCGCAGCAGGCATTGCATCGCTATGACGCGGCGTTGCAGGTTTTGGAAGGCCGTGAACGCGCCGCGCTACGCGGAACCCGCACGGCGTTCGGCGATGTTATCAGCACGATTCGCCTCGTGAGAGCACTACAACAGGCAGTGGCCGCCGGTGAGAGTGCGCTGCAGGCGAAGCAAGAGGGTTTTGCCGCCGGATTGAACACCAATCTCGATGTGCTCGACGCGCAGCGGGATTTGTTTCAAGACGAACGCGACTACTTGGTTGCGCGTTACACCTATATTCTCAATCTGTTGAATCTCGAGCAGGTTGCTGGCTCATTGA
>CAXMMZ010000224.1:0-14494 GCA_964194565.1 Arenicellales bacterium
ATGTCACTTTACGATTAAACGGCATTTGATATTTTTCGAGTTTTGTTCAGCAGCTTAATTCAAAATCCACTATCACTGGTAAATGATCACTGGCAATCTTGGCAATCTGGTGCCGACAGCGCATCGCGCTTATCAGGTGCAAATCGCCACGGTAGTAAATGCGATCCAGGCCGCCACGGGGAGAGAATGAAGGATAGGTCTTTATCGGTCGTGTTCTATATCGGGTTTCCCTGTCCGTGGCGCAATGCAGGGACATTCCTTCGATAAATAAAGCGCGTAAACGTGACAGCCAGTCGTTAAAATCGCCGCCCACTACGCAAGCGGCATCAGGGCGAATATCGGAAAATTCTTTGGCACGCATCAATATGCCAGCCTGGCGCTGACGTTCAAGCGGTGACAGGCCAAGGTGCATATTGAATACTTCCAGCTGGCAAACATCCTGAGTGCCACCGATAACCTGGATTGCCGTATGCTGGCAGCCCCGCCGTTTGTTATGGCCAATGGTTAAATCGATATTCCGTTCCCTGACGATAGGATAGCGGCTCAGTGTGGCGTTGCCATAGTGGCCTTTTCGCAGGCTGACATTGTAACCCGCGGCATAGTAGGGATACTCGAGGGCCTCGGCAATTTCCCGGGCCATGTCCATTTCCCGGGACCGTGGCGCACCCCGGTCTACTTCCTGTAGCAATACGATATCCGCATCATGATCGCGCAGAATATTTACTATGCGCTCGGGTTGAAAACGGCGGTCGAGCCCGATTGCTCGGTGGATATTGTAAGTAATGACACGAAGTTTCAAAACGATAACTATTGGTTCGCCTGGTAATGCCGTGACAGTATAGCAATTAGGAATCCGAAGGAAAGTAACTGGACGTCCCTCGGTATGGGGGAGGCATGAAATGCGCGATCGGGGTGACCATTGTCATTGCGTTGTCTATGGTATTGACTTCTCGTGGTTCGCCGCCGGGCTCAGCGCGCTGCTCACCTGGCTGATGAACGTGCCAGGACCCCGTCGCGATCGCTTTACAGGACGAAGGCGCCGACTCTTCTATATCTGCGATTCGATCGGGAACATTCTCATGAACCCAACTCCGATTCGCTTCCAGAAGCTGGTGTAAGGATCAACGTGCAGGGTCTGTTGCGTGCTATCGATCAAGCCGTGCCAGATTATGTGCTCATGACCTTGGTCGTCACGTTGCAATTCCAACCGGAAAGCAACCTGATCAATTTTTTTGTCAAAACCATCGATCAAACGTTCAGCAAGCTCTGTGGACTCGATTACGACACCAATTTCGGTGTTCTGGATGATCGATCTGGCGTCGAGGTTCAACGAGCCGATGAAAACCTGTTTGCGGTCAAGTACAAATGATTTGGCATGCAGGCTTGCCTTGGAACTCCCGATTCCACCCTGTTTCATCACTTTCCGCTGTTCTGCACTCAGATTCTTGTTAAATTCGTAGAGTTCAACACCCATACGCAGTAGTGCCTTGCGGTACCTGGAATAGCCGGCATGTACGGCCGATACGTCTGTGGACGAAAGAGCATTAGTCAGAATGCGCACGCGTACACCCTTGTCACGCAAGTTTTTTAGAAAAGCGACCCCTGACTTTCCCGGCACGAAATAAGGAGAAAGAATAAGGAGCTCCGTCTCCACGCCTTCCATGTAGGGCCTGAGTTGCTCAGCCAGGCGATATTTTGAAACGCTGGTATCGTGAGTCAATTTTGCGGGGTCATCGGAGACCACTTCTCCGACCCCCCAGAAATATTTCGCGCTGTGTTCCCTAATTCGTTTCGCCAGGTCCGAATCACGTAAATGTTGCATGTATTCCGACTCGTACTGCTGTGCAACAAACTCATCAAACTGTTCCTTGCGTTGCGCGGCCTCCTCATCCGTCGGTAAGTCTTCAACCAATGTCGAGATCGGATAGGCCAATTCGCTGTTCCAGTACAGGTCGAATGACCTAGAGACATCGCGGGCGACCGGCCCGATACTCAACACATCCATATCCGCAAACGCCAGTTCCGGATCTGCGTTGAAATATTCGTCGCCGATGTTGCGACCGCCGAGAATGGTGGCCTGATTGTCAACAGTAAACGACTTGTTGTGAGCCCTTCGGGTCTGCTTGCCAAATCCGGTGATAAACTGGATCGTACGTCCAGTATTCCGGCCGAACGGGTTAAAAATACGAACCTCGATATTAGGGTGAGCGTCCAGAATGGCTGCCCCGATATCCCGCCCTCCTTGATCGATGTCATCAATCAGAAGACGGACCCGAACACCTCGCTCCGCAGCATTGTAAAGATTGTCAATAAACAGGCTACCGACGACATCATTGTGAATCATGTAATACTGGGTATCGATGCTGCGTTCAGCAATATTCGCGAGGCCAGCACGGGCAACAAACGCATCCAGTCCGTTACCAAGCAGGTAGAAGCCTGATTCGCCGGTATGGCCCTGCGACCTGCGATCAAAAGTGCGACCTAAAGTCGTTCCCTGCGTGTCGTCGTAGACATGTGATTCGGGACGACCCGTATTCTCAGGCAAACTCGCGCAAGCGCCCAGATTGATGACGAAAATCACGGCGATCATCCTGCAAGTGAGTTTCGAAGATTTCATTTCTTCTGTTCCTTGCTTGAATTAAGCCGCTGCCGTCAGGAGACGGGTCATACTATTCGGAAGGCGGGTAATCAGCCAAGATATTGTCGAGCTCACTGTTGATTTGCTGCTGCGACATCAGCGGACCGGAGACTTTCCGTGATGCGTTTAGACGCCAAACGTCACAATTCGCCTTGAGATCCCGGACATTGATTATCAAAGTTGCCTGCTGATCGGTATCTGGGCTGATATCAGTGATAACATCGCTCTCGTTGCCGATATCGGCAAGACTCAGGTCATCTTTGTTTTCCAGTCCGAACACATATTGTATTTCGATATCGGGTTCGCTTGAAACCGTCATGCCCTTGTTTTGGAATACATGAATCAGCGCTTCGTTAATAACATCAACAACATCCTCCCTGCGGGCACGACTGGCCTGTAACGGCTTCACGTTAAAGGATAAATATTGTTCAAATGGTGCTTTCTTATTAAAGGAAACTTCTTTCTTGACGGGTGTTACCGGCGTATTGAAGTGATCCTTGTTGAGACGAAACTTTAATGACATGTTGTTGCGGCTATCGGCGTGCCGCAGGGCTTCATCCTGCGTGATTTTTCCCGCATAACAGAGGTCATATAGCGCTTGATCGAAAGTCTGGTGAACAGAATTAGCCTGTCCCATTGCTTCCTTTATCTCATCGACTTTTCCTTTCTGAATCAAACTCGATATGAAAGGTGTGTTAAACATCATCTCCACTGCCGCTACCCGCTTACCATCCGTCCCCACACATAGCCGCTGCGAGATGATCGCTTTTAAGTGTAGCGATATGTCCATCAGAATTTGGGCGTGTGAACTATCCGGGAAAAAGTTTAATGCACGATCCAACGCCTGGTCGGCATTATTGGCATGCAGGGTTGAGACACAGAGGTGTCCGGTTTCGGCGTAGGCTAGTGCATGCTTCATGGTGTCTTTGTCGCGTATTTCTCCGATCAAGATAACGTCCGGTGCTTCGCGCATTGCGTTTAACAACGCGTTGGCGTAAGAATGTGTATCCATTCCTACTTCGCGCTGATTAACCAGGGATTTGCTGTGACTGTGTATAAATTCGATGGGGTCTTCGATGCTAAGTATGTGTCCGGTGCTGTTGCGTGCACGGTAATCGATCATGGAGGCTAATGTAGTGGATTTCCCGGTGCCGGTGCCTCCCACTACCAGCACCAAACCACGCATCTCCATAATGACGTCTTCAAGTTTGGTCGGGAGCCCAAGGGTACGCAGTGTTGGTATGCTGCTTTTGATATAACGAATCACCAGCGCGATTTCGCCCCGTTGGCGAAAAACATTTACCCGAAAGCGGCCGGCATCGGGTAGATGTAATGCCATATTAAGTTCCATCTCCTGTTCAAATGTTTTTATCTGATCATCATTCATTATGGAATAAGCGAGTTGATGAGTCTCCTGAGACGATAATTCCGCATCGCCGATGGGTTGAGATTCCCCTTCAACTTTAATTACCGGTGGAGCCCCTTGAGAAATAAAGAGATCTGAACCTTGCAATTCAATCAGTTCAAGTAATAACGGTGTCAACTCCATAATGAATTTCCTTTTGAGATAATGCCCGGCGTTGTTGTCGTAAGTGATGATAAATCAATTCATCACCATGGCCCAAACAAGCAGACAAGATTACGCCACACATCGGTACGGTCTCGCGGAGCTAGAAATCACGAGCTTGTGCTAGTCGCTCTCCGAGAGTGCCTTAAGCCGCTGGCTGATCCACACTCCGATATCCCGAACTTCTTCAATCGATACCGAGTGCTGCATTGGATAGGTCTGCCACTCGATACGATAGCCCATATTTCCGAGCATCTCGCGGCTGGTTTCACCCAACGCGAGCGGTACCACGGGATCGTATTGGCCGTGGGCCATAAAAATGGGAACGTCTCGGTTCGATTCATGGCGCTCGGCGGCAGCACGCCCAGGTAATGGCATATATGTCGACAGTGCGAGGATGCCGCCAAGCGGCTGCGTATGACGGACTCCGGCGAACAACGCAATGGCCCCACCTTGGGAAAATCCAGCGAGGATGATGTGGTCGCTGGCGATGCCGCGTTGCCGTTGCTCCGCGATAAGTTGCTCGACGATACCGGCCGACGCCTCGATACCGGCCGCATCTTCGCGATCCGCGATGTCCGTACTCGCGATGTCGTACCAGCCGCGCATGACCATTCCGCCATTGATCGTAATGGCGCGGTGCGGCGCGTGTGGAAATATGAAGCGGACGGCGAATTGGTCGGGAATCGCCAGCTCCGGCACCAGCGGCCGGAAATCGTTGCCGTCGGCGCCGAGCCCGTGCAACCAAATGATCGCAAATTTCGGCGTGGTGCCGGTTTCAACCTCGATGTAATCGACAACAGAATCACCCACCGCATAAACTCCCGGAATCAATAAGGCCAACATGAGAAAAACGAGCGCGCGGATCATACCACTGCGAGGCGAAGAGTTCGCAGACGATGCGTCGAAACGCGCGCCGCGGGCCGTGCGATAATATCGGTTATTTGTACGCTTAAGCATCGGATTCATATGGTTACGAACATTTGTGCCACGATACGCCGTCGTGAATCACTCGCGATCGGTAATTGTACCCCGCTATCGCTGGCGCGGCTGAAGTGCGGCTACGCCGAGTCGGCATCGTGAACGACCTACCTACCGTCACTATCGACGACGTTCGCGCGGCGGCGCGGCGGCTCGGCCAGCATGCGCATCGCACCCCGGTGTTGACTTCACAGACACTTGATCACCGCACCCACGCCTCCGTGTTTTTGAAATGCGAAAACTTTCAGCGTGTCGGCGCCTTTAAATTTCGCGGCGCGTTTAATGCGTTGTCGCAACTCACGCCCGGGCAGCGACAACGAGGCGTTATCACTCATTCTTCTGGCAATCACGGCCAAGCTATTGCGCTCGTCGGCCAACTGCTCGGCATCGCTACGACTGTCGTGATGCCCGACGATGCCCCCCGCAGCAAACGCGATGCGGCGGCCGGTTACGGGGCCACGATCGTCAACTACGATGCGCAGCAGAATCGCCGTGAGGAAATTTCGGCCACACTTCTAGCAGAACACGAGTACACGCTCGTACCGCCGTTCGACGACCCGGAAATCATCGCTGGACAAGGCACAGCAGCGTTGGAATTGCTCGAGGACATCGGATCGTTGGATACAATACTCGTGCCGTGCGGCGGCGGCGGACTGTTAAGCGGTACTGCGATCGCCACCAAAGCCATCGCACCGGACTGTCGCGTTATCGGCATTGAACCGGCATTGGCCGACGACGCCGTTCGTTCATTTTACAGCGGCAGCTTACAATCGGTGAGCAATCCCAGGACGATTGCCGACGGCACCCGCACCGAATCGTTGGGAACGCTCACGTTTCCGCTTATTCAAACTTACGTCGATGACATGTATACGGTTACCGAAAAAGCCATCGAAGACGCGGTGCGGTTCTTGTTTACCCGTATGAAACTCGTGGTGGAACCGTCGGGAGCGCTCGGAATTGCCGCGTTGTTATCCGGCGTGGTGCCGAACTCAGGCCGGACCGGAGTCGTAATCAGTGGCGGCAACGTCGATCCGGCAACGATGGCCGCGATTCTCGCTAACAACGATCCAGGAGATCCCGCATGAACATACGAATCGAATCCGATAGCCTTGGCGATATTGAAGTTCCGGCCGACCGCTACTGGGGAGCACAGACCCAGCGCTCTTTACAAAATTTTAAAATTGGCGAGCAACGCTTTGGCCCGCCGATCATTCGCGCGTTCGGCATCGCCAAGCAAGCTGCGGCCCTCACCAATCTTGATCTCGGCAAACTGGATAAACGTAAGGCCGAACTGATTTGCGACGCTTGTAATGAGGTTATCAAAGGAGATTTGGATACGCATTTCCCGCTCGTGGTTTGGCAGACCGGTAGCGGCACGCAGAGCAATATGAATGCCAATGAAGTCATCGCGAATCGCGCTATCGAGATTGCCGGTGGCCAGCTCGGTAGCAAGCAACCGATCCACCCCAACGACGACGTAAATATGTCGCAATCATCGAACGACACGTTTCCGGCGGTAATGCATATCGCCGCTGCGAGCCGCATGCGCGAGGCATTGATTCCGGCAATGCAGCGCCTGCACTATACCTTTGACGCTAAAGCGGGTGAGTTTGCTGATATCGTCAAGATCGGCCGTACCCATATGATGGATGCCACGCCGCTGACACTCGGTATGGAGTTCTCCGGTTACGCGGCGCAGATCGAATTCAGCATCGGCGAAGTCGAACATAGCCTTGATCGCCTATACGAACTCGCGCTTGGTGGCAGCGCGGTCGGCACCGGTCTCAACACCCATCCGCAATACGCCGAACGCGTTGCACAGCACGTCGCCACGCTCTGCGGACTGCCGTTTCGTAGCGCCCCGAACAAATTCATGGCCCTGGCCGCACACGATGCGATCGTATCCGCAAGCGGCGCGCTGCGGCAGTTTGCTACAGCCTGTCTAAAAATTGGCAACGACATTCGCTTGCTCGCGAGCGGTCCGCGTAGCGGCTTGGGCGAGATTTCGATCCCAGCCAACGAGCCCGGCAGTTCCATCATGCCCGGCAAAGTAAATCCAACCCAGGCCGAGGCCCTCACGATGGTGGCCACCCAGGTAATCGGTAACGATGTCACGATCGGCATCGCGGGCAGTCAAGGTCATTTGGAGTTAAACGTCTACAAGCCGGTCATGATCCACAACCTGCTCGAGTCGATTCAGCTGCTTGGAGACGCCTGTGACAGTTTTAACGAACGTTGTGCGGCCGGTATTGAACCGAACCATGCCCGCATCCGCGAGCACCTCGAGAATTCGCTGATGCTGGTGACGGCTCTTAACCCCGTGCTGGGTTACGACCAAGCCGCGCGCGTCGCGAAAACCGCCTACCGAGACGGCATAAGCCTGCGGGAAGCCGTTGTTAAGCTCGGTCTTATGAGCGCGGCGGAATTTGACGAGCATGTCGATCCGTCGCAAATGATTCGTCCTTAACCCCTGGCTAGCCCGCCGCAATCGCCACAACACTGGCGGCCAATCCGTAAACCACCCGCGTCAAGCTATCGTAGTCGATGATGTCGGGGGTATCGTCGGCACCGTGGTATTGGCGGTACCGAAAATTCGCGGTATCGGTCACCATCAATGCCGGCACCCCGATCTGCCAAAACGACCAGTGATCGGATCGGCCGATGTCACGAATCAGTTCCGGCGCGGCGATACCCTCCGACGGAATCGTCGCCTCGTTACGAAATGCGGCCACCGCGGTATGCACCAAACACCGTGAACGCATATTGCCCACGAAACCGACGAAATTACCGGTGCTCGGATAGAACCACTTCAATGGTACCGGATAATCCTGACTGCTCGGTTGCTGCGAGTAGTAGCCGATCGTTTCCAACGCCAGCATCGCCGTAATCGTTTCACCGCGCCGCTGGGCTTCCCGGGCATGATGCAGGCTGCCCATGGCCGCAGTCCCAAAATACGGCTCCTCTTCGTTCACGAACGCGACGAACCGAACCGATGCGGCCTGCGGACGGCCGTACAGCAAGCGCGCGAGTTCGAGCAATCCGGCAACACCGGAACCGTTGTCATTTGCGCCCGGCGAGCCAAGCACCGTGTCGTAGTGGGCACCGACCACCACGGCCGGCCCGGAAGCCCCATGATGGGTTGCAACAATGTTGCGTACAGACCGCCCACGCGCATTCAACGGTTCTTGGCGTACGCGGTAGCCCATTTCCGCAAACGCCGCCGCAATATAATCGCGGGTATCGTCGAGCGCGGCGTAGTGCTGCATATTACGCTCGCCGATTGTTCCGGCCAGATGAGTCAAATGGCTTACGATTCGCTCGCAGGTCTGCCGTTCATCGGCGCTGAGCGGTCGTGGTATGCCCGCAAACGAGCGGTCCGGCATGCGCACGACAAACACGACAAGCGCCGCGAGCACACCTATAGCGATCGCGAACCCGGAGGTAACCAGGAACATCGCCATTATCGCAAACCTCGATCGCGGTTTATCAAGTAGCGTCTATACTTATCAGGGCACATTCACAGTCGAGTCTCGTTGGTCGCACCAGAAAATGGTCATGCTGAGTTATCAATTGTCTGCATTAAATAAGCGGACATACCAGAAAAACTAGATATTTTAGGTATATATATGGTCCACTACGCCGGCCGATGATCCAATAATAGGGAATAAACACCTCCACAATGGACCGTACCCAACCCGATAATACCAAGACGCGCACCTCCTTAGTTTCGATCGAAAGTGCCGTATTCTCCGCCCTGTTGCTGATCCTTGGCGTCGTCTCCTTGTATTTCTGGAGCGATCATGCGGGCGGCTTCGGTCTTCGAGACGGACTACTGTCGGGCGGATTTCTTGTGGTCGGCGCCGCACTGTTGGTGCGCCTGTACCACGAATCGGGAAAACTCCGGATCGCGGAATTTCAGCAAGCCCGAATCCGTAAACAACTCGGGGCGGTCATGGATCAGCTGCCGGCCTTGTTGTGGACGACGGATCGCAGCCTGCAAATCACGTCGGCGAGCGGTGCTGCACTCGGCACTATCCACGCACAGGAGACGGCATTGGGCGGGCACGATGCCGCGACGCTGTTTGCCGGCACTGAAGGAGTTCAATTGGTCGTCGAGGCACACCGGAAAGCCTTGGACGGTGGTGCGTCAAAATTGACGATCGATGCTGATGGCGCGTTACTGGAATGCCGTATAGAACCGATGCGCGACCCGGCTGGCCTGATCGTGGGTTGTTTAGGCGTTGGCATGGATATCACTGAACGTAAAGTGGCCGAGGTGGCATTGCGTAAGAGCGAAGAACGCTATCGCGACCTCGTCGATAACAGCCAGGGATATATTTGCACCCACGATCTTGACGGCGTGATTCTCAGCGCCAATCCGGCCGCCGCTGCAAGCATCGGCCGCCCGCAGGATGAATGCGTGGGCCACGCGATGAGCGAATTCCTGGTGCCAGAAGTCCGCGAACACTTCCCGCGATATCTATATAAGATCAAGACCAAAGGCAGCGCCACGGGCCTGATGCGGATCATGAATAAGAGCGGGCAGGAGCGCATCTGGCATTACTTCAATACACTGGCCCACGACGCGGCTGGCGAAGGCTACGTCGTAGGTCACGCCCACGATGTGACCGACCGCGTAAAGGCCGAGCGGGGACTGCGCCAGAGCGAACAGCGGTTTCGCGATTTCGCCGAAACCGCCGCCGATTTCTTCTGGGAACAGGACGCGAATCTGCGTTTCACGTACGTATCGAAACGTTCGTTTGGGGTCATGGGCATATCGTGGCGCGACTTGATCGGGGCCAGTTGGGATGAGCTGCTATCGGTCCACGGCAACCCCGACGGCACCTGGCAACAAGACCTGCGCGGTATGGCGACGCATGCGCCGCTAGACGATGTCGAATTGAAATGGACCCGCCCCGATGGCGAAGCCCGGGTTATGCGTCTGGGCGGCCGTCCGGTCTATGATGAATTCGGTACCTTCAGCGGCTACCGTGGGGTCAGCCGCGACGTGACCCAGTCGCACCAGTTGACCGAACAGATCGCGTATCAAGCCTCCCACGACGATCTCACCGGCCTACTCAATCGCCGCGCATTCGAAACCCGGGTGCAGGCCGCGGTAACCACCGCGAAAGAGCGTGGCAGCCAACACGCCGTATGTTATATGGATCTCGATCAATTCAAGCTCGTGAATGACACTGCGGGCCATAGTGCCGGCGATGAGCTGCTGCGTTCATTGGTAGAGTTCTTACAACACCTTGTCCGGCGGGGCGACACGTTGGCGCGGCTAGGCGGGGACGAGTTCGGTCTGTTACTGGAAAACTGCACGCACAGCAACGCCGTTGAACTCGCACAATCGATTGTCGACTGCGTGCGCCGCTTTCGATTTGCCTGGAAAGATCAGAATTTTACGATCGGCATTAGTGTCGGGGTTGCGCTGATTCGCGCCGATACCGAAAGTGCGGTTCAGGTGATGAGCCAAGGCGATGTGGCCTGCTACACCGCCAAAGATATGGGCCGTAACCGCATCCATATTTACGACGCCACAGGCAGCGAACCGGCGCGACTTCACCAAGAGTTGTTTCAGGCTGCCGATTTACGCGAGGCCTTGGCGGAAGACCGCTTCGAAATCCACGCGCAGCCGATGTACTACCTTGGCGAGGAAGAAAAAAGCCTACACCACTATGAGTTATTGATTCGGCTCGTGGATAATTCGGGCAACCTCGTGTTACCAGGCAAATTTCTACCGGCAGCGGAACGCTACGGTATGATGTCTGCAGTCGATCGGTGGGTCGTAAAATACACGTGCCGAACTTTCGGGTCCAAGTTTCAGTTGCCGCCGGACGTAGGGTTAAGTCTCAATCTTTCGCGATCCTCATTGCTGGATGAATCCTTGATCGATGAGATCATTCAAGAGATTAATCAGTCCCCGTTGCCGGGGAAACAAATTTGTTTCGACATTTCCGAGTCGACGGTGAGTCTGAATCTGAACGAAACGCTGCGAATGATTGAAAAGTTGAAAACCACAGGCTGCGAAGTGGCGCTGGACGATTTTGGCAGCGGTTTATCGTCATTTGCATACCTGAAAAGTCTGCCGGTGGAATACCTCAAGATCGATGGGGCATTCATTCAAGACATGGCCAGCGACTCCATCGATCGCTCGATGATTACGATGATTAACGACGTCGGCCATATGATCGGCACACAAACCGTCGCCAAGTCCGTCGAGACCGAGGAAAATATGGTCGCGTTGCGCAAACTCGGCATCGATTTTGTGCAAGGTTACTATTTCGGCCGGCCAGCCCCGGTCGACGAAGTGTTTAAGACCACCCCACAATTGCGCAGCGTTTCCGGATAAATACCGCACTCCCCGCACCGCGATCAGCGGCGCGCGCATCCCGTTCGGATATATCAAGGCCTGCCACCCCGGTTGCGGGTCGCAACCACCGTGTGACTTGCATTGCTCATCCGTGGCTGAAACAATCCGCCTCGGAGCTCACCGCTTACGCCAGGTGCTCCTGCCGCCAATCAACAACTAAGGAGAGCAACCGTGGAAACGCGAGCCGCCGTGGCCCATGCAGCGGGCCAACCGCTAACTATTGAAACCGTTCAGCTTGACGGCCCCCAGTCCGGTGAAGTTCTGGTCGAAATCAAGGCGACGGGGATTTGTCATACCGACGAATTTACGTTATCGGGTGCCGACCCGGAAGGGTTGTTCCCGGCAATTCTCGGACACGAAGGTGCCGGGGTCGTGGTGGAAGTGGGTGCGGGCGTAACCGGCCTTAAGCCCGGCGATCACGTTATTCCTCTGTATACCCCTGAATGTCGCCAATGCGACTACTGTTTGAGCGGCAAGACCAATTTGTGTCAGGCCATCCGGGAAACCCAAGGCCGTGGCGTGATGCCGGACGGCAGCAGCCGTTTTTCCATCGGCAAGGATCGATTGTTCCATTACATGGGGACATCGACATTTTCCAATCACACCGTATTGCCGGAAATCGCACTCGCTAAAATTCGCGAAGACGCGCCATTCGACAAAGTTTGTTACATCGGCTGTGGAGTCACAACCGGCCTCGGCGCGGTCATGAACACCGCCAAAGTCGAGCCCGGAGCCAACGTCGTGGTTTTCGGGCTCGGTGGCATCGGCCTTAACGTGATTCAGGGCGCACGCCTGGTAGGCGCCGATAAGATCGTCGGTGTCGACCTCAACCCGGCCCGGCAAGAGCTGGGCGAGAAATTCGGCATGACCCACTTCGTGAACCCCGACGAGGTGGACGGTGACCTTGTTGCACACCTCGTTGAGGTCACCGGAGGCGGTGCGGACTACAGTTTCGAGTGCATCGGTAACGTGAATACGATGCGCCAGGCATTAGAGTGCTGCCACAAGGGCTGGGGCGAGTCGGTAATTATCGGCGTCGCGGGCGCGGGTCAGGAAATCAGCACCCGCCCGTTTCAACTGGTAACCGGCCGGGTATGGCGTGGAACCGCGTTCGGCGGCGCTAAGGGCCGTACCGACGTACCGAAAATTGTCGACTGGTATATGGACGGTAAGATCAATATCGACGATATGATTACCCATACTTTACCGTTGAACGATATCAACAAAGCCTTCGACTTAATGCATGCCGGCGAGTCAATTCGAAGCGTCGTAACGTTTTAAGGTGGGGACTTACGTGGGGACTTACGTCGCGGCCGCTTCGAGTTAGCCCATATGGAAGTCATTAGCGAACAAAAATGCTTTGGCGGCATCCAGGGCGTATATAGCCATGCCTCGGAGAGCACCAATACGCCGATGCGGTTCGCGGTGTTCCAACCGCCAGCGGCACAACAAGGTGCCGTGCCGGTGCTCTGGTATTTGTCGGGCCTAACCTGCACCGAGGAGAATTTCACGGTCAAGGCCGGCGCGCAGCGCTACGCGGCCGCGCACGGCCTTATGCTCGTAGCGCCGGACACGAGCCCGCGCGGCGCGGGCATCGATGGCGAAGACGACCACTACGATTTCGGTACGGGTGCGGGTTTTTATGTCGATGCGACCGAGCCGCCGTGGAGTCGCCACTACCGCATGTACAGCTATATAGCGGCAGAGCTACCGTCATTAGTGTTGACGCAGTTTCCAGCACGGTCCGATGCCCAAGGTATTTTTGGGCATTCGATGGGAGGCCACGGCGCGTTAACGATCGCGTTAAAAAACCCCAATACCTATCGTTCGGTATCGGCGTTTGCGCCAATCTGCGCACCGAGCCAGGTGCCCTGGGGGCATAAGGCGCTGGGTGGCTATCTTGGTGCCGACAGCGATGCATGGTGTGACTACGATGCGACCGAGTTGATCGCCCGGGGCCATCGAACCGCAGCAATTCTCGTCGACCAAGGCGGCGACGACGACTTTCTCGAGAACCAGCTGCGCCCCGATTTACTCAGAGCCGCCTGTCAGCAAGCCGGCCAATCGCTCGAGTTGCGCATACAACCCGGCTACGATCATAGCTACTACTTCATCGCGTCATTCATCGAAGAGCACATCGCGCATCACAGCCGTTTCTTGAATTCATAGGCAACGGCCTCCATCCTAATGAAGTGTGAATGGGCGCCCGCCCAAACACTCGCAACCTAGTCAGTCGTATAATTACCGAGATGGCGACCAGACATTCGCAAGATAATTGATAATGTTTAGCCCGGAAATTGTACGCGACTCCGAATTCCGGACGAGGAAACCACTCGCTCTGCGCTCGCACATCGGCGCGCTCGCCCTGTTAGTTATCGGTTTGACAGGCGCGGCTCAGGCGCAAGCTCCCGCAGCTCTGGTGCAAGTCGATGCCGTGCGTATCGAACCATTGGCCCAAACTGTCCCGATCATCGGCCGACTCGTCGCGCGTCAAGCCGGCATGATCGCGACTCCGATTAACGGTCCGGTCGCGGAGCTGCGCGTCGAGGTCGGCGATCGGATTGAAACGGATCAAATCGTCGCCGTGCTCGATACCGCGATGCTTTCCGTCCAGCGGGACCTGGCCAAAGCGCGGGTCGCAGAGAGCCAGGCCGCGCTGAATACGCGCAAAGCCGAAGTGGCGCTCGCTCAGCAGGATGTCGACCGGCTCGCACGACTCAAAAATTCGGCAGCGACGACGCGTGCGGCATACGACGATGCGTTGCAGGCGGAGGTCATCGCCCAGGCGCAGGTCGCCGAAGCGCAAGCCTCGGTTGCCACGGCGCGCGCCAACCTGCGCATGGCACAAATTAACCTCGACGACGCCGAAATTCGCGCGCCGTACGGCGGAGTGGTCGTTGAACGGCTTACGGAGGCCGGCTCCTACGTCAAA
>CAXMMZ010000225.1:0-4685 GCA_964194565.1 Arenicellales bacterium
CCGGCGTGTGGGTCGCCCTCGAAATCGATTGTTCCGAGCGAGCCCATGCGGTGTGTACCGGGGATTACCTGCATCGCACCGTTGGCGCGGGTCGCAGGGGTGATCGCGAGCCACACACTCACCACATCGTGGCTCGATAGGTTCCAGTAAGGGGTATCCTGATGCCACGGGATCCAGGAACCGCTCCCGGATGCCTTGATGGAAAAGTCCGTTTCCCATAATAGAAGGTTAGGACCCAGTGCGGTCTCGACCGCGTCGAGAATAATCGGGTTATGGGCGATGTCGTCCAACCATGTTGAGATCAAGTGCGGTTTGATATGAGTCTGGCGGCCACGTATGCGCGTTGCCTCGGTCTGAAATTCCAGGTAGCGAGTTTCCAGCGTAGCCGATTCGTCCGCCGGGAGGCCGCGGATCGGCCAGACGATTCCGTCGCGCTCAAAGTCAATTTTATTCATGGAGTCGGTCCTCAGCATCGATTATTCCAAATATTAGGGCGCGATTTCAGCGGGTGCAATGGCGATCCGGTGCGGCGTAACGGTCGATCGGCTATCGAGTGTTTTCCACAATGAGATTTCCTTCATGAACAAGTCGAAACTGCGCTCGGGAAATTCATACTGCCACTAGAAATGCGCCGACAGTCCGCCGTCGACCGCTAACACCTGCCCGGTCACATATGACGCGGCAGGCGACGCGAGAAATACCACAGCACCGGTAATTTCTGCCGGCTCACCCCAGCGTCGCAGCGAGGTTCTGTGTTGCAACCAATCCGTGATCGATGGGTCCGCTCGTTTCACAGCGTTGGATTCGGTAGCGAAAAATCCCGGCGCGACCGCATTGACAGTGATTCCGAAATGACCGACTTCCGCCGCTAATACTCGAGTCAAAGCGTCCAATCCACCCTTTGCGATAGTGTAGGCCGCGTCACCGGCAGCCGCCACTGGGCCGGCGACCGAGGTGATATTTACAATTCGGCCGTAGCCTTTGTGCTGCATCGTTGTGGCCGCGCGGCGCGACAGATTAAACGGTGCTACGAGATCAACCTCCAGCAAACGACGTACAGCGTCGATATTAAATTCGAACAATCCGCGGCGATCACGCAGGCCGACGTTGTTGACGAGGATACTCAGTCCGCCGTATTGCGTGTCGATAAAGTCGAACTTTTCCGCAACCGCGTCTTCGTCGGAGATATCGAAAACTATCGCATCAGCGGTACCGCCTGCAGACCTGATGTCCGCAATGGCTACCTGCAACACGGTAGCTGTTCGGCCGTTAATCAACACATGGGCCCCGGCTGCGGCAAGTCCCTTGGCAATCTCCAGCCCGAGCCCGCGGCCGCTGCCGGTGACCAGCGCAATCTGACCGGTTAGTGTGAAACCCGCGAAAGTCATTGTATCAATTTACATAGATAGCCGTGCTTCAATGACGGACCTCATGGATTGCTCTGGATAAACTGATCAATAAGTGACGCCAGTGTATTGGGGGCGTCCTCCTGACAGTAGTGTCCGGCATTCGCTAATCGCACCACCGGCCACTCTGGCCAGAGTCCTTGGAAATCACCAATTGCCAGATCCGGTGGAATTGCGTGATCGCGCATTCCTTCCGCCAACATTGCCGGGACTCGCTTCAGCGCGGCAAGTCCGGCCGCGCCCTGTTGTACGTAGTCGCGGATGCGAACGTGATACGCGTCGAGCGGGAACTCGATGGCGCCGACGCACTCTGGTCGTGTCGTAAACGGCGCCGAGTATGCCCGTATCCACGTGTCCGTCACCGCCGCCGAATTTTCAAAACCGGGAATCTTCATGACCGACAACACCGTGCTGCCCAGATGACTAAGCACCGCTTCAGTACGTCCGCTCTCCAGACCGTCACCGATCCACCGAAACCAGCGGCTATCCTGTAATCGCGGCAAGTCCTTACGACCGGCTGCACCGTAACCGGCAAGGCTGTTGGCAAAAAACATTCGCTTTACGCGTTGTGGATATCGCACTGTGAATTGCGTGCCAATAGGGCCGCCCCAGTCCTGCATCACAAACGTAATGTTTTCCAAATCCAGGGTTTCTATCCAATGGGTCAGATTATCGACATGGGATTTGAGGGTATAGTCGCGATCCGATGGCGTATCGGACTTTCCGAATCCCATATGATCGGGGACCAACACCCGGTGGCGCAAAGCCAGCGGCGGTATCATGTTGCGATACAGATAACCCCAGGTCGGTTCGCCATGCAGGCAGATAATTGGCTCCGCATCCCGCGCGCCTTGGTCTACATAGTGCAGGCGGAACGCCGCGGCATCGCCAGTGGCTGGTATCTCGTGGAAGCACGGCGCGAACGGCCACGTGTCATCAAAAGTATCGTTGCTATCGATCATCACGTCTACGCCGAATTATGCCGATCGCGAGCCCCATCGTGGCTGCCGCGGATTGATAAGGTAACGCATCGCAAGCGCGCCGACAAACGCGTTGCGCCGGGTGGCGGCGCCGGCGTCAGAATTATGCACCCGACCGTTGGCCACGGAAATCGCAGTGCGCCGACACGAGATCGGCGCGGACCGCTAGGATTACTCGGGCTTCGCTGGCCGCGAAAACCCGCTTTGAGGAGAGACGTTAACACCGGCGACGGCCAAATATGACAGCTTTCAGAAACGACTATTTATTCGGCCCTGACTCGTCATCGGTAGGCAGTTCGAGCAATGGCACCGACTTCACGGCGTTGCCTGCGATCCCCTTGATCGAACTGTACATGTGGTTGGTGTTCAACAACACTTTTTGAATTTGCTTCTCGCGCTTTTTCCATAAACTTTGCATCGAACGCTTTTCGGCGTCCAAGTCCAGACTCATCTGGGTAAATCCTTCTACAATAGCTTCAACCTGGAGCCGAAATTCATTGCCGGTGAGATAATCGTAGAGCATCGTCATCTTGTCGCCCTTGTTTTCCTGGGTAGCTATTGCCAGGCTGACGCGAACGACGGACTCTCTTAACACCCAACAGAGCCCGCGGAACTCGTCGAAACTACACACCCATATGCCGTCCCTTAGACCCATACGGGGCATGTCATTGGGCATGGACTCCGTCACCAATACGCCGATATCGGCATTTTTCTCTCGTATGTCGTTCTTGAATTTTTCGAGCCATGTGGGCTGAAAACCTTTAGTTCGTTTGCTCTCGTAGTAAATGCTTCCGCAGTTTTGCCGAGTTTGAGTATTGACGATCTGCAAACAATCGGCACCGCGCGCACCCTTTTTGATTTCCACGATTTCGTCCAACGGAAATTGCGCGCGCAACCAGTCTTCGATAGCCAGCTCCTGGACTTCGCCTTGCAACTGCATGGAGCCTTGCTCTGCTTTCCTTTGTGCATCTTTCAGCTGCTCGTTCAACTGCGCGATCACATGTTCCTTCTCGGACAGCCGCAGCATTGACCGCTCTGATTCGAGCTTGGTTATTCGCTCTCGCTCGGTGGCAAGCAGTTCGGTTAGCTTTTTCTCAGATTCGGCTTCGATGGCATCTTTAAGTCCGTCTTTCTCACGGGTCAGCCGTTCAATAGTGGATTTGGCTTTATTGAATTCCTTGAGTTGCTCGGATTTCTCGGTCAATTCGCTCCGCAGCGAATCGAGTTGCTTAGACTGTTGCTCATCAATTTCGGCTTTTATGCTGGCTGTCAGTTGTTTCCGCTCCGACTCAATTCCGGCTTTGACGGCAGCGGCGACCTGTTGCACGTGCTGCTGCCTCTCCTTTTCCAGCTGTTCCCGGTCGGCGCCTAGCGCGCTGCGTTCGCTCTCGAATTTAGATTTTTCCCGAAGCAGCTCGTCGTTGTATTTCTTCTTTAGTTGCGCATCGACTTGATGGTACAAAATGTCTTGTACATCTATGGTTTGTCCGCAGTTGGGACATTCGATTTTGTTACCCGATGAGTCCATTATATCGGAGCGCTATCTTCAGTGACTTCCAATACATACGTCCGGTTTATTCACTACTACAATGTGCGACGGCGTCGTAATGTTGAACCACCGGAAACGGATCGTAAAAGTGGTGCAACAAATCCTTCCAGCGCTGATAGGCCTCGGAATTTCGAAACCCCTCGGTGTGATCGAGCAATGTTTCCCATTCGATGAGTAACACGTAGCGATCCGCATCCTCGATGCACTTTTGCAATCGGTGAGAGATATAACCCGGCATCGACGCGACGATTGATTGCGCATCAGCGAATGCAACCTCGAATTGTTGGGCCCGACCCGGCTTCACATCGAGCATTGCGATCTCTAATATCATTTTGGGTAACTGGGGGAGCTGCGCAGCGTTATTACCCGTGTCAACGCTTGACCGGTGGTAAATGTTTGAGGGGCGACGCGAACGCACCATGTTGTTCGCTGTTAATCTCCTGCGTTATGCGCCGCTTCGACGCTGGATAATTCTTTAAACAATACCCGCCTCGGTGGTCTATGCGCGGGCGGATCGGGCGCGGCGCAAACCCGCCGCCGCAGTTCGGACACACATCAAACAACCTCGTCTCGACGCAGGTCGCACAGAATGTGCACTCGAATGAGCAGATCCGAGCCTCCGTCGAATTGGGCGGAAGATCTTTGTCGCAGCATTCGCAGTTTGGGCGCAGCTCAAGCATTTGTGTTTTCGTAGGCGTGCAGTCGTTGCGCAGAACCTAGCGTGGTTGGGGGCAATGATCAAGCCGTCAT
>CAXMMZ010000226.1:0-5318 GCA_964194565.1 Arenicellales bacterium
GACAAAATTCCGGCAATCGTGCAACAAGCCGAATTGCAAAAATAAACCCCCAGCGCCGTTTCCGGCGCAGGGGGCATCGATCAATAAACTCCTAACCTCGTCAGGGGTTTTTCGGATCCTCGGAGCCTACAATTTTTCGCAGGGACTCCGCGCTTCCGAATTGCTGTTTTTCTTGGTTATAGGTTCGCTTCTCCTGGCGGATCTGCCAAATTTGCCAGGCTATCCAAAACGCCATGCCGGCAAGGAACAGTACAAATTCGAAGCCTACAAACGGATAGATCGGTCCAATTTCCAAGATATTGCCTGCCCAGTTTTCAAAACTTCCGGTTGACATTAATCAGTCCTCCTCAGCGTTAGTTGCCAAGCTTGGCAATTGCTTCACGTTCGGCATCGATGATGCCTTGCTCTTCCGTCTGTAATCCAATGCCGGCCGCCACATCGAGCCCCATGATTTCAATTTCACGAGGTATGCGCAGTATTCCCATACCGTTCAAGATCTTGGCGATACTCCAACCCGGCAGAAAACCCAGCAGGCCGAACATTATGATGGCGCCAAGCAACTGGCCTAACGGATTGATGCTCGCATAACTGGCATCCGGAGACGACGGGTAGCCCCACAGCATGAATCCAGCGATGACGACGCCGAAAAAGCCTGCGTAACCATGCACTGCCACCGCACCGACCGCATCGTCGATCTTAAAACGCCGCTCCATGTAATAGTGCATCTTATACATGACGATCACACCAATAATGGCGATGAACATTGCTTGGATCGGATGGTAGAGGTCGTTACCCGCTGAGGCTGCGATAATGCCCGCGAGGCCCGAGGAGTACGTCCAAAACGCGTCGCCCTTGGAGATCCAATACCCGGCCAGCAAGCCGCCCGCGAGCGACATCAGAAAGTTCATGGTGATCGCGCTCAGTGTCGTGGGTGCGAGATAAATATTCGTCGCCGAGTAAAATACGCCGTCGCCGCTCTGCACGTCCCACATCGGTATGTTACAGGCCACATAGAATCCCCAGAACCCGGTGTAGATCAGAAACAAGCCGATCGTTACGAGCCACGGATTACGCGGGTTGATATTGCGTGGTGTGCCGTCCGCGGCAAACTTACCGATACGCGGCCCCAGCACCACCAAAATGCCTAACGCGAAACCCCCGGCAATAGCGTGGATCACGCCGGAGGCGTACGCATCGTGGTAGCCGAGCAGTTGCACCATCCAACCGGCGGAATGCCAACCCCAAGACGCGTCGATTATCCAAAACACCGAGCCGATCGATACGGCCAAGATCCAAAACGCGCCGGACTGGATCCGTTCAATTACCGACCCCGAGACGATCGATGCCGCGGTCCACGAGAACAGTAAAAATGCCGCCCAGAACACGCCGTTGATGCGCGCCCAGCCGCCCGGGTCACCGGCACCACCCATATGGGCGCCCATTAACGGATCCCAGGGCCGTGCCTGTGCCGCATCGGCGAACGTAATCCCACCAGTTATCCACGGGCCGTTTGGAAACGCAAAATAAATCCACCAACCGAAGAAAAAGAACGTAATGGTCACCAGCGGAATGAGCATGGTGTTCTTCATGAGCGTATGCATATGGTTCTTGTGACGCGAGGCACCCACCTCATACATACAGAACCCGATGTGAATCAAAAACATTAAAACGACGGTGAGCCAATAATAGAACTCGGTAAAGATGACCACTAGCGAACTGAGTTCATTATCCATCGATTTACCTCCCCCTTAAACGGGTTGTCAATTGTCGTGCCGTCGCTGGCGAATAACCATGAAGCCATCGTGGCTGCGCCATATAGTAGAGCAATTATCCCGGCATTACAAAATGGTTAATACCGGGGAAAGGACCGCTTATTGGTATTGTTTTGGTATCGTTTATCAATAAAATCAACTTAAAAATCAAGCTCTTCCTTGCGCCGGCGGTCACTGATACGCCGGTAACAACACGCTAAGGCGAAGGCGGGTCCGCCTCGCCCTGCAGCCAATCCGGCGCAAATTCAAGAATTCGCACATCGCTCGGCATGGCTGGATTAAACAGCCGGTTGTGCCAATAAGTGGCCTGGAACGCGCTGTCTTTAGCGGACAGCACTCGTACCGCACACGGTAGCCGGTAACGTTGACTCGCGTGGTCGAAATCGAGGGTACACATGCTGGCGATCGCTGTCGTTTCCGCTAATGGCGATTCGATTGCGAATAACGCCGTGAGTCGATCGGAAAATTCGTGCGGTTTTTGATAGTAACCAGCAGCAAGACACTTCAAGGCCGCATCGTAACGCTCGCTCGGATCATTGGTTTTCAACACCATATACCGGAACTGCTTGGTAATGGCCGCCGAGTCCTGTTTGATTAGCACAGTGGTTACCCGCCGGGACATCGGTGGAGTGTGTCCCGCCACCGTAAGCACCGGGCGCATGCCGTCAGACGGTCGGCCCGCGTCATAACGTATCGCGTATTGGCGCACACGGCATTGCCAGCCAAGAAAATGATTACGCAATGCCATGGCGCGATCATCGAGCCCGGGAACGGCTTGGATCATTGCGACATCGAGCCGGGCAGTTGCGGCAGCCTATCGTCGATATCGTAGTAGTCACCGGCACCATCGACGAAAATCTGCTGAATCGTATGCAACCCGGTCGGTGAGTCGAGCGTACCGGCCGCAATGCTAATGCCACTGTCGTTCGACGGCTCCCAAAACAAGCTCGATCCACACGTCGCGCAAAAGCCCCGACGCGCGGCGGCCGAAGATGCGTACCACTCGAGCGTGTCCGCTGCAGTCAATTTAAGCGCGCTGCGCGCGCATTTGGTGTAGGCCGAAAAATGGCCGTGGGTCCGGCGGCATTGTTCGCAGTGGCAGTTAACAACATCGCGCAACGCACCGTGTATCTCGTAGCGAACGGCGCCACATAAACACCCACCGCTCGTAGTTCGGGCCGTCGTGTTGGTGTGGTTCATGCCAGATAATGTCTCGTGTAAGTGGCACGCCGCCGCACATACAGAAAATCAACCATCGTTTCCCTCGTCAAATACACACACGTGTTAGCACTCATGTGTCCACATACCTTGACGCAGTATATACGGTAAGGAACACGCAGCCTTTATCGCCACTGAGAATTTCACTGTCAAATGTTCCGGTTTCTCCGATGCTGGCCCACCTCGCTCTCAACCATTGGCCGTTTTGTCTTGCTCGTCCCTCAACCAGGTAAACAAACTCCGGTCCGTAATGAAAATGATCGAGATACGAAGTACGAGGCGCCAATCGATATAGCTCCATCGTTTGACCGTTCGCCGCGCCGGGCAGCTTCACCTCGACCTCATCTGCCAGTTCCACCTATTGCCACCGGACAGATTGGGAGTTCGTAACTACGTAGGTTGGATTCATAAATGCTACTCCGGCGTCATTACACCGATTATTAACATTAGATCAACCGTGTACGGTCACCGCAGCGATCAGCTGCGGTCGACGCTATGTCGTCGCGTCGGCGGTCTCGGTACGATACCTGTATTCCAATGCCGCGTCTTCGAGCCAGCGCCTGCGATAATCCGCGAAACTGCGTCGAACGATAAAATGAATCGCGGCGTCGGAAGTATCCTCACGGCTCATCCACAACCATTCGTGTGGGCCGAGCCCCGACGGTGTATGCCCGGCCGCGACGGTGCAACTTTATTCGCGTTAGTTTGGGTGACTACCGGGCGGGAACTCGAAATCGCATCTGGTTCAACATGACTACTTGGCAGGATTGGTTATCAATCTGAGCGTTTTTGGTACATTAATGGTTTAGTCCATTGGAATATAAGAATGCGCAAATTTGATAGAAATCAAATACACTGCTTCTCTTGCTTGTGGTAGAGCATTTACTCTAATATTCAATGGCGGTTAGACTCGAAGTAGATATTGGTACAAAATTGGACTAGATAAATCTCTATAAACGTCGCATTCAAATCAACACATTAAGTGTAATAAATCATGGCATATCCGACACGCGTTAAATACTTGATCATCGGCGCCGGTATCCACGGACTCAGCACGGCCCGTCATCTGGCGTTTGAGCTCAAAATGCGTGGTAAAGGCAGTGGCGAAGATATTCTGGTTGTCGATAAAACAGTGATTACTGCGGGTGCATAAGGCATCGCATTACGAGTCGGTCTTTATTGACGGCGAAAAGAATTCCAATGACTACATGCAGAATATATTCAGCGACTGGCGGGCGATATGTCGTGGTAGGAGTTGGCCCCTGGGCGAAGACACTTTGAAGGGCAGATTCCGGAATACAAGAAAGTGCCTTCGGGAGGTATCGGCGCGTTTACGCCGGACAGTTTCCCGATATTCGACGTGTTCCGGGAAAATTGTTATTTTATCGCCGACTCAATTCGCGGTTACAAAATTCTCCGAGTGGGCCAGCTAGTGGCGGGTGAAATATGTGGCGACACCCGGGCGTTATTGGAACCGTTTCGATTTTCGCGTTACGCCGAACGTAAATTGCACCCAGTGTCCAATAGTCCCGATCCATGGAGTTGATCGGGCAAACGCAAAAAAACTAATTGAGACTCCTAAACTTTTTGTATAAATCAACATAGCCGGAGGAAAGTATGGCCGTCAAAAAGAAAACAGCTAAAAAAGCAGCAAAAAAAGTAAGCAAAAAAACGACAAAAAAGACCGGAAAAAAAGCAACAAAGAAAACCGCGATACGTTCGCGTCGCGCATCGGGTCAGCATTCAACTGATCTTGAAAGACATGTTAACGCGCCGGGCCGTGCCGATCTGGTCAAACAGGTGCGCGAAAAAATTAAACAGCTCGGCATTACTTATATTTACTTTCAGTTTGTATCGGTTACCGGCCGTATTGTCGGCAAGGGTATCCCGGCCGATCACTGGGAGCGTGTCGCCGACAGGGGCTTCCAATTAGTCTATGGTTCAACCGCTAATCTATTTGTTGATCGTCATGGTCAATATATTGGTTATGGCCCGGAGGCTTCAGAATTAGTCGGCATTGCTGATCCGGAGACTTTCGCACAATTGCCATGGGATAAACGCGTTGCGCGCGTATTCTGTACTTGCTTTCGCAACCGTGAAGAGAAGGTCAATCCAGGTGCGCATTTAACCTCGGACTGTCGCGGTAATCTCCGCATTATCCACGAAGAATTCCAGAAAAAGTACGGTATGCATATGCGTGCGGGTACCGAACCGGAGATGATGTGGCTGAAGCGGGATGAAGCCGGCGGGCTTGCGGGTGGAGTGACCAAACCGAATTGCTATCACATTGATCAGTTTGAGGAATTGCGGCCGGCCTTTATGCAAGTG